>CAXTBW010000005.1:0-68740 GCA_964242925.1 uncultured Acetobacteraceae bacterium
TGGCCAGCACCACGGGGCTGACCTCGCGCACGCCCTGGAACACGTTGAAGAACACCACGAAGAACACCAGCGTCACGCCCAGCGCCACCTTGGACCAGATGCCGAGCCCGAACCACAGCGCGAAGATCGGCGCGAAAATCAGCCGCGGCATCGAGTTGGCGGCCTTGATGAACGGGTCCAGCACGCGCGCCGTGGTCGGGCTGAGCGCCAGCCAGAGCCCGGCGACCAGCCCCGACGCCGAGCCGATCGCGAAGCCGAGCAGGGTCTCGAGCAGCGTGTTGGCGAGGTGCCGCCAGATCGTGCCGCTGGTGAACCAGCGGACCAGGCGCTCCAGCACGCCGACCGGGTCGCCGAAGAAGAACTGCGGCAGGATGTCGGTCGTGACCAGCACCCACCACAGCGCGAACACGCCCACCAGCAGCGCGAGCTGCAAGCCAAGCACCGAACGCGGCGGCCTATCCTTGGCTGTCGGCATGGCTTTTCAGGACCTCTTTCTTGAGGACCTGCCAGATCGCGGTGTGCAGCTCCAGGAAATGCTGCGTCAGCCGGATCTCCGACACCTCGCGCGGGCGCGGCAGGTCGACCGTGAACTCCGCCACCGGGCGCGTACCGGGCCCGGCGGCCAATACGACGACGCGGTCGGCGAGCGAGATCGCCTCCTCGAGATCGTGCGTTACGAAGATAACCGACTTGCGGTCCGCCTGCCAGATCGCCAGCAGCTCGTCTTCCATCAACTGCCGGGTCTGCACGTCCAGCGCGCTGAACGGCTCGTCCATCAGCAGGATTGGCGGGTCCAACACCAGCGCCTGCGCCAGAGCCACGCGCTTGCGCATGCCTCCGGACATCTGGTGCGGGAAGCGGTCGGCGTGCGCGCGCAGCCCGACGCGGGCGAGCCAGTCGCGCGCCTTGGCCACCGCCTCCGCGCGCGGCACGCGGTGGAACAGCAACCCCGCCATGATGTTGTCGAGCGCGGTGCGCCAAGGCATCAGCGCGTCCGCCTGAAACAGATAGGCCGCTTGCCGGTTCAGCCCGGCGAGCGGGTGGCCGAAGATGCGCACCTGGCCGGTGGAAGGGCGCAGCAGGCCGGAGGCGACGTTGAGCAGGGTCGACTTGCCGCAGCCGGTCGGGCCCACGACGGCGACGAACTCGTGCGCGGCAACGACCAGGTCGACGTCCGAGATCGCGGTATAGGCCGCCGCCCCCTTAGCGCCGGCGAAGCGGCAGGTGACGTGTTCGAAGGCGATTGCGGGTTCGGCGGCCTCAGTTGGCGGTGGGCGGAACGCGCTGGACAAAGCTGTTGTCATAGGTCGCCTCCAGCTTGATCTTCGCGTTGCGCACGCCCGCGTCGAATGCGCTCAGCACCTTCAGCACGGTCGCCGCCGCCTCGGGCGTGATCAGGCCGTCAGGCGAGTAGCAGGTCCGCATGGCGCCCATGGCCTTCAGGTAGAGCGCGCGATTGCCGAGCAGGTACTCCTCGGGCAGCGCGTCGGCGATCTGGTCGGGGGTGGCGGCCGCCATCCAGCGCTCCGCCCGCACGACCGCGTTGGTGATCGCCTGCACGGTGTGCGGGTTCTTCGCGACGTAGGCGGTGGTCGTGTAGACGCTGGCCTCCGGATAGGGGCCGCCGAAAACCGCCTCGCTGGTGGCGGGGGTGCGCATGTCGACCATGTCCGTCGAGTCGCCGCTGGACTCGAGGATGGTGAGCACGGGGTCGCTGTTGATCATGGCGTCAATTTGGCCGGAGCGCATGGCCGCGACGGCGCCCGCGGAGGTGCCGACGCCGATGACCGAGACGTCCGCCGGGTCGAGCCCGGCCTTCGCGAGGATGAAGTTCAGCACCATGTGCGTGCTGGACCCGGGGGCGCTGACGCCGACGTTAAGTCCGCTCAGGTCCTTGGCCGTCTTGTAGGCCGCGAGCCGGCGTTTGGAGACTTCCAGCGCGAAGCCGGGGCAGCGGATTTCCTGGACGAACGCGACCAGGCTTTGGTGCTTGGCCGCCATGGTGAGCGTGTTGGAGTAGGCGCCCGACACGACGTCCAGGCTGCCGCCCATGAGCGCCTCCAGCGCCTTGGACCCGCCGGGGAACGCGCTGATCTCGACGTCGAGGCCCTCGTCCTTGAAGTAGCCTTTGCGTTCCGCGATGATCACCGGCAGGTAGGTCAGGCCTAATGAGGCGGTTCCAATTGCGACTTGATGACGCTCGACCGGCTCAGCCGCGCGCGCTGGGAGGGCAAGGAGCGCCAACGTCAATATCGTCAACACCGTCATGCCAGGGCTTGACCCTGGCATCCACGGCGCCCAAGCAGCGCCGGCCCGTCGCGTCGAGATGCGGAACCGCTTTGGCGTCGGCGCCCCGTAGACACCAGGGTCAAGCCTTGGCATGACGGTGCGGGGGACGGTATGGGGGCGCCTCACGCCGCGAGGTCCAGCGCGGCCGCCACCGCGTCGCCCATCTCCGCCGTGCCGACGCGGCGGGTTCCCTCCTGCATGATGTCCCCGGTGCGGTAGCCGGCGGCCAGCACGCTGCGGACGGCGCGTTCGACGCGGTTCGCCTCCTCTGGCAGGCCTAGCGAATACCGCAGCATCATCGCCGACGACAGGATCGAAGCCAGCGGGTTGGCGATATCGCGACCGGCGATGTCGGGCGCCGATCCGTGCACCGGCTCGAACAGGCCCAGGGTCCCGGCGCCCATCGACGCGGAGGGCAGCATGCCGATCGACCCGGTCAGCATCGCCGCCGCATCCGACAGGATGTCGCCGAACACGTTGCCGGTGACGATCACGTCGAACTGCTTGGGCGCGCGAATCAACTGCATGCACGCGGCGTCGATATACAGATGCGACAGTTCGACGTCGGGGTATTCGCGCCCGACCTCCATCACCACCTCGCGCCACAGCTGCATCGTCTCCAGCACGTTCGCCTTGTCGACCGAACACAGCTTGCCCCGCCGCACCCGCGCCGCCTTGAACCCGACATGCGCGATGCGGGCAATCTCGTCCTCGCTGTAGCGCATCGTGTTGATGCCGACGCGCTTGCCGTCCTCCATATGCACCCCGCGCGGTTCACCGAAGTACAAGTCGCCGTTCAGCTCGCGCAGGATCAGCATGTCCACCCCGGCGACGATCTCGGGCCGCAGCGTGGACGCGCCGATCAGCTCGTCGAACAGCATCGCCGGGCGGTAGTTCGCGAACAGGCTGAGTTGCTTGCGCAGCTTCAGCAACCCCGCACCGGGCCGCTTGGTTCGGTCCGGGATCTCGTCCGTCGGGCCGCCAACCGAGCCGAACAGGATCGCGTCCGAAGCGCCGGCCAGCGCCAGCGTCTCGTCCGGCAGCGGCACGCCGGCGGCGTCCACGCCGGCCTGCCCGATCGGCGCTTCCGTCATCTGCAGGTCCAACCGGTTGCCGGCCAGCGCGCGCAGCACCTTGACCGATTGCGCCGTCACTTCGGGCCCGATGCCATCGCCTGCCAACACTGCGATCTTCATGCCGCGTTCTCCCGTCCGTAGCGATTTTCAAACGCGGCGATCTCGGCCGCGTGCTCCAGGGTAAAGCCGATCTCGTCGACGCCGTTCAGCAGGCAGTGCTTGGCGAACGGGTCGATGTCGAAGCCGTGCTGCGCGCCGTCCGGCAGGGTGACGGTCTGCGAGGGCAAGTCGACGGCAACCTGCGCGCCGGGCGAAGCGGCCAGTTGGTCCAGCAGGTCCGTGACCACGGCAGCGGGCAACGCCACCGGCAACATGCCGTTCTTGAGGCAGTTGTTGCGGAAGATGTCGCCGAAGCTGGGCGCGATGGCGACGCGGAAGCCGTAGTCGAACAGCGCCCACACCGCATTTTCGCGCGACGATCCGCAGGCGAAGTTCCGCTCCCCCACCACGATGCGCGACTCGCGGAACGCCGGCTGGTTGAGCACGAAATCCGGCCGTTCGGCGCCGTTCCCGTCGAAGCGCAGATCGCGGAACAGGCATTCCGCCAGGCCCAGATCACGGTCGCGGCTGAGGAAGCGCGCGGGTATGATCTGGTCGGTGTCGAAGTTCGGCTGCGCGATCGGCAGCGCCGACGCCGTCAGCGCGATGAAGGGCGTCATGCGGCGCCCAGCGCGCGAAAGTCCGTCAGTCGTCCGGTGATCGCGGTCGCGGCCGCCATGGCCGGGCTCATCAGGTGCGTGCGCGCGCCCGGCCCCTGGCGGCCGACGAAGTTGCGGTTGGAGGTCGAGGCGCAGCGCTGCCCGGGCGCCACGATCTCGCCGTTGGTGCCCAGGCACATGGAGCAGCCGGCCTGCCGCCACTCGAATCCGGCGTCGGTCAGCACGCGGTCCAGCCCCTCCGCCTCGGCCTGCAGCTTGATGAGCCCGCTGCCCGGCACCACCCAGGCTATAACGCCGTCCGCCACGCGCCGCCCCTTCGCAACGGCGGCGGCGGCGCGCAGATCCTCGATGCGGCTGTTGGTGCACGAGCCGATGAACACCCGGTCCACCGCCACGTCGGCCAGGCGCACGCCGGGCGCCAGGCCCATGTAGTCAAGCGCGCGCAGCATCGACGCGCGGCGCTCGGGGTCTGGCTCGTTCGCCGGGTCGGGAACGGCGCCGGTGATGGGCAGCGCGTTCTCCGGGCTGGTGCCCCAGGTGACCATCGGGGCGATGGCGGCGGCGTCCAGCGTGACCTCGGTGTCGAACACCGCGCCCTCGTCGGTCGGCAAGCGTCGCCAGCGCTGCACCGCCTCGTCCCAGGCGGCGCCTTTCGGGGCGTAGGGGCGGCCTTTCAGGTAGGCGTAGGTCGTCTCGTCCGGCGCCACCATGCCGGCGCGGCCACCCGCCTCGATCGACATGTTGCACAGCGTCAACCGGCCCTCGATCGACAAGCCGCGTATCGCGCTCCCCGCATACTCGATCGCGTGCCCGGTGGCGCCCGCCGCGCCGATATGGGCGATTATCGCGAGGATGACGTCCTTGCCGGTGACGCCCGGGTCCAACGCGCCCTCCACGAACACGCGCATCGTCTTCGGCTTGCGCTGCCACAGGGTCTGCGTGGCCAGCACGTGCTCCACCTCGGACGACCCGATGCCGAACGCCAGCGCGCCGACAGCGCCGTGGGTGGAGGTGTGGCTGTCGCCGCAGACGAGCAGCGCGCCCGGCTGGCTGATGCCCTCCTCGGGGCCGACGATGTGGACGATGCCCTGACGCGGGTCGTTCAGGCCGAACAGCGTCACCCCGTTGCGCGCTGTGTTCTCGGACAGCGTTTCCACCATGCCCCGGCGTTCGAGGTCCGGAATGTCCGCCACGTCGCGGCTGGAGGTGAGCACGTAATGGTCGGGCGTGGCGAAGGTGCGCGCCGGGGCGCGGACCGGCAGGTCGCGCTCGCGCAAGCGGCGGAAGGCGGGGCCCGAGCCGTCATGGACCAGGTGGGTGTCGACGTACAGCAAGGTTTGGCCGTCCGGACGCTCCAGCACGGTGTGCCGGGCCCAGATCTTCTCGAACAGCGTGCGCGGGTCGCCTTCGCCTGCCATGTCGCCTTCTCCCTGCCGGCCTCTGTGGGTCGGCTGGGCGAAACCCTATCTCGAGACTGCACGCTTGCCTACACCCGCCTTTACGGAGACGCATCATGACGCAGACTGCCCTGATCCTCGGCGCCTCGCGCGGCCTCGGCCTGGCGATGGCGGCGGAATATCTCGCCCGCAGGTGGGACGTGGTGGCGACCGTGCGCGGATCGTCGCGCACCGGGCTGCACGACCTGGCGGAGAAGCACGCCAACCTCGTGGTCGAGACGCTGGACATCACTGATGCTGCGGGGCTGGAGTCGTTGCGAGGCCGCCTGTCGGCGCGGCGGTTCGACCTGCTGTTCGTGAACGCTGGGGTGTCGAACGGCGCGGCGGAGACGGTCGCCGAGGTCAGCACGGAGGAGTTCACCCGGGTAATGATCACCAACACGCTCAGCCCGATGCGCTGCATCGAGGCGCTGCAAGGGCTGGTGCCGGCCGGCGGCACGATCGGGGCGATGTCGTCCGGGCTGGGCAGCGTGACGAACAACGACCGCGGCGGGTGGGAGGTCTACCGGGCCAGCAAGGCGGCGCTGAACACGCTGATGCGCAGCTTCGCGGTGCGGAGCGGCGGCGATCGCAGCGTGGTGGTGATCGCGCCCGGGTGGGTGCGCACGGACATGGGCGGGCCGAACGCGACGCTGGATATCGGCACGAGCATCCCCGGCGTGGTGGACACGCTGGTCGCGCAGGCTGGGAAGCCGGGCGTGCGGTATTTGAACTACCTGGGGGAGACGGTGCCCTGGTGAGTGCGCGGCTCCCCTCACCCCGGCCCTCTCCCGCAAGCGGGAGAGGGAGAGGGAAGTAGGGGCAGCCTACTTCTGCATACCTACGATTGATGCGGACAGCGCGCGCGGGTCGCGCTCGGGCCAGCGGCCGGCGTCCACCTGGGCCAGGAACTCGCCTACGATATGGTTGAACATGTCGGGCGCCTCGAGATTGATCGTGTGCCCGCAATTCGGCATCACGGCCAGCGCGGCCGACGGGATCGTGCGCTTCATCAGCAGGCCCGGCGCCAGGCACGGCCAGTCCTCGTCGCCGGTGAGCACCAGCGTCGGCACGGCCAGCTTCGCCATCTCGCCGGTCAGCTCGTACAGCGACGGACGCTCCTTCTGGCAGCCGAGCTGGGTGTTGGCCGAGCCGAGCGCCGAATGTTCCGCCAGCGCCTGCTGGAACACGGCGAAACCGCGCGGGTCCTTGGCGAGGAACTGCACGCGCGTCGGGCCGAAGGCGTACTTCTCGGCGAACGCGGCCATGCCCTGGGTGCGCAGGAACGCCACGATGGTGTCGGCCTCGGCGCGGAACTGCTCGCGCCGGTCCGGCTCGGCGCCGTAGCCGCAACCGGCCACGCACAGGGACAGCGCGCGGCCCGGGTGGCGGAAGCCGAAATGCAGGGTGGCGAACCCGCCCATCGACAACCCGCAGACATGGGCCTGATCGATGCCGAGATGGTCCAGCACGGCCAGGATGTCGTCGGCGGCTTGCGCCTGGCTGTAGGAGGACGGGCTCTCCGGCACGTCGGACGGCGTGTAGCCGCGGGCGGCGTAGGCGATGGCGCGGTAGCGGCGGCCGAAATGCTGCATCTGCAGTTCCCAGCTGCGGTGGTCGCCGGCGAACTCGTGCACGAAGATCAGCGGCGCGCCGCTCCCGGTCTCCTCGTAGTGCAGGCGGACCCCGTCGCTGGCGGTGGCGAATGGCATGGCGTTTCCCCTCGAACAGGCCGCATCGTGCAACGCCCATGCCGCCGCGCCAAGGTTGCGGCCTCGCATCGCGGGGGATATCACGGGGGTTGCTTCGGGAGAGGGTTCGGCATGTCCGACGATGACCACGCGCTGCCGCTGGCGGGCCTTACTGTGCTCGATCTCACCCTCGCCCGCGCCGGCCCCACCTGCGTGCGCCACCTGGCCGATTGGGGCGCCTCCATTATCCGCGTGGAGCCGCCGGGCACGGGGGAAGACATCGCCGGCAACCGCGACGGGCCGGACTTCCAGAACCTGCACCGCAACAAGCGCACCATCCGGCTGGACCTGAAGTCCACCGCCGGTCACGCCGCGTTCATGCGGCTGGCGGCCCAGGCGGACGTGCTGGTCGAGAACATGCGCGCGAACGTGAAGCACCGGCTGCACATCGCGTGGGACGACCTGCACGCAATCAACCCGCGGCTGGTCTACGGCAGCATCAGCGGCTTCGGCCAGGACGGCCCGTACGGCGCGCGCGCCGGGGTGGACCAGATCGCGCAGGGCATGGGCGGGCTGATGTCGATCACCGGGCTGCCGGGCCAGGGCCCCGTGCGCGTCGGCGTGCCCATCGCGGACCTGACCGCGGGCAACCTGCTGGCGCTCGGCATCATGACCGCGCTGTTCGATCGCTACCGCACCGGCAAGGGCCGCTGGGTCACCACCAGCCTGCTGGAGGCGCAAGTGTTCATGCTGGACTTCCAGGCCGCCCGCTGGCTGATGCGCGGCGAGGTGGCGGGCCAGGCCGGCAACGACCACCCGACCGGCATCCCCACGGGGGCGTTTCCCACGGCCGATGGCGCCATCAACATCGCCGCCAGTTCCGGCCGCATGTTCAAGCGCTTCTGCGAGGCGATCGAACGTCCCGACTGGCTCGACAAGCCGGAGTGGAAGAACCAGGAAGGCCGCAGCGCCGACCGCAAGGCGATCAACGCCGCAATCAGCGAGATCACCCGCACGCAGCCCTCCGCGCACTGGGTTGAGCTGTTCGAGGGCGCCGGCATCCCCTGCGGCCCGATCAACAGCATCGACCAGGTGTTCGCCGACCCGCAGGTGCAGCATCTCGGCATCGCCACGCCGGTTACGCACCCCCGCTTGGGCGAACTGTCGCTGGTCGCCTCGCCGCTGAATTTTTCGGGCGTCAGCA
Organism: uncultured Acetobacteraceae bacterium; assembly: GCA_964242925.1. GTDB lineage: Bacteria > Pseudomonadota > Alphaproteobacteria > Acetobacterales > Acetobacteraceae > LMUY01. The sequence goes on from CAXTBW010000005.1 coordinate 8,416, forward strand.
AGGCGATCCGCAGCGCCACGCCTGACCCGGGCGCCGACACCGACGCCATATTGACCAAGGCTGGGCTCACGCCGGAGGAGATCGCCGCCATGCGCGCAGAAGGGTCCGCACAATGATTTACGCATCGGGTAAAATGCTGGCGGAGGTGACGGACGGCGTCGGCCTGCTCACCTTCAACCAGCCCGAGAAGCGCAACGCCATGTCCGTCGAGATGTGGGAGGCGGTGAGCGCCATTTTGGACGGTTGGGCGCACGACGACGCTGTCCGCGTCGTCGTGCTGACCGGCGCCGGCGACAAGGCGTTCGTGTCGGGCGCCGACATCAGCCAGTTCGGCGAGAAGCGCAACAACGCCGACGCGCAGCGCGAGTACGACCGCCTGACCGGCGCCGGCCGCGCCAGCCTGGCCGCCTTCCCCAAGCCGGTGATCGCCCGCATCCGCGGCTTCTGCCTGGGCGGCGGGCTGGCCATCGCCATGCTGGCCGACCTGCGCATCGCGTCCGACGACAGCGCGTTCGGCATCCCTGCGGCGAAGTTAGGCATTGCCTACAGCCTGGACGCGATCGGCCGGCTGAGCTCGCTGGTCGGCCAGGCGAACGCGCGCATGATGCTGTTCAGCGGCGAGCGCATCGACGCGGCCGAGGCGCAGCGCATCGGCCTGGTGAACCGCGTCGTGCCCGTCGACGCGCTGGAGGACACGGTGAGCAAGCTGGCCCGCACCATCGCCGGCAACGCGCCGCTGTCGGTGACCGGCATGAAGCTGATCGTCAACAACACGCAGCGCGACCCGGCCGATCGCGACATGGACGCGGTCGCCGCCGCCATCGCCACCTGCTTCGACAGCGCCGATTACACCGAGGGCCGCACCGCGTTCATGCAGAAGCGCCGCCCGGTGTTCCAAGGGCGCTAAAGCCGGGCATGGCAGGCGCCAACCGGCTGGCCGTCGACATCGGCGGCACCTTCACCGACGTCGTCCTGGACCAGGGCGGCCAATTGCTTTCCACCAAGCTGCTCACGACCGGGGAGGCGCCCGAACGGGCCGTGCTGGACGGCGCCGCCGCAATTCTCGCCCAGGCGAGCCTGCCGGCGTCCGCCCTGGACCTGGTAATACACGGCACAACCCTGGCCACCAACGCGTTGATCGAGCGCAAGGGCGCGCGCACCGCGCTGGTCACGACCAAGGGCTTCCGCGATTCGCTCGAGATCGCCTACGAGCACCGCTTCGAGCAATACGACTTGTATATGGAGCGCCCTACGCCGCTGGTGGAGCGCGACCTGCGGCTGGAAGCGCCCGAGCGCCTGGCCGCCGACGGCGCCGTGCTTCTGGCGCTCGACGAGGCCGCGGTGCGCGCGCTGGCGCCCGTGCTGCGCGCGCACGACATCCAGTCGGTGGCGATCTGCTTCCTGCACGCCTACGTCAACCCGGCGCACGAGGAACGCGCGCGCGACATCCTGGCCGAGGAGCTGCCCGGCCTCGACATCTGCATCTCCGCCGAGGTGTGCCGCGAGATCCGCGAGTACGAGCGCACGTCCACCACCGTAGCCAATGCCTACGTGTTGCCGCTGATGGCGTCCTACCTGCAGCGCATGCAGGACGGCCTGGCCGCGCTCGGCGCACGCTGTCCGCTGCTGCTGATGATGTCGTCCGGCGGGATCACCACGGTGCAGACGGCGCGCCGCTTTCCGGTGCGCCTGGTGGAGAGCGGGCCGGCCGGCGGCGCGATCCTCGCCCGCCACGTGGCGGCGCGCAACGGCGCCGCCCGCGCGATCGCGTTCGACATGGGCGGCACCACGGCGAAGCTGACGCTGATCGACGACTACACCCCGCAGCAGTCGCGCCACTTCGAGATCGCCCGCGCCTACCGCTTCGTGCGCGGCAGCGGCATCCCCGTGCGCATCCCGGTGATCGACATGGTGGAGATCGGCGCGGGCGGCGGGTCGATCGCGCGAGTGGACCCGTTGCGCCGCATCGCGGTCGGGCCGGACAGCGCCGGGTCGGCCCCGGGGCCGGCCTGCTACGGCAGGGGCGGCGCGGCGGCGACGGTGACCGATGCGGACGTCGTGCTCGGCCGCATCGACCCAGCGGGTTTTGCCGGCGGCGCCGTGACGCTGGACGCGGCGCTGGCGGAGGCCGCCGTGCTGGCCTCGGTCGGCGCTACGCTGGGAATGTCGGCGGTGGAGGCGGCGCGCGGCATCGCGGAGATCGTGGACGAGACGATGGCCAGCGCCGCGCGGGTGCACGCGGTGGAGAACGGCAAGGACACCGCCGGCCGCACCCTGATCGCGTTCGGCGGCGCGGCGCCGCTGCACGCCGCCCGTCTCGCGCAGAAGCTGGGCATCGACCGCGTGCTGATCCCGGCCGACGCGGGGGTCGGCTCCGCGCTGGGCTTCCTGGACGCGCCGATCGGCTACGAGGTCGTGCGCACGCAACTCGTCCGCCTGGGCGACATCGACCCGGCCGTGATCGGGGCGCTGTTCGACGTGATGCGCGACGAAGCGACCGAAGTGGTGCGGCTCGGCGCGCCCGAGGCTGTGCTGCACGAGGTGCGCACCGGGTTCATGCGCTATCGCGGCCAAGGCCACGAGGTGGCGGTGCCGCTGCCCGACGGCCCGGTCGACCCGGTTGCCTTGCGCGCCGCGTTCGACGCCACCTACGCGCGGCTGTACGGCCGCGTCATCCCCGGGCTGGAGGTGGAGGCGCTCACCTGGATCCTGTCGCTGGCCGAGGCGCACGCGTTGCCCGAAGCCGCCGCCCTGCCGCCGGACGCGCCGCCCGGCCCGCCCACCGGCCGCCAACGCGTCGCCGACCCGGCCACGGGCATCGTCGCGGACGCCGCCACCTGGCGCCGCGACGCGCTGCCGCCCGGCGCCCGACTGGTCGGCCCGGCGGTGATCCTGGAGAGCGGCACCTCCACCATTGTGCCGCCCGGCTTCACCGCCAAGCTCGCCGCCGCCGGCGAGTTGCTGATCGAGAGGAGCGTCGCATGATCTCGGAAGTCGAACTGCAGATCATGTGGAACCGCTTGCTGTCGGTGGTGGAGGAGCAAGGGCAGACGCTGGTGCGCACCGCGTTCAGCACGTCGGCGCGAGAGGCGGGCGACATCTCCGCCGGGGTATTCGACATGCAAGGCCGCATGCTGGCGCAGGCGGTGACAGGCACGCCGGGCCACATCAACACGATGGCGGCCTCGGTTGGGCATTTCCTAAGGCGCTTCCCCGTGGAGGGCTGGAAGGAGGGCGACGTCTACGTCACCAACGACCCCTGGATGGGCACCGGGCATCTGTATGACTTGGTGGTGGTCTCGCCCACTTTCCTCGACGGCCGCATGGTCGCGATGTTCGCCTGCACGTCGCACCTGGTGGACATGGGCGGCGTCGGCCAGACGCCGGAGGGGCGGCAGATCTGGCACGAGGGGCTGTTCATCCCGCTGATGAAGCTGGCCCGCGAAGGGGTGATGAACGAGGACCTGCTGGACATCATCCGCGCCAACGTGCGCGAGCCGGTGCAGGTGGTCGGCGACGTGTTCGCGCTGGTCGCCTGCAACGAGATCGGCAGCCGCCGGCTGGTGGAGATGATGCGCGAGTTCGGCCTGACGGAAGTGGAGACGCTAGGGGAGATGATCATCACCCGCAGCCGCGCCGCGATGGCCGAGGCGATCGGCAAGCTGCCGCAGGGCTCGTGGGACGCCGCCATGCGCATCGACGGCTACGAGCAGCCGGTCGACCTGGTGGCGCGGGTGACGATCGGGCCGGACAGCATCGAGGTGGACTACACGGGCACGTCCGGCATGTCGTCCTACGCGATCAACTGCCCGCTCTGCTACACTGAGGCGTACACCACGTTTGGGGTGAACTGCGTCGTCGCGCCCTACGTTCCGAACAACGCGGGCACGCTGGCGGCGGTGACGGTGAAGGCGCCGCCGGGCTGCATCGTGAACGCGACCTATCCGGCGGCGGTGTACTCCCGCGCCACGATGGGCCACATGCTGCCGGACGTGGTGTACGGCGCGCTGGACCAGGCGCTGCCGGGCCGCGTGCCGGCGGAGGGCACGTCCAATCTATGGACGCTGAAACTGGTGGCCGGGCATGGGCTGACCAGCGTGGGCGCCGAGGGCGGCACGCCGTTCATGGTGATGAGCTTCCACTCCGGCGGCGCCGGCGCCCGGCCGCAGCAGGACGGGCTGTCCGCGACGCCATTCCCCAGCGGCGTGCGCAACGTGCCTGTCGAGGTGACGGAGGCGATCACCCCGCTGGTGGTGTGGCGCAAGGAGCTTCGGCAGGATTCCGGCGGGGCTGGGCGGTTTCGCGGCGGGCTGGGCCAGGTGATGGAGATCGGCAGCCGGGAGGACGCGGCGTTCGGGCTGTTCGCCGGGTTCGAGCGGGTGAAGTTCGCGCCCCGCGGGCGGCATGGCGGCGGCGACGGCGCGCTGGGAAGCGTGAAGCTGGCGTCGGGCGCGACGCTGGCGCCGAAGGGGCTGCAGATCATCCCCGCCGGGGATCGCGTTGTGATCAGCATGCCCGGCGGCGGCGGGATGGGCTTGGCGGCGGAGCGCGATCCGAACGCGGTGCAGCGCGACGTGCGTCTCGGCTACGTGAGCACGACCTAAACTTCCGCCAAAAACCCTCTCCTCTCGGAGAGGGTTGGGTGAGGGGTCCACGCGGCAAATTCCGTCGCGTAGGCCCCTCACCCCGACCCTCTCCCATAGGGAGAGGGAGAAGGAAGGAGTCACACGCTCAGCACGATCTTCCCCAAATGCTGGTTCGCCCGCATGTGCGCCTGGGCTTCCACCGCCTGCTCCAGCGGAAACACCTTGTCGATCGGCAAAGCGAGCTTGCCCGCCTCCAGCGCCTCCCACAAATCCGCGCGCATCAGCCGGTTGATCTCGCGCACCTCCTCCACGCTGCGGGTGCGGAACGTGACGCCGATGTAGGCGATGCGCCGCGTGGCGTGCAGGTCGAAGTCGAACTCGCCCTTGTTGCCGCCAAGCCGCCCGACGTTGACGATGCGGCCCAGCACGCGCGTCGCCCGCATGTTGCCGTTCGCCACGCTTGCCGACACCTGGTCCACCACCAGGTCGACGCCCTTGCCGTCCGTCGCCGCCAATACCGCGTCCGGCCAGGCCGGGTCGCTGGTGTCCACCGCCAGCCCGGCGCCGAACTCCGCCAGCCGCGCCCGCCGACCGGCGTTGGTGGACGTGCCGATCACCAGCCCGGCGCCCAGCAGCCGCGCGATCTGCAACCCCATCAGGCCCACGCCGGAGCTGGCCCCCTGGATCATCACCGCCTGCCCCGGCTTCATCTGCCCATTCGTGACCAGCGCGTTGTGCATGGTCTGCAGGGCGATCGGCAGCGTGGCGGCCTGCTCCCAGCCCATGTTGTTGGCCGGGACCGGGCTGACCCGGCCCCAATCGGTCACCGCATACTCCGCATAGCCGCCGCCGCCCGAGCACATCACCCGGTCGCCCTCGCGCACCCCCTGCACGCCGGCGCCCACGCCTGCGACCTCGCCGGCCCACTCCAGCCCGATCACCGCGCCCTTGCCGCCCAGCGGCCCATGCGCGTGCCCGGCGGCCATCGCCAGCTCCGCCCTGTTCAACCCGGCGGCGCGCACCCGCACCAACACCTCGCCCGGTCCGGGCTTCGGCGCCGGCACGTCCTGCAGCTCGAGCCCGTGTTCGCCGACCACCATCGCGCGCATCGTTGCATTCCTTCCCTGGAAGTTGGACGTTCGTGCTGGCGCGGCGGCGAGTCAAACGGAGGCCACCCATGAAGTTCGGCAATTTCATGTTCACCGAAAGCCGCGACCCCGCGCGCGAGGGCGAGGTGCTGGACGAGGTTCTGGCCGAGGTGCGCCTCACCGAACAGCTGGGCTTCGACACGGTCTGGCTCGGCGAGCACCATTTCGACGGCAGCTGCGCCTACGTGGACCCGGTCAGCTTCGCCGCCGCCATCGCCGCCATGACGTCGAGCATCCGAATCGGGCTGGCGGTGGCGCAGATGTCGCTGCACCATCCGATCCGCCTGGCGGAGCAGCTGTCGCTGATCGACCACATCAGCAAGGGCCGCCTGCTGGTCGGGCTCGGGCGCGGCACCGCCTACAACATCTACGAGTACCAGGGTTTCGGCATCGAGGCGGCGGAGGCGCAGGCGCGGTTCGAGGAGGCGACCGCGATCGTGCTGCAGGCGTGGACCAGCGAAGGCCCCTTCCAGCACCACGGCCGGTTCTGGGACTTGGACGTGCCAGTTCTGCGGCCCCGCCCGTTCACCCGGCCGCATCCGTTCACCATCCACGCGGCCGCCAGCGAGGCGTCGCTGGTCGAGCTGGGCCGGGCCGGCAAGCCGTTCCTGATGAACGTGCAGAACGCGGAGACCACCCGCGCCCGCATCGCCGCCTGGCGTGGCGCGGCGCAGGCGGCGGGCTTCGGCGCCGCCCACCTGGCGGCGGCGCTGGAGCAGAGCTGGGTGTGGCGCAACGTGTTCGTGGCGGACACCGACGCCGAGGCGGAGCGGACCGGCCTGGCCGCATTCACCGCCATGGGCCAGCACCGGTCCGCGATGCGCAACCGGGTGGCGGCGGAGAAGGGCGTCACCATGGCCAGCCACGGCGGCCACCACGCGGCGGCGAAGATCGACCCGCGCCAGGCGTTGATCTTCGGCGCCCCCGCGACCGTGGCGGCCGATTTGGCGGAGATCGAGGCGATGGGCGTGGGCGGCGTGATCTGCGCCTTCCGCCTCGGCCCGTTGAGCTATGCCGACACCGCCCGCAGCCTGACGCTGTTCGCGGAGGAGGTGGTTCCGCTGCTGGCCCGGCAGCCGCAGCGCCGCGTTGCCTAAGCTTGCCGCTGGCCCGTCGCGGGCGCACCTTAGCCGGTAAATAACCTACTGGGCGAGACACATGGCATTCAAGAGCGGGCGGCACTTCCTCCAGATTCCGGGGCCGAGCAACGTGCCCGACCGGGTGCTGCGAGCCATCGACATGCCCACCATGGACCATCGCGGGCCGGATTTCGCGACACTGGGCCGCACCGTGCTGGAGGGCTGCCAGGCGGTGTTCCAGACCAGCGGCCCCGTGGTCATCTTCCCCGGCAGCGGCACCGGCGCGTGGGAGGCGGCGATCGTCAACACGCTGTCCCCCGGCGACAAGGTGGTCATGGTGGAGACCGGGCAGTTCGCGACGCTGTGGCGCCAGATGGCGGCGCGGCTGAAGCTGGAGGTGGACTTCATCCCCGGCGACTGGCGGCACGGCGTGGACGCCGCGGTCATCGAGCAGCACCTGGCCGCCGACACGGCGCACGCCATCAAGGCGGTGATGGTGGTGCACAACGAGACGTCGACCGGCGTCACCAGCCGCATCCCGCCCGTGCGCGAGGCGATGGATCGCACCGGCCACCCGGCGCTGCTGATGGTGGACGTCATCTCCTCGCTGGGCTCGGTCGACTACAAGCATGACGCGTGGGGCGTGGACGTCTCGGTCGCGTGCTCGCAGAAGGGGCTGATGCTGCCGCCGGGCCTGGGTTTCAACGCGGTCAGCGAGAAGGCGCTGGCGGCATCCAAGACGGGCGGCATGGCGCGGTCCTACTGGGACTGGGCAGAGATGATCGCCTCGAACAAGACCGGGTATTTCCCCTACACGCCGTCCACCAACCTGCTTTACGGCCTGCGCGAGGCGCTCGCGATGCTGCAGGAGGAGGGGCTGGAGAACGTGTTCGCCCGCCATCGCCGCCACGCCGAGGCCACCCGCGCGGCAGTGCGCGCCTGGGGGCTGGAGGTGCTATGCCTCGACCCGCGCGATCACTCGCCCGTGCTGACGACGGTGATGATGCCGGACGGGCACGATGCGGATGCGTTCCGGGCGACGGTGCTGGACCGCTACGACATGTCGCTGGGCACGGGCTTGGCGAAGCTGAAGGGCCGCGTGTTCCGCATCGGCCATCTGGGCAACTTCAACGACCTGGCGCTGATGGGCACGCTGGCCGGCGTCGAGATGGGCCTGCATGACGCCGCCGTGCCGCACCGCCAGGGCGGGGTCGCCGCCGCGATGGACGTGCTCGCCGGCCGACGCAGCGAGCAGGAAGCCGCCAAAGCCGCTTGAGGCCTGGCTGTCTTAAAAGCCCTCTTCCTCTGGGAGAGGGTTGGGTGAGGGGTCCCGCGCACGAAGCCTGCGGCGTCCGTCCCCTCACCCCAACCCTCTCTCAGAAGGAGAGGGAGAAGCGATAGGGAATGACCATGGCCAACCTGTTCCGGCGGAACGTGAGCACGAACGTCCTGCTGATGCTCTGCGCGATGTATTTCATCACCTACGTCGACCGCGTGAACGTCAGCAGCGCGGCCGAGTCGCTCAAGCTGGACCTGGGGTTGACCAACACCCAGCTCGGCTTGGCCTTCTCGGTCTTCGGCTACCCCTATCTCATCTTCCAGGTGGTCGGAGGCTGGTTCGGCGACCGCTTCGGCGCACGCTGGACCCTCACCATCTGCGGCGCCATCTGGGCCCTCGCCACCATGCTCACCGGCGCCGTCAACGGGCTGTACGCGCTGCTCGCGGTGCGCGTGCTGCTCGGCTTCGGCGAGGGCGCCACCTTTCCCGTCGCCACCCGCGCCATGGCGACCTGGCTGCCCGGCGGCAAGTCCGGCTGGGCGCAGGGCATCACCCACGCCTGCGCCCGCATCGGCAACGCCATCACGCCGCCGCTGGTCGTGGCGCTGATCGCCTACTTCAGCTGGCGCGCCTCCTTCGTGGTGGTGGGCGCCGCCTCCATGCTGTGGGTCATCGCATGGTGCGCCTACTTCCGCGACGACCCGACCAAGCACCCCGGCATCACCCCGGAACAGCTCGCCGCCTTGCCCCCGCAGCGCGTCCGCGGCGCCGCCAACCCGGTGCCTTGGGGCCCGCTGCTGCGGCGCATGGCGCCCGTCATCTTCGTGTATTTCTGCTACGGTTGGACGCTGTGGACCTTCCTGTCCTGGGTGCCGCAATTCCTGTTGCACAACTACAACCTCAACCTCAAGAACTCCGCCCTGTTCGCCTCCCTGGTGTTCACCGGCGGCGTTCTGGGCGACGCCCTAGGGGGCTTCATCAGCGACTGGCTGTTCCGCCGCACCGGCAGCCTCATCGTGGCCCGGCGCAATCTGGTGATCGTCGGCATGGCGGGCTCGCTGCTCTGCTCCGTGCCCATCCTGTTCAGCGCCGACCCGGTCGTCGCGGCAATCTGCCTGTCGGCCACGTTCTTCTTCGCGGAGCTCACCATCGGGCCGATGTGGGCCATCCCAATGGACATAGCCCCCGCCCACGCGGGCACCGCCAGCGGGCTGATGAACACCGGGTCCGCCGTGGCGGCGATCCTGTCGCCGCTGGTGTTCGGCTGGGTGATCGACCAGACGGGAAGCTGGACCCTGCCCTTCCTCGGCACGATGGGCCTGATGCTGATCGGCCTGGTCGCCGCTTTCGCGATGCGCCCGGACCAGAGCTTCACCCGACCCGTCGACGTGGCGCCGACCTTTGCTTGACGCGGCGCTCGCCGGCCGGCTGCGGCGCGAGGTCGAGGGCGCCGTCCTGCTGGGCGCGGCGGATCGCGGGCGCTACTCCACAGATGCGTCGATCTACCAAGTGCAGCCGCTCGCCGTGGTGGTGCCGCGCACCGTCGCAGACGTGCAGGCCGTGCTGGCCATCGCGCGCGACGGCGGCGTGCCGGTGTTGCCCCGCGGCGGCGGCACCAGCCAGTGCGGCCAGACGGTCAACCGCGCGATCGTGCTGGACTGCAGCAAGCACCTTCGGTCCGTCCTAAGCATCGACGGCGCTGTGGCGACGGTGCAGCCCGGCATCGTGCTCGCCCACCTGAACGCGGCGCTGAAGCCGCACGGCATGTTCTTTCCGGTCGACCCGTCCACCCAGGCGCGCTGCACCATCGGCGGCATGGCCGCAAACAATTCGTGCGGCGCCAAGTCCATCCGCTACGGCCTGATGGCGGACAACGTGCGCGCGATCGACGCCATCCTGGCCGACGGCACGCCGCACCGCTTCGGCGCCCTGCCGGACAATCTGGGCGAGATGCCGCCCGCCATCGCCGCGCTGGTGCAGCGACTGCGGGCGCTGGGCGCTGCGGAGGCGGACGAGATCGCCGCGCGCTTTCCGCACCAGTTGCGCCGGGTCGGCGGCTACAACATCGAGGTGCTGACCCCGCGCGCCCGCCGCGAAGGCCGCGAGAACCTGGCGCGCCTATTGGTCGGCAGCGAGGGCACGCTCGCCTTCTCCGCCGCGCTCGAGTTGCAGCTGCAGCCGATCCTGCCGCGCAAGATGGTCGGCATCTGCCAGTTCCCGACCTTCCGCGCCGCCATGGAGGCCAGCCGCCATTTGGTTGCGCTGGACCCGGACGGCGTCGAGCTGGTCGACCGCACCATGATCGACCTCGGGCGCGGCATCGCCATCTACCGCCGCACCATAGACCGCATGCTGCTGGGCGAGCCGGACAGCCTGCTGCTCGTCGAGTTCCACGGCCACGCGGACGCGCCCCTGCTGCGCAAGCTGGAGGAACTCGATGAGGCGATGGCCGACCTCGGCTACCCCGGCGCGGTGGTGCGCGCGACCGACCCGGGGTTCCAGGCTGACATCGCGGAGGTGCGCGAGGCCGGGCTGAACATCATGATGTCGATGAAGGGCGACGGCAAACCCGTCTCGTTCATCGAGGATTGCGCCGTCGACCTGGCCGACCTGGCGGACTACACCGAGCGGCTGAACGACGTCTTCACGCGGCACGGCACCAAGGGCACTTGGTACGCCCACGCCAGCGTCGGCTGCCTGCACGTGCGCCCCGTGCTGAACATGAAGGACCCGGGCGACGTGCGGACCATGCGCGCCATCGCGGAGGAATGCTTCGCTCTGGTGCGCGAGTACAAGGGCAGTCACAGCGGCGAGCACGGCGACGGCATCGTGCGGTCCGAGTTCCACGAGAGCATGTTTGGCGCCCGCATCGTCCGCGCGTTCGAGGCGGTGAAGGACGCGTTCGACCCGGCCGCCACGCTCAACCCGGGGCGCGTGGTGCGCCCGCCGCGCATGGACGACCGCACGCTGTTCCGCTTTGGACCGTCCTACGCCGCGGACCCGGCGTTCACCCCCGTGCTGGACTGGTCGGAACAGCCGCAAGCCGCCGCCGGCGGGGCGCGCGCGGGCCTGCTGGCTGCGGTCGAGATGTGCAACAACAACGGCACGTGCCGCAAGTTCGACGCCGGCGTGATGTGTCCGTCGTACCGCATCACCCGCGACGAGACGCACCTCACCCGCGGCCGCGCCAACACGCTGCGGCTGGCGCTGACCGGCCAATTGGGGCCGGACGCGATGGCCGGCGACGACGTGGCGGACGCGATGGCGCTGTGCGTGTCGTGCAAGGCGTGCCGGCGCGAGTGCCCGACCGGCGTGGACATGGCGAAGATGAAGATCGAGGCGCTGGCCGCCCGCGCCGCCCGTCACGGAACGGGGTTGCGCGAACGCCTGGTCGCCCACATGCCGCGCTACGCCGGCGCCGCGTCGCGGGTGGCGCCGCTCGTGAACCTGCGCAACCGCATTCCCGCACTGGCGCGGCTCGGCGAGCGCGTCGCGGGGTTGGCCGCCACGCGCAAGCTGCCGGAATGGCGGCGCGACCGGTTCCGCGACACGGAGGCTGCTGCACAGGGCGACGTGCTGCTGCTGGCCGATACCTTCAACCGCTACTTCGAGCCGGAGAACCTGCGCGCCGCCGCGCGTGTGCTGCGCGCCGCCGGGTTCACGCCCACGGTTGCGGGCGATGGCGGCCGCCCGCTGTGCTGCGGCCGCACCTACCTGTCCGCCGGGATGGTGGACCGCGCGCGGACGGAGGCGCGGCGCACCCTGGCCGCCTTGGCCGGGGACCGCCCGGTGGTCGGGCTGGAGCCGTCCTGCCTGCTGACCCTGCGCGACGAGTTCGCATCGCTGCTGCCCGGCGCCGAGAGCCGGGACCTGGCCAGCCGGGCGATGCTGATCGGCGAATTTCTGCAGACGCGCGCGCCCGACCTCGCGCTGCGGCCGATCGACGCTACGGCGCACGTCCACGGCCACTGCCACCAAAAGGCGTTCGGGGCTTTCCCCGCCGGACTGGCGACGCTTGGGCGCATTCCGGGCCTGAAGGTGGCGCCGATTACTTCTTCCTGCTGCGGCATGGCCGGCGCGTTCGGCTACGCGGCGGAGAACCAGGACGCGTCCCGCGCGATGGCGGAGGCGGGCCTGCTGCCGGCGGTGCGGAAGGCCGCGGCGGAAGACCTGATCGTCGCCGACGGAACCAGTTGCCGCCATCAGATCGCCGATCTGGCGGATCGCACGGCGGTGCATTCGGTCCGGCTGCTCGACCGCGCGCTGGAGTGAGCGACCCGGCGATGATCGACATCGCCTACGTGGCCGAAAGCAGCCGCCTGCTCGAAGATTGCGGTCCCTCGCGGCGGCCCCTTTGGATCGGCCAGTCGCTCGCCTCGCCCGAACGCAACCCGTTTCTACAGTGGGAGACCATGGCGCACGTGCAGCTGCGCAGCTGGCGGTTGCGCGACGTGGTGCTCGACGGCGCGACGATGCTGCTGCTGCACCAGGGCCGGGTGATCCGGCAGAGCAACTACCATCGCGCGCCTGAGGAGATCGCAGCCGTCAGCCAACACACGGCGCCGCTCATCGACATCGATGACGATTTGCCGGTGCTTGTCTGCGGCGATGCGTGGTCGCGGAATCACTATCATTTCCTCAATCATACCCTGCCGGCCATCGACGCGACTGCCACGCATGCCAAGCTGCGGCTGGCCATGTTGCCGGTGCTGCCGACGCACGAGCGGGCGCTGTCGCTGCTGGGCCACGCGCGGCATCCACGCACGATGATCGAGCCGGGCCGGCAATATCGCATCGCTCGGGCCGAGTTCTGCAATCTCACGGTGGGCGTCGCCGACTTCGCGGACTCCAAACTCCTCCAGGCGATGCACGACAGACTCGCCAGCAACGTGCCGGACGATGGCGCGCATGCCGACATGCTGCATGTCAGCCGCCTCGGCGACAATCACCGTCGCGCCGCCGGGGAGGCGGAACTTGTCGACGGGCTACGCCGCCGCGGCTTCATCATCGCTACCCCGGCGGAAATGAGTCTCGAGCAGCAGATCGCCGCGTTCCGTCGCGCCCGGCTCGTCGTGGGGCCGCACGGCGCCGGCCTGGCCAACGTCGCCTTCTGCCGGCCGAGCACGGCGATCTACGACCTGCTGCCGCAACATTTCATCGACCCCAGCATCCTCAATCTGGCGATCCGCCGCAGCGCGCCGGCCTGGGTCGACGCCTTTCCCGGCGAGGCGGCGCCGACCAGCCACACGCTCGATTGGACGCTGGATGCGCCAGCGGCGCTGGCGCGGGTGGACGAGATCGCCAGCCGCATCTGACGGCGCGATTGACGCCGGTCGAGCCTGCCCGCTACGCTTTGTCCGTACAAGGCGCGCCAAAGCGCCCGAGAGGAAAACGATGTCTGAGACGATGGAGGCCGCCCCGACCGCCCATGTCGCCGCCGATGCGGAGCGGGTGCTGGACGCGATGCAGGCCGGCGGCGTGGCCATCCTGCCGCTTGACGTTGCGTACGCCGTGATCGGCACGACGCCGCAAGCCATCCGCGCCATCTTCGCCGCCAAGAACCGCAGCTACGAGAAGCCGTCCGGCCTGTTCGGCACGGCGGAGTTGTCGAATGCGCTGCACGTGCTGCCCGCCGAACACCACGCGATCGCCCCGGTGATCGTGCGCGACTACGGCCTGCCGTTCTCGATCGTGGCGCCGTTCCGGGCCGACCACCCGATGCTGCGCAACGTGGACCCGTTCGTGCTGGAGAACTCGACCAAGGCCGGCACGCTGGACATGCTGATCAACGCCGGGCCCTGGCATGACGCGGTGGCCGCGCTGGCCCTGTCGCGCGGCGTGGCCGTGTTCGGCTCGTCGGCCAACCGTTCGCTGAGCGGCAGCAAGTACGAGTTCGCGGACATCGAACCGGAGATCCATGCGGCGGCATCGATCGCGGTGGATGGCGGCCGGGCGAAGTACGCCAACACGGAGGGCCTGTCCTCCACCATCATCGATTTCCGCGACTTCCACTTCGTTCGCCGCGGCGTGGAGTGGCGTCGTTTGGCGGACATATTTCAGGATCGCTTCGGCATCACGGTTAGCGGCTAGCAAGGGACAACGATCATGGTGAATGCGGGCGCCCGCCTGGACCGGCTGCCGGTTTCGCGGTTCCACTACGGACTGGTGAGCCTGATCGGCGCGGGGATGTTCCTCGACGCGTTCGACATCTATCTTCAGGGCGGCGTGCTGGCCGCGCTGGTGGCCAGCGGCTGGTCGACTTCGGCGATGAACGCGAACTTCATCTCTATCACCTTTGCCGGCATGGTGATCGGCGCCGCGCTGGCCGGCGTGTTCGGCGACCGCTTCGGCCGGCGCTCCGCCTACCAGGTCAACCTGCTCGTCTTCGGCCTGGCCTCGCTCGCCGGCGCTGCGGCGCCCACCATGGGATGGCTGATCGCGGCCCGCTTCGTCATGGGCATCGGGCTGGGGGCGGAGATCGTGGTCGGCTACGTGACCATCAGCGAGTTCGTGCCGCCGCTCAGCCGTGGGCGCTGGGGAACCGGGCTGGCGGTCGTCACCAACTCGTCGCTGTTCGTCTCGGCGCTGGTCGCCCGGGTGGTGATCCCGGATTTCGGCTGGCGCTGGATGTTCGTCATCGTCGGCGTGGGCGCCCTGTTCGTCTTCGTGCTGCGGCGCAAGATGCCGGAGTCGCCGCGCTGGCTGGAGAGCAAGGGCCGCCTGGCGGAAGCCGAGGCGGCGATGCGGGACATCGAGCGCCAGGTTGCGCCGGACGGCAATTTGCCGCCGATCCGGGTCGTGCCCACGACGCCGCCGCGCCATGGTTCACTGAAGGACCTGTTTGCGGCCGGCATGCTGATGCGCACGGTGATCGGCAGCGTCGTGATGATCGCGCTCAACACGGCGACGTACGGCTTCATCGCGTTCATGCCCAGCTTCATGATCAAGCAGGGACTGAGCATCGTCACCTCGCTCAACTACACCACGCTGATGATGTTCGGCGGCCCGGTCGGCGCGCTGGTCGGCTACCTGCTGGCGGACCGCTGGGGGCGCAAACGCACCATGGTGACGTTCTCCCTGTTGGTGATCGTCTTCGGCGCGGCCTATCCGCAGATGACCGAGCCGTGGCTGATCACCCTGGCCGGCTTCCTGCTGGTGGCGGCGGTCTACGTGGTGGTGGCGATCGGCTACGCGCTGTATGTGCCGGAGCTGTTCCCGACGGAGATCCGCATGCGCGGCGCCGGGTTCTGCAACGCCTCCGGACGCATGATGACGATCCTCACGCCGCAGCTGATCGTGCCGTTGTTCGCCACCACGGGAGTGACGGGGGTGGTCGCGCTGGTGGGCGGCCTGATGCTGCTGATGGCCGTGCTGGTCGGCCTGTTCGGCGTCGAGTCGCGGGCCAAGCCGCTCGAGGCGCTGACGCCCTGGGCGGAGGGCGAGGAGGCGTCCGGCGCGCTGCGTACGCCCGCCGAGTAGCCGTTGCGCAACAAGGATAGGCGGGAGACCCGGGTGGACCCTATAACCGCGGCGGCAGGCCGGCACGGCCGCTATCTGGAGGATTTCGCGGTTGGCGACGTCTTCCGGCACTGGCCGGGCCGCACCATCACCGAGGCCGACAACATCAACTTCAGCCTGATGACGATGAACCGCCATCCGCTGCACTGCGACGCCAACTTCGCCGCGCGGTCCGAGTTCGGCAAGCCGTTGGTCAACAGCGCGCTCACCCTGGCGATCGTGGTGGGGATGACGGTGGACGACGTGAGCCTGAACGCCATCGCCAACCTCGGGTGGAAAGACATCAAGCTCACCGCCCCCGTGTTCCCCGGCGACACCATCTACGCCTGGTCCGAGGTGCTGGCGGTGCGCGAGAGCCGCTCCCGCCCGAGCCAGGGCATCGTGACGACGCGGACGGAGGGGCTGAAGGCGGACGGGACGGTGTTCCTCGCCTTCGAACGCATGAGCCTGATCGCGAAACGGCCGGACCACGTAGGAGCCGCCTCATGAACGTCATCACTCCGATCGACCTGGCCGGCGAGGAGGAGCAGGACCGGCTGGTGCTCGACTCGGTCGATCGCTTCCTGGAGCGACACGTCCGCCCGGTCGCCATGCAGCTGGAGGCGGACGACGAGTACCCGGCCGACATCGTCGAGCGCATGAAGGAGATGGGGCTGTTCGGCGCGGTGATCCCATCCGAATACGGGGGGCTGGGACTGCGGCCGTCCACCTACGTCAAGATCATCGAGCGCATCGCGACGGTGTGGATGTCGGTGTCGGGGATCATCAACTCGCACCTCATCATGGCGCGCATCGTGGACCGCATGGGGACGTCGGCGCAGAAGCAGGCGTTCCTGCCGCGCTTCGCCACCGGGGAGCTGCGCGGCGGTCTGGCGCTGACCGAGCCGGATGCGGGCACCGATCTGCAGGCGATCCGCATGATCGCCCGCCGCGACGGCGACGACTATGTGGTGAACGGGACCAAGACCTGGATCAGCAACGGCATCGAGGGCAGCGTCTTCGCCCTGCTGGTCAAGACCGACCCGGCCGCCGAGCCGCGGCACAAGGGCATGAGCATGTTCCTGGCCGAGAAAGGGCCCGGTTTCAGCGTCGGGCGGCGGCTGCACAAGCTCGGCTACAAGGGCATCGACAGCGCGGAGCTGGTGTTCGAGGATTTTCGCATTCCCGCCGACCGGCTGATCGGCGGCGTGGAGGGGCGCGGCATGGTGTGCGCGATCGCCGGGCTGGAGCTGGGCCGCATCAACGTCGCGGCGCGCGGCGTGGGCGTGGCGCAGGCGGCGCTGAACGAGGCGGTGCGCTACAGCCAGCAGCGCAAGACGTTCGGCAAGCCAATCTGCGAGCACCAGGCCATCGCGCTGAAGCTGGGCGACATGGCCACCCGCACGACAGCCGCCCGCATGCTGACCGACGCCGCCGCCCGCGCGCTGGATCGCGGCGACCGCAGCGACTACGAGGCGGGGATGGCCAAGCTGTTCGCCACCGAGGCGGCGATGGAGAACGCCGCCGAGGCGATGCGCATCTTCGGCGGCTACGGCTACAGCAAGGAGTTCCTAGTCGAACGGCTGTACCGCGACGCGCCGCTGCTGGTGATCGGCGAGGGCACCAACGAGATGCAGCGCCTGCTGATCGCCAAGCGTCTGATCGAGCGCAACCCGGCGTGAGCCTGCCGCTTGATGGCGTGACTGTCATCGCGGTGGAGCAGTACGGCGCCGGGCCGTTCGGCTCGATGTTCCTGGCCGACCTCGGCGCCGAGGTGATCAAGATCGAGAACCCGGCGGAGGGCGGCGACGTCAGCCGGCAGGTCGGGCCCTACGCGTTCGGCCCCGGCGATACGCATTTCTACCAGTCGTTCAACCGCAACAAGCGGTCGGTCACGCTCAACATCAAGACGCCGGAGGGCAAGCGCCTGCTGCACGCGCTGATCCGCGACGCGGACGCCGTGCTCGACAACTTACGTGGCGACCTGCCGGAGAAGTTAGGCCTCACCTACGCCGCGCTGGCGGAGATCAACCCGGCGATCGTCTGCGCTCACCTGTCCGCCTACGGCCGCGAGGGCCCGCGCCGCAGCTGGCCCGGGTACGACTACCTGATGCAGGCAGAGGCTGGCTACCTGAGCGTGACCGGCGAGCCGGATGGGCCGCCGAGTCGGATGGGCCTGTCGATCGTGGACATGATGACCGGGCTGACCGCCGCCTTCTCACTGGTGTCCGGCGTGCTGGGCGCGCGGCAGACCGGGCGCGGCATGGATGTCGACGTGAGCCTGTTCGACACGGCGCTGCAGAATTTGAATTACCTGGCGACGTGGTTCCTCAACGCCGGGCGCCTGCAGGGACGCGAGCCGCGTTCGGCGCATCCGTCGCTGACGCCGTCGCAGCTGTACCGCACGCGGGACGGCTGGATTTTCCTGATGTGCAACAAGGACAAGTTCTGGCCCGTGCTGGCGGAGAAGGTAGGCCGTCCCGAATGGGCGACAGACGAACGCTACGCGACGTTCAAGGCGAGGTTGGCGAACCGCGAGGCGCTTACCGCGGAGCTGGACTCGGTGTTGGCGCATCGTGATACGGACGAATGGCTGACGCTGTTCGGCGGCGCCGTTCCTGCCGCGCCGGTGTACGACGTGGCGCAAGCGCTGAGCAGCGATTTCGTGCGCGACACGGGACGGCTGGCTAATTACGAGCGGGCGGAGGGCGGCGCGCCGGTCGCAATGTTGGCGGGCGCGATCCGGGTGGACGGCCGCACGACGCCCGCCCGGGCCGCGCCGGCGCTGGGCGCGGACAATGCGGATGTGCTTGGACGGGTAGGCGTGGCGGCCGGAGACCTCGCCGGATTGCGAGAGCGTGGTGTGCTATGACGTTCTCCGTCTCCCAGAAGGGGGGCTTTCAGGCACGGCGGATGTTCCAGAATAGCGGCATCCCTGTCAGCCCGCCACTCAGCGTCCTGCTCTGCACGGTTGGCTGGATGAACTCGCCCAGCGGCAGGAACGGCACGTCCACAAACGCCTCCTGCTGGATGTCCGCCGCGATCGCGCGTTGCGCGGCCAGGTCGGGCGCGGCGAGCCAGGCGGTGCGCAGGCGTTCCAGTTCCGGGGCGTCGGGCCAGCCGAACCAGGCGTTCTGGCCGTTGCCGCGCAGCGCCAGATTGCTCGCGGGGCTCGACATGTCGGCGCCGGTGAGCGTCGTGACGAACACGCTCCAGCCGCCCTGGTCCACCGGCGCCTTGCTTGCGCGGCGCTGGATGACCGAGCCCCAATCCGTCGCCTGCAGCTCCACGTTCAGCCCGCAGCGCTTGAAAAGATCGGCTGCCACGTTGCACAGCGCGTCAATGCGCGGGTAGTCGCTGGGCGTCATCACCACGACGCGCTCGCCCTTGTAGCCGGCCTGCTCGATCGCGCGCCGCGCCCCCGCCACGTCGCGCGGCGACGACAGCGCCTGCAGCCCGGCGTCGCTCGCCATCGGCGTGCCCGGCGCGAAGTAGCCGATGCCGGTGCGCGACGCGTCCGGCGCATCGCCCACCACCGCCGACATGAAATCCGCCTGGTCCAGCGCCGACAACACGGCGCGGCGGATCGCCGGGTTGTCGAACGGCGGGTGCAGCTGGTTCATCCGCAGCAGCCCGATGTTGCCGGTGACCTCCACCACCGAGAGCGCCAAGTCCGGCGACCGCCGCAGCACGGGGAGCAGGTCGAAGATCGGCTGCTCCCACCAATCCGCCTCGCCGCGCTGCATGGCCGCGACGGCGGTGGCGCCGTCCGGTATGACGTTCCAGTGCACCCGGTCGAAATGCGCGACCTTCGGCCCGGCGGTCCAGTCCGGCGTGCCGTCCTCGCGCGGCCGGTAGCCCTCGAACCGCGCATAGGCCACGCGCGCGCCCACCACCCGCTCGTCCGGCAGGAAGCGGAACGGGCCAGAGCCGACCATCTCGGTGACCTGCTTGAACGGGTCGGTGGCGGCCAGCCGCTCCGGCATGATGGGCAGCATGTTGATGCCGATCTTGCCCAGCGCCTCCGGCAGGACCGGGAACGGCGCCTTCAGCCGGAACTGGATGGTGCGGTCGTCCGGCGCCGACAGCTCGTCGGTCATCAGCATCAGCGTCTGCCCGAACGCGTCCCGCCTGGCCCAGCGCCTGATGCTGGCCACGCAATCCCGCGCCAGCACGGGCGTGCCGTCGTGGAACGCCAAGCCGTCGCGCAGGCTGAGCCGCCAGAGTTTGCCGTCCTGTTCGACGGTATGCCCGGCCACCATCTGCGGCTGCACGCGGTAGGCGCTGTCCTGGCCGTACAGCGTGTCGAACACCAGGTAGCCGTGGTTGCGCGTGACGTAGACGGAGGTCCACACCGGATCGAGCGCGGTCAGGTCGGCTTGCGGGATGAACCGCAGCACGCGCTCCGGTTCGGCGCGCACCAGGCTGGGCATGGCGAGCAACGTCGCTCCGGTGAGCAGGGCCCGCCTTTTCACAAGCGTCGCCTCATGAGGGTGCTCCTAAGCCGTAGCGGGCCGCCAGCGCCGCTCCGACGCGTTCGTTCTGGATCTCCGTCGTTCCGTCGACATAGGCGGCGATGCGCGCGCTGGTCAGGTGGCGGCCCAGCGGGTGCGACGTGCGCAGCCCTTCGGCGCCCATCGCCTGCATGCACGCGGCGACGGCGCGGGTCGCCATCTCGGCCGCGAACTTCTTCGCCATCGCGGCCTCCACTTGCGCGTCGCCGCCGGCCGCGTAGATGTCGGCGGCGCGCGCGACCAGCAGACGGGCGGCCTCCAGCTTGGTCGCCACGTCCACCAGTTGCCAGCGCAGCCCCTGGTGCCCGATCAAGGGCCGGCCGAAGCTGTGCCGCGTCCCCGCATGGCGCACCGCCAGCCGCAGCGCGCTATCCACCGACGCGCAGATCATCGCCGCCACGTGCACCCGGGCCCCAGTAATCCCAACCAGCGCGCGCTTGAACGCCTGGCCCGGCGGCGCGAACAGGTCGGAGTCCGGCACGCGCACGCCGGTCAGCCGGATGCCGCAAGCGCCGATCGCAGCGCCCCCGATCAACGCCTCCGCCGGCCGCCGCTCGATGCCGGGCGCGTGCAGGTCCACGATGAAGCTGGCGATGCCGCGCAGGCCGGCGCCAGGGTCGGTCTGCGCATACATCACGAGTTGGTCGGCGATGACTCCGTTGGTGACCCACGCCTTCTCGCCGTCCAGCGCCCAGACGCCATCGACCTTCGTTGCGCGCGTTGCGATGGCGCCGAAATCGCTGCCGGCGCCCGGCTCGGACAGCGACGGCGCGCCGACGATCGCGCCGGCCATCATCGGCGCCAGATACCGCGAGACCTGGTCGGCGGATCCTTCGCGCTCCATGCGGGTGACCGCGCCCTGCATGTTGTTCAAGGCGAAGGCGCTGGGGAAACACTGCGCGGCGACCGCCTCCGCCACGAGCAGCTTGCAGTGGTAGCCGGCCCCGCCGCCGCCGCGCGCTTGCGACACCTGCAGCGCGTTCAGCCCCAGTTCGGCCCACTCGGCCACCACGGCCCGCGGCAGCGCCGCGCCGGCCGCGTCCCAGGCGGCGGCGTTCGGCGCGATCACCCGTGCGGCGAAGTCCTGCGCGCGGGCGACGAAGTCCTGTTCCAGGGCGGTCAGCATGGCGGAACGATACCGGAGTGACGCCGCCCCCACCATCCGCCATGCTTACCAGCAAGCGTCGGGGAAAGCGTCATGGCGGATCATCAATTCAAGACCACGCTGGCGGGCAGCCTGCCCAAGCCGTCGTGGCTGGCCGAGACCGGAACGCTGTGGCCGGCCTGGCGGCAGGAAGGCGCGGCGCTGGACCAGGCCAAGGCCGACGCCACGCTGCTGTGGCTAAAGGAGCAGGAGGATGCCGGCATCGACATCGTCACCGATGGCGAGCAGTCGCGGCAGCATTTCGTCCACGGCATTCTGGAGCATGTCGAAGGCATCGACTTCAACCAGAAGGTCAAGATGGGCATCCGCGACAATCGCTACGACGCGATGGTCCCCACCGTGGTGGGCGAGCTGCGCCTGCGCGGCCGGGTGCACCAGACGGAGGCGCGGCTGCTGCGCGCGCATACCGGCCGCAAGATCAAATTCACCCTGCCCGGCCCGATGACGATCATCGACACGCTGGCCGACGCCTACTACGGCGACCGGGTGAAGATGGCGTTCGCGTTCGCCCGCCTGCTGAACCAGGAGGCGCGTGGGCTCGAGGCCGACGGCGTCGACATCATCCAGTTCGACGAGCCGGCGTTCAACGTCTACATGGCCGAGGCGGTCGCCTGGGGCGTCGACGCGCTTCACGTCGCCATCGAGGGCCTGCGCTGCAAGACCGCCGTGCACATCTGCTACGGCTACGGCATCGAGGCGAACATCCGCTGGAAGGACGGCCTGGGTGACGAATGGCGCCAGTACGAGCAGGTGTTCCCCGCGCTCGCCGCCAGCCGGATCGACCAGGTGTCGCTGGAATGCGCCAACTCCCGCGTGCCGATGCGGCTGATGGAGCTGCTGGCCGGCAAGGACGTTATGGTCGGCGTAATCGACGTCGCCAGCGACACGGTCGAGACGCCCGAGGCGGTGGCGGCGACCATCGGCGAGGCGCTGCGCTACGTCCCGCGGGAGCGACTGTTTCCCTGCACCAACTGCGGCATGGCGCCGATGGACCGCGCCATCGCCGCCGCCAAGCTGCGCTCGCTGGCCGCCGGCGCCCGGTTGGCGTGCGAGGCGCTGGGATAATAGCGGTCCAGACCCCTAACAATCTCATTGCGCCAACCTCGTCATTGCGAGCAGCGCTTGCGGCGCGGCAATCCAGACGTTAGCACCCACATGCGCCGCCCTGGATCGCCACGCCGCCAAGCAGCGGCTCGCGATGACGGAACGTATTGTCGGCCGGCTGGCATAGGTCAGTACGACTTCGGCTGCCCCAACACCCGCTCAGCAATGTAGCACAGGATCAATTGCGGGCTGACGGGCGCGATACGCGGGATCATCACCTCGCGCAGGTAGCGCTCGACGTGGTACTCGCGCGCATAGCCCATCCCGCCATGCGTCATCACCGCGGTGGTGCACGCCTTGAATCCGGCCTCCGCGGCCAAATACTTGGCGGCGTTGGCCGCGGCGCCGCACTCCAGCCCGCGGTCGAACCGGCTGGCCGCGCTCAGCACCATCAGCCGGGCCGCCTCCAACTCCATCCAGCTCTCGGCCAGCGGGTGCTGAATGGCCTGGTTCTGCCCGATCGGGCGCCCGAACACCACGCGCTCGCGGGCGTAGGCGGCGGCGCGGTCCAGCGCGACCAAGCCGAGCCCGATCGCCTCGGCCGCGATCAGGATGCGCTCCGGGTTCAGGCCGTGCAGGATTTGGCGGAACCCGTCGCCCTCGGCGCCGATGCGGTCGGCCTCGGGGATCTCCCAGCCGTCGAAGAACACCTGGTTGCTGTCCACCGCCTTGCGGCCCATTTTGTCGATCGCGCGCACCTCGACCCGGCTGCGATCGATGCGGGTGTAGAACAGGCTCAGCCCGTCCGTCGGGCGGCGCACCTCCTCCAGCGGCGTGGTGCGGGCCAGCAGCAGCATCGTCTCGGCCACCTGCGCGGTGCTGATCCACACCTTCTGCCCGTCCACGACATACCGGTCCCCGCGGCGCACGGCGCGGGTGCGCAGCTTCGTCGTGTCCAGCCCCGTGTTCGGCTCGGTCACCGCGAAACACGCCTTGTCCTGCCCGGCGACCAGCGGCGGCAACATGCGCGCCTTCTGCCCCGCCGTGCCGAACGCCACCACCGGTTGCAGGCCGAAGATGTTCATGTGCACCGCCGAGGCGCCCGACATGCCGGCGCCCGACTGGCTGATCGCCTGCATCATGATCGCCGCCTCGGTGATCCCCAGGCCGCTGCCGCCATACTGCTCCGGCATGCAGATGCCCAGCCAGCCGCCCTCGGCCAGCGCGGCGTGCAGCTCGTGCGGGAAGCGGCCGTCATGGTCGCGCTCCAGCCAATACGCCGCGTCGAAGGCGGCGCAGACGTGCGCCACGCCCTGCTGCACCGCAAGCTGGGCCTCGTTCAGTTCGAAATCCATGTCGCCTCCGTGTCCGAGATGTAGCCCGCCTTCCCGCGGATCAAGCGGCTTGACCCTGCCGGGGGCAGCTACGACACTCCGCCGCGAAAAAGACCAGCTAGGGAACGTTGATGCATCGCAGGACTCTGATGGCCGGCTCGGTCATGGCCAGCCTGGCCGCCCTGCCCGTCATGCTGGGCGGCCGCAGCCGGGCGCAGACGGCGCCGGACGAGATCAAGATCGGCACGGTCTACTCCAGCGCCGGCACCTACGCGGCAATCTCGATGCCCGTGTTCAGCGGCGAGAAGCTCTGGGTCGACCAAATGAACGCCCAGGGCGGCGTCATGGTGAAGCCCTGGGGCAAGAAGGTCCGCATCCGCCTGATCGCGTACGACGACCAGAGCTCCCCGGCGACGTCCACCACGCTGATCAACCAGCTCATCTCGCAGGACAAGGTGGATGTGCTGATCAGCAACTCCGGATCGGTCCTGGCCGCCGCGGCGATGCCGGTGGCGCGCGACAACAAGGTGCTGCTGTTCAACCCGAGCGGCTCGGGGCTCAGCCTGTTTTCCGCCGACAACCCCTACATGGTGCTGACCACCACGCCGTTCTCCGACGAGTGGCCGCGCTACGTGGCGGACTTTCTGGTCAAGGAGGGCCCCTCGCACGGCATCAAGCGCGTGGCCATGATCTACGCCACCAACGAGTACACGGGCACGCTGGCCAACGCGTTCCGCCGCATGCTGAAGGGCTCGCCGCTGGAGTTCGTCTACGACCAGGGAGTGCCGACCGCCACCTCCAACTACACCGTGCTGATCAACAACATCGCCGCCGCCAAGCCGGACGCGGTGATCGCGCTCGGCTACCCGAACAACGACATCGCGTTCCTGCGCAACCTCGGCGACAGCGGCGTCACCTTCCCGTGGCGCTTCCAGATCTACCCGGGGCTCGAGGCGGACGAGCTGGCCAAGACCGTCACCTACGCGCCGATGGAGCGCGTGTTCACCTTCGCCAGCGCGACCGACGTGGCCTACAAGCCGACGTTCGGCATGACCACCGCGCAGTTCCACGAGGCCTGGGACAAGATGTACACCGGCGGCAAGGTCGAGTTCGGCTTCAACGCCATCGCCGGCTACAACACGGGCATCGTCATCCAGCGCGCGCTGGAGACCACCGACAGCATGGCGCAACTCGACCTCCGCCGCGCGGTGTTCGCGCTGTCCGGCAAGGAGACCACGCTCAACGGCCCGTTCGAGCTGAACGCGATGGGCGCGCAGATCGGCTCCGTCACGCCGTGCGGGCAGCTGATGCCGGACGGCCACGGCAAGCTGAAGATGAACGTGGTGTGGCCGCCGAACGTCGCCACCGCGGCGCCCGTCTACGGGGCCGGCTGACCCGCGACACGTCCGATGCTGGTCAATGCGATCCTGGCCGGGCTGGTGTTCGGCCTGTACTTCACGCTGGTCGGCCTTGGCCTGAACCTGGTGTTCGGCGTTATGCGCATCGTCAACCTGGCGCATGGCGACGTGCTGATGCTGGGCGCGTTCGCCGCGGTGAGCCTGTTCGGCGCGATGGGGCTCAGCCCGCTGGCGGCGGCGCCGCTGGTGGTGGTGGCGTTCTTCCTGCTCGGGCTGCCGTTCTACTACCTCGTGGTGCCGCGCCTGCTGGCCGCGCGCGACTCGGAGATGCTGTCGATCATCCTGTTCTTCGGCATCTCGCAGATCGTCGAGGCGATCGCGACCGTCGTGTTCGGCGCCAACGAACGCTCGATCCCCGGCCGCGCGCTGGCTGTGGGGCCGGTTAGCCTGTTGGGCGGCACGGTGCCCAAGGCGTGGGTGTATAGCGCAGCGGTCAGCTTGGCCGCGGTGCTGGCGATCTTCCTGTACCTATATCGCACCAAGCTCGGGCGGCTGACCCGGGCGGTGATGGTGAACCGCGACGAGGCGCTGGCGACTGGCATCGACGTGCACCGGGTCAGCGCGATCGCGTTCGGCATCGGGCTCGCCTTGGCCGGGCTGGCGGGTGTGTTCGCGCCGTTCATGCTGGGCTCGGTCAAAACGTCGATCGGGGTGGATTTGAACATCACCGCGTTCGCCGTGATCGTGGTCGGCACGTTGGGCAACCCGCTTGGCACCGTGCTGGGCGGGCTGGTGTACGGCGTGTCATTGATGCTGATGCAGACCTACCTCAGCTCGTGGGCGAACCTGCTGCCGAACGTGCTGCTGATCGGCGTGCTGCTGGTGCGGCCGACCGGGCTGCTGGGGCGCCGGGTGCGGCTTGCCTAGGGCGCGGTTCTGGCGGGATCTGCTGCTGGTCGCGGCGCCCGTCACGCTGGCGATGGCGTTGGCGCCGCTCGGCTACAGCAACCAGCTGCTGCTGTTCAACATCGTCATGTTCCTGACCTTGGCGCAGGGGCTGAACATCTCGTACGGCTTCACCGGGTATCTGCCATTCGGCTATGTCGGCTTCTTCGGCACGGGCGCCTACGGGTTCGCCATCGCCGTCCTGCAGCTGCACTTCCCCCCCGTGTTGGCGCTGGCGGCGGCCGGCGCTGCGTCGGTGGTGCTCGGGCTGATCCTGACGCCGCTGCTGCGCCTGTCTGGCGCGTACTTCGCCATCGCCAACTTGGCCGCCTCGCAGGCGGTGTATCAGGTGGTGTCCAATCCGGACCTCGAGTGGCTCACCAAGGGGCCCTACGGCATCACTCTCACCGGGGTCTACGCGCCGCGGGTCAGCTATGGCGCGGCAGTGGCGGTGCTGGCCGCCTCCCTCGTGCTGGTGGCGCTGCTGCGCAACTCCCGCTTCGGCCTGGCCCTGCAGGCGATTAAGGACGACCCGGTCAGCGCCGCTTCCGCCGGCGTGCCCGTGGTGCGGCTGCGGACCTTCGCGTGGCTGCTGTCGGCATTGGTCGCCGGGCTGATCGGCGGCTGCTACGCCTGGGTGGTCGGCACGTTCTATCCAGAGAGCGTGTTCGACCTGGGCATCAGCATCTTCGCGGTCGTGTTCACGCTGTTCGGCGGCTCGGCCACACTGGTCGGCCCGGTCGTGGGCGTCGCCATTCTCTACGGCGTCTACAACGCCATCGGCATCAGCGTGCCGCAGTATTTCCAGGTCACCTACGGCACGCTCATCGTGGTGCTGGTGCTATTCCTGCCCAACGGCCTGGTCTCGCTGCTGACCCGCAGGGGCATCCGTGTCCCCTGAATCGTTACAAAAGCCCATCCTCGCCGTCACCGGCCTGGTGAAGCGGTTCGGCGCCTTCGCGGCGCTCGACGGCGTCAGCTTCGACCTGCGGCCCGGCGAGGTGCTGGGCCTGGTCGGCCCGAACGGGTCGGGCAAGACCACCTGCGTGAACGTCATCTCCGGCCTGTATGCGCCCGACGGCGGCGCGGTGACGTTCCAGGGCGCCGACCTGGGCGCCGTGGCGTCGCACCGGCGCGCCCATGCCGGTATCAATCGCACGTTCCAGTCGCCGCACCCGTTCGCCTCGCTGACCGTGACGGAGAACGTCGAGGTGGCCGCGGCCTATGGCGGCGCTGGCCGGCCGGTGGACCTCGCGGCCCTGCTCGCCTCGCTGCAGCTGGACCGGATCGCGCACCGCCCGGCGTTCGAGCTGAACAGCGCGCAGCAGAAGGCGCTGGACCTGGCCCGCGCGCTGGCCACGTCGCCCAGCTTGCTGCTGGTGGACGAGTTGGCCGCCGGGCTGAACCCGGCCGAACTGTCCCGCATGGGCGACCGGCTGCGCGCGCTGGCCGCCGAGGGCATGGCGCTGCTGGTGATCGAGCACCTGATGGGCTTCATCGAGCGCGTGACCGACCGCGTGGTGGTGATGAACGCGGGCAAGAACATCTTCGCGGGCCGCATGAGCCAGGCGATGCATGACCCCACGGTGGTGCAGGTCTACCTGGGCGGCCCGATGCCGGAGAAGCCGGATGCGTGAGCTGTTGGAAGCAACGGGGATCGAGTCCGGCTACGGCCGCGTTCAGGTGCTGTGGGGCGCTGGCCTGCGCGTGCACCCGGGCGAGAGCGTCGTGCTGCTGGGCGCCAACGGCGCGGGCAAGACCACGCTGCTGAAGGTGCTGCTTGGCCTGATGCCGGCCTGGGGCGGCCGCATCGCGCTCGACGGCGCCGACGTGACCCGGCTGCGCACCGACCGCCGGGTTCGCCAAGGCGTCGCCTACATGTCGGAGCTTGCCGTGTTCCCCGGCCTGTCGATCGACGAGAACATGCGCATTGGCGGCCAGTTCGCCCCCGCCGCCGCGTTGCGCGCCCGCATGGAGGAGCTTTACGCGACCTTCCCCGACCTGGCCCGCCGCCGCGGCGCCGCGGCCAGCAGCCTGTCGGGCGGCCAACGCAAGATGCTGGGCATCGCCAAGGCGCTGTCCGGCTCCCCCCGCCTGCTGGTGATGGACGAGCCTAGCGCCGGGCTGTCGCCGCTGTTCGTGTCCGAAGTGCTGGCGGTGCTCGGCCGGTTCCGCGGCACGGGGCTGGCATTGCTGATCGCCGAGCAGAACGTCGCGTTCCTGGATTTAGCCGACCGCGTCTACACGCTGGAAGGCGGCCGCATCGGCTTCGAGGGCGCCGTCGCCGCCCTGCACGCGGACGACGCCTTGCGCCGCGCATATTTCGGCCTGGAGGGCTGACGACCCTCCACCCCCACCGTCATGCCAGGCCTTGAGCCTGGCATCCACGGTATCCGAACGCGCCGGCCGACACGTGGGCGCTGAACGGGCGCGACGTTGCCAGCCGCACCCCGTGGATACCAGGGTCAAGCTCTGGCATGACGATGTGGGTCACCCCTTCTTCACGCCGTAGAACTGCGGGAAGCCATCCGGGACTCCCGTGATGTTCTTCCGGAATGCGGTCGGCTGATAGTACATCCCCATCGGCACATACGGCACGTCCTGCATGGCTTGCAGCTGCAGCGCCCGAGCCACCGACTGCTGCGCCGCCAAATCCGGCGCATCGAACCACGACAGCCGCAGCGCCTCCGTCTTCGGCAGGTCCGGCCAACCAAACCACGCCTTGGCGCCGTTCGCCCGGATCGCGAGATGCGCCGCCGGGCTGACGTTGTTGGTGCCGCCGAGGAAGGTGAAGAAGATATTCCACCCGCCCTTCTCCGGCGTCTCCCGGCTCGCCCGGCGCTGCACCACCGTCCCCCAGTCCAGCGATTGGTAATCCACGTTGAACCCGATCCGCTTGAGCATATCGCCCGCGACCTGCGCCATCGCGTTGATGGTCGGGAAGTCGGACGCGGCCAGGACCACGATCCGCTCGCCCTTGTAGCCGGCCGCTTCCAGCGCTCGCTTCAGCGCGGCCGCGTTGTCGTTGCCGCGCATCACCTCCAGCCCGGCGTCGCTGGCCAGCGGCGTGTCGTTCGCGAAAATCCCGTTCGGCACCTTGATCAGCGACGGGTCGGCGCCGGCCACCGCCGCCATGGTGTCCTGCTGGTTCACCGCGGACAGCACCACCCGCCGGATCGCCGCGTTGTCGAACGGCGGGAACAGCTGGTTGAACCGCATGCAGCCCATCTCGCCCGTGGTGTCTTTCACCACCACGGTCAGGTCCCGGTTGCGCTTCAACTGCGCGACCAGGTCGATGACTGGGTTCTCCCACCAGTCGACCTCGCCCTGCCCCAGCGCGGCGGCGGAGGTCGCCGGGTCGGGGACGACGGTCCAGACCACGCGGTCGACATGCGCGATCTTGGGGCCGGAGGTGTAGCTGGGCACGCCGTCCGGCCGGGGCGCGTAGCCCTCGAACTTGCGATACACCACGCGTGAACCGGACACCCGCTCGTCGGCGACGAAGCGGAACGGTCCGCTGCCGACCATCTCGGTGACCTGCGTGTACGGGTCGGTCTTGGCCAACCGCTCCGGCATGATCGCGGCCATGTTGCTGGCGTTGGCGAGCGCGTCCGGCAGCAGGGCGAACGGCTTGTTGAGGCGGAACCGAAGCATCGTGTCGGACGGCGCCGAGACCTCGTCGACTGCCGCGAACAGCGCCCCGCCGAACGAGTCGCGCTTGCTCCAGCGCTGCAGGCTGGCCACGGCGTCGCGCGCCAACACCGGCGAACCGTCGTGGAATTTAAGCCCGTCGCGCAACGTCACTTCCCACAGCTTGCCATCGGCGGAGGTCGTGGCGCCGGCCGCCATCTGCGGCTTGGGCGAAAAGTTCGCGTCCACGCCGTACAGCGTGTCGAACACCATGTGACCATGGTGGCGGCTGACGTCGGAGGTGGACCAGATCGGGTCCAGGTTCGCCAGGTCCGCCTGCGGGATGAAGGTCAGCGTGGATTGCGCCTGCGACCGGCCGATGCGCGGCGCGGCGAGCGTGGCGGCGCCGGCCAGCGCCGACGACAGGACGGTGCGGCGTTTCATGCTGGTTCCCCCATCAGCCATGCCGCGCCCGAGGCGTCGGCGATCCCGCGGATCTTCGCCAGCAGCTTCGGCCCGACCGGGACGCCCTCGCGACGGCGGCGCGCCGCGTTGGCCCGCTCCGGGTCGCCCGCCACCTGCACCGGGCGCGTCGGGTCGATCGGCGGGGTGGCGCGCAGCGCGTCGCAGAAGCCCACGACGTCGGCGCGGAAATCCGCCTCGTCGCGGAACAGCGACGGGCGCAGCGCCAGGAAGAAGTGGCCGATATCCTGCCCGTGCGGCTGCTTCATGTGCATCGGGCTGGTGATGAGAGTGGACCCGGACAGGCACGCGCCCAGGATGTTCACCATCGCGGACAGGCCGTAGCCCTTGTAGCTGCTGCCCTCCGGCGAACCGCCCAGCGGCGTCATCGTGCCGCCCTTCTCGCTCGCCTCCAGCGGGTCGGTGCTCGGCTGGCCGTCCTTCGTCAGCACCCAGCCGGGCGGGCATTGCAGGCCCTCGTTGGCCTTGTTGCGGATGCGCCCGGCCGCCACCGTCGTGGTCGCCATATCGAGCAGGAACGGCTCCCCGGGCCGCCCAGGCGCGGCGAACGCCCACGGGTCGGTGCCCAGCCGCGCCTGCGCGCCGCCGGTGGGCGCCACCTGGATGCCGGACGCGGACGTCGACACCATGCCGATCAGCCCGGCCTGCGCCGCCATCGACGCGTAGTACCCGCAGGCGCCGAAATGCGCCGAGTTGCGCACCACCACGACGCCGACGCCGATCGCCTGCGCCTTGCCGATCGCCGTCTCCATCGCCAAGCGCGAGGGCACATGGCCCAGCCCGCCATCCGCGTCCACCAGGGCGGACACGGGGGTGTCCCGCTCCAGCCGGGGCGCCGCGTCCATGCGCAGGCGGCCGTCGCGGCGACGTTGGTCGTAGACGGTCAGCATCGACATGCCGTGGCTGTCGATGCCGTGCAGGTCGGCCCAGGCCATCACCTCCGCGGTGCGCTGCGCGTGCTCCGCCGGCATGGACCAGGCGGTCAGGATGGCGGCAATCTGCGCCAGATGCGTGTCGTAGTCGGCGTTCGGCATCTCAGTCCTCCAGCACGAACGGGTTGCGCAGCGTGCCCAACCCGGTGATCTCGACCTCCACGGTGTCGCCGGGCGCCAGGTCCGGCGAGGCGCCGTCGGTGCCCATCCACAGCACGTCGCCGGGGTGCAGCGTCACGTAGCGCGTCATCGTCGCGATGAAGCGTTGGATGCCGAACAGCATGTCGTTGGTGCGGAACTGCGTCGTCACCGCGCCATTGCGGCGCACGACGGTCTGCATGGCATCCAGCTCCGCCTCGCCGATCCCCGTGGTGATCCACGGGCCCATCGGCTTGAACGTGTCGGTGTTCTTGGCCCGCCACAGCGTGCGGTCGGATTGCTGCCAGGCGCGCTCGCTGACGTCGTTGCCGATCGTGTAGCCCAGCACGCACGACAGCGCGTCGGCCTCGCTCAGGTGTTTCGCCTCGCGACCGATCACCACGACGATCTCGCCCTCGTACTGCACCTTCGTCGCGTCGCGCGGGATCACCACGGGGGCGCCGTCGGCGATGATCGCGTTCACCGCGCGATAGCCCATGTCCGGCTTCTGCGGGATGGCGGGCTCGACACCACGGCGCTCCGCCATCTCCTTGATGTGGGACACGTAGTTCAGCCCGGCCGCGTAGAACGTGCGCGGGATGAACGGGACCGCCGCCTGCACGTCAGCGAGCGCGTGGCTGGCGCCGGTGCGGACCGGTTCGCCGTCGAACGGGCCGCCTGCCAGCTCGACCACCCGGTCACCCTCGACGGCGCCCCACGCGGTGCGGCCGCCGGCAACGAAGCGCATCCAATGCATTAGGTTTCTCCTTTGGCCGGTAGGCGCGCCCGGCGTTGCTTGGTCAACCAATCCTGTGCGGTAAGCTTGGCGAACACCGCCGGCATGAACCATGGCGTGCCGTTGTACAGCGGCACCGCGGCGGGCGGCCGGAAGTCCAGCGCCGACTGGCCGCCATCCTCGCCCAGCACCTGCAGCGCCGCCTTCTGCCCGGCCCAGCGCGCCCACACCGTGCCCGAGCCGCAGTAGCCCGCCGCGTAGCGCACCCCCGCGCGGCTGAACACGCGCGGCACCATGTCGCGGTTCATCGCGACCTGGCCGAACCAACTATGCGTGATCTCGGTCCCCTGCAGCTCGGGGAACAACTCCACCAAGGTGTTGTGCAGCGCCGTCGTCGGCCATTCGGCATTGCCGGCGATGGTGCCGTCGCGCCCACCGAACAGGATGCGCGTGCCGTCCGGACTCGGCCGGTAATAGTAGTGGCTGGCGCGCGACTCGCTCAACATCATGCGCCGCGGCATCAGCGCGCCCATCAGGTTCGGCGACAGCGGCGCGGTGGCGATGATGCGGCTGCGCACAGGGACCAGCCGCCGCCGCAACCAGCGATCGGCCGCGTCCGCGTAGCCGTTCGGCCCGGCGATCACGTGCGCCGCCCGGGTCGCGCCGCGCGCCGTGCGCACGATGAAGCCGTCGCCTTCCGGGTCGACCCTCGCCACCGCCGTCTCGCCGTGCACCAGCACGCCGGCGGCCAGCGCCACCCGCAGCATCCCGGCGTGCAGCTTGCCCGGGTGCAGCCCGCCGATGTCCATGCGGACGCTGCCGCCATGGTAGTAGTTCGTGCCGACATAGCCCTGCTGCGCGGCCCGCGGCACCGCGTACGACTCGATGCCCAGGGTGCCCGCCAGCCGGTCCGCCTCGCGCGCCTGCGTCTCGTACGCCTCCGGCGTGGCCGCCCCCATGAAGCGGCCGACGAGCTTGAAGTCGCAGTCGATGTTCTCCTCGGCGAGGAAGCGGTAGAGGTCCTCCCGCGCCGCCTTCGCCTCCGCCAGGATCGCGTCCGCGCGCGCCTGCCCGAAGCGGCGCGACAGGGTGGCGTGGCTGGGCCGGATGTTGCCGCTGGTGATGCCGCCGTTGCGGGTGGAGGCGCCTTCGCCGGGCCGCTGCTTGTCGAACACCTGCACCGAACGCCCGGCGCGCGCCAACGTGATCGCCGCCGACAGCCCGGTGTAGCCGGCGCCCACGATCGCCACGTCCGCGACGGGCAGGACATCGGCCTGCGGCAGCGCGGCCAGAGGCGCCGCTTCCCACCAATACGGCTCGTCGCTCCTCATCGGGTTCCTCCTAGCGCGTCAGCGTGACGATAAACCCGCTGCTGTCATAGGTGAAATCGGCGCTCTTCGCGGCGTCCTCGGCCACGGTCGCGAAGCCGCCCGTGAGCAGGCGGCCGACCCCGATGCCCTTGTAAACCGCCGACAGCTCGCCCGTGCCCGGTCGCCAGCCCGCCTTGCGACAGGTCACGCGCAGCGCCCTGTCGCTTCGGCTGACGCTGAGCGTACCGGGCGTCGGGTCCACCACGCCCAGCGTCGCAGCGCCGCGCTCCACCGTGCAGCTGGCGCCCGGCGGGTCGCTGTTGATCGTGACCTGGTCGGTGGCAGGTTGCGGGGACCCGCTGCAGCCGCACGCCAGCAGGGCCAGGAGGAAAATGCGCTGTGTCATGATGCGCGAACCTGCCGCCGCCGCACGCCATAGTCCACCAGCAACACGAGCACGCTCACGCCGATCAGCAGGGTGCTCACCGCGGCGATGGTCGGTTCCAGCTCCAGGGTCAGGCTGTTCCAGATGCGCACGGGCAGCGTCTGCGCCTGCACGCCCGAAACGAACAGCGCGATCACCAGCTCGTCGAACGACGCCAGGAAGGCGAACAGCGCCGCGGACACGATGCCCGGCGCGGCAAGCGGCAGCACCACGCGGCGGAACACGCCCCAGCGCGTGCAGCCGTGCACCATGGCCGCCCGCTCGAGCGCCGGGTCGACGGCCTGCAATGCGGCCTGGGTGATGATCAGCACCACGGGCAGCGCCACCACGGCGTGGGTCACGGCGAGCCAGACGCGACTGCCGATCAGCCCGAGCCGGACGGAGAGGAAGTAGATCGCGATCGCGGTCACGATGCTGGGCACGATCAGCGGCAGCAGCGCCAGCGCCATTAGCGCGGTCCGGAACGCGAACCGGCCGCGCACGAAGGCGTAGGAGGCGAAGAACCCGGTGACCGTCGCCAGCAACGCGCACATGGTGGCCGCCACGACCGAGTTCACCAGCGCCGACACCCAGCGGCCGTCGCCGAGGAAGCGCGCGTACCAGCGCAGCGAGAGCGTGCTGGGCGGGAAGGCGAGGTAGGCATCGCCGCTGAACGAGACGATCACCACCACGACGATCGGTCCCAGCAGCAACAGGCACAGCAGCGCCACGCCGGCGCGGGCGGCGATCCTCACGCCGGCACGCCGCGGCTGATGTCGGTGAGCCGGCTGTAGAACGCGTACGCCACCAGCGTCACCGCCAGCAGGACGACGGACATGACCGCCGCAACCGGCCAGTTGTTCGCCAGCTCGATCTGCCGCTCGATCAGGATGCCGATCATCAGGTCCTCCGGCGCCCCCATCAGCGCCGGGGTGATGAAGAAGCCGGTCGCCAGGATGAACACCAGCAGCGACCCGGCGATCACGCCCGGCAGGGTCAGCGGCACGAACACTCGGGTGAAGATGCGCAGCGCGCTCGCGCCCATGCCGGACGCCGCCTGCAGCAGCCGCATGTCCACGCCGCGCATGGCGCTGTACAGCGTGAGCACCATGTAGGGCAGCAATACGTAGGTCATGCCTACGACGACGGCGCCCCGCGTGTACAGCAGCGGCACGGGGCCGTTGGTGATGCCGAGCGAGATCAGCGCCGTATTGGCCACCCCGGTGCGGCCGAGCAGCACCATCCAGGCGTAGGTCCGCACGATCACGCTGGTGAAGTAGGGCAGCAGCACGCAGGCGATCACCGCGCGGAACGCCAACCCTTTCGCCCGCACCAGCGCGTACGCTAGCGGGAAGCCGAGCACCAGCGTGCACAGCGTGGTGGCGAACGACACCTCCGCCGTGGCCAGCATGGAGCGCTGCATCGCGCGGGAGGCGACCACCTCCGCGGCCTCGCGCAATAGCGCCGCGCCGGACCCGAGTTCGGACAGGGAGTCGGCGAGGAACCAGCCGAGCGGCCCCAGGAACACCAGGCCGAGCAGGACGCCGCCGGGCAGCAGCAGCAGCCAGGCGAGCCGGCCGGGCAGCCTCATTCAGGCGGCCAGCAGGCGGCTGTCCGCCACCGGCCATGTCACCGTCGCCGCCGCGCCGACCGCGAGCGGCTGCGCGCCGGCGCCGTTGGCCGCGTCCACCACCATCCGGCGGCCGCCGCCCAGATCCAGCTCGGTGCGGATAAGGTTGCCGAGGAATGAGGCGCGCACGACGTGGCCGGGCAGGCTGTTGCAGTCATCGCCGGGCGCCGCGTTCAGCAACAGCTTTTCCGGGCGCACGAACAGCAGCGCCGGGCCGTGCGCGGCGTTGGCGGCGCGCAACGCGGCGCCATCGGGCGTGCGCAGGACCGTGCCGTCGGCGGTGCCGTCCAGCAGGTTCGACTCGCCGAGGAAGCGGGCGACGAACGCGTTGGCAGGGCGCTCGTACACCTCGCGCGGGGCGCCCGCCTGCACCAGGCGGCCGCTCTCCATGATGGCGATGCGGTCGGACAGGTTCATCGCCTCCTCCTGGTCGTGCGTGACGAAGATGACCGTCATCCCCAGGCGGCGCTGGATGTCCGATATCTCGGTCTGCATGTGGTAGCGCAGGTTCTTGTCCAGCGCGCCCAGCGGCTCGTCCATCAGCACGATGGACGGCCGCGCCACGATCGCGCGCGCCAGCGCCACGCGCTGCTGCTGGCCGCCCGACAGCTGGCGCCCGTAGCGCCGCTCCATCCCGTCCAGCCGCACCGTCGCCAGCGCCTCCGCCACCCGCGCCGGCACGTCCCCCAGGCGTTGCGCGCGCAACGGGAAGGCGACGTTCTCGAACACGTCCAGGTGCGGGAAGATGGCGTAGTTCTGGAACACCATGCCCAACCCGCGCGCCCGCGGCGCGGCCCGCGTCATGTCGCGGCCGCCCAGCATCACCCGCCCGCTGTCGGGCGCCTCGAACCCGGCGATCATCGCCAGCGTCGTGCTCTTGCCGCTTCCGGACGGGCCCAGCACGGTGAAGAACTCCCCCGGCGCCACCGCGATGGACAGGTCGTCCACGGCGGGCGCGCCGGCGAACCGCTTGCTGACGTGCTCCAGCGCGACGGCGCCTGGTGTCACCCGAGGACCCAGTTGGACCAGGCCTTGTTCACCTTGTCGCGGTTGTCCTCCCACCAGGTGATGTTCTGGTAGAACCCCAGCGCGCGGTATTTCGGGCCGCCGGGCAGGATCTCCAGCAGCTCCTTCGGCAGCAGGTCGAACGCCTTGCTGTTCGACGGGCCGTAGCGCAGTTCCTTCGAATAGCCGACCTGCACGGCGGCCTGGCTGGCGAAATCCACGAACAACTGCGCGCCTTTCGGGTTGCGCGAGTTCTTAGGCACGCCATACGCCTGCACCTGGATGATGTTCTGGTTCCACTCGATCGCGATTGGCGCGCCCTTGTCGATAAGCGTCTGCGCGCGGCCGTTCCACATCGCGTTCAGCAGCACTTCCTTGTCCGTCATCAGCTGCGCCGACAGCGCGCCGGTGTCCCAGAACTTCGGGATGCTGCCGCGGATGCGGGTCAGCGAGCGGAACGCGCGGTCGAGGTCGATCGGGTACAGCTTGTCCATCGGCACGCCGTCCGCCAGCAGCGCCTCCTCCAGCGGCGGCTGGCCGGACGCCAGGTCCGGCAGGCTGCGCGGCCCGGGGAACGCCTTTGCGTCCCAGAAATCGGCCCAACTCGCCGGGTGCTTGTCCGGGAAGCTCTGCGTGTTGTAGACGCCGACCGTCGCGTAGACGTAGTTGGACACGCGGTACGGGAAGCGCAGCTCGGCCGGGATCTCCTCCACCTTGCCGTATTTCCAGGAGCCGTAGTCGATCGGCGCCAGCGCACCCAGCCGCTCGAGGTTCAGCAGGCCGCTATCGCCGGTGTCGATGATGTCGAACTCCGCGCCGCCTGCCTTGTACATCGCGATCAGCTTGGTCATTGGCGCGCCGGCGGTGACGATCTCGATGCCGGTCGCCTTGGTGAACGGGTCGTAGACGCTGCGGCGCATGATGTCGTCGTAGACGCCGCCCGTGGTGCGGATCACCATCTGCTCCGCCGCGCGCGCCCGGATGAACGGCGCCGCGAGCGGGGTGGCCAGTGCGCCGGCGATAATGGCCCGGCGGCCGATGGTGTTGCTCATGAGCCTACTCCTAAGTGGTTAGGGCCAGCCAGGCTCGCGCCAGCCGTCCAGCCGGTCGCGCAGCCGGTACATCCCGCCCACCAGCGGCATGAACCACGGCGCCCCCGTGTAGCCGCGCATGGTCGGGAACGGCAGGCGGGAGAACGCGCTTGGCCGGTTGGCTCCGCCCAGCATCATCCGCGCCGCCTGCCTGCCCAGATGCGTCATGGTCACCACGCCGGCGCCGTTGCAGGCTAGCGCGTAGTGCACGCCCTCGTGCTGCCCCACGTGCGGCAGGTAGTCGAACGCGAACGCCACGTTGCCTTTCCAGGCATGGGTGATCCGCGTGCCGGCCAGCGCGGGGATCAGGTGCACCAGGAAGCGGTGCAGCCGCGCTCCTGCCCGCCGCACATCCGTCTGCACGAAGCTGGCCCGGCCACCGAACAGGATGCGGTCGCCGTCGGGCGTGGGCCGGAAGTAGTACAACACCTTCTTGGTGTCGCCGTAGACGCGCAGCTTCGGCAGCACCTGCTTCACCCGCTCCGCGCCCAGCGTCTCGGTCGCGATCATGTAGCTGGCCACGGGCACCACCCGGCGGCGCTGCCACGGCGTCACCGCGCCGGTGTAGCCGTTGGTCGCCACCATCAGCGCGCCGGCCGTTACATCACCTGCGGAGGTCCGCACGCGGAAGCCGGTCCCGTCGCGCGCGTAGGACTCGACCGACACGCCGCCATGCAGCGACGCGCCGGCGGCGGCGGCCACGCGCGCCAGTTCCTGCACGTATTTCCCTGGGTGCAGGCGGCCCGAGCGCTGCAGCACCATCCCGCCCGCGTAGCGTTTGGTCGCGACCTCCGCCGCCACGTCCTGCCGCGGCACCAACGTCGCCTCGCCCGGCGTGGCGCGGTTCAGCAGTTCCGCCCGCGCCTCCAGCGTGCGCATCGCGGCCGGGGCGTGGGCGCCGACGAACCGGCCGACGCGGCGGTAGTCGCAGTCCAGACCCTCGTCCGCCACCAGCGCCTCGAAGTCATCGAACGACTGCTCGCCCTCCTCCATCATGGCGGCGAGGAGCCCAGGGTCCACGGCGCGCTTGAGGTTAGGGCTGGCCTTGCCCAGCCCGGCCGCGCCCGACAGCGCGCCGCCGTTGCGCGACGACGCGCCCCAGCCTATCGGCTCGCGATCGAGCACCACCGGGCGCGCGCCGCCCCGCGCCAGTTCCAGCGCGGTGGACAGCCCGGCGATCCCGCCGCCGATGATCGCCACGTCGGCCTGCGCCGGGACGCTGGTCGCGCGCTGGGTCGGCGGCGCCGCATCCCACCAGAACGGCCGCTCGACGAAGCCCGGCGCGAGGATGGGCTCACTCATCGGCGTCGCCCCCCTCTCCCGTCATGGCCGGACTTGATCCGGCCACCCACGGCCCGCTTGTGCGACTGGCTTCGCTCGCGTCGGATGATCATGCCAAATCCGGCGAGTCCAGCGTCGGTTTGACGGCGTGGGTGGCCGGATCGAGTCCGGCCATGACGGTATTGATCTCAATACCCGCGCGCGCGGTCGAATAGGTTCGGCATGGGGCTTCCCGCCTCAAACGCGGCCAGGTTGGACAGGAACACGTCCAGGCTGCGCGGGTTGTAGGCAAGCGGGTCGTCGCTCGACACGTGCGGCGTCATGACCAGGTTGGGCGTGGTCCACAACCGGTGGCCCGGCGGCACCGGCTCGGGCACGAACACGTCCAGCACGGCGCCCGACAGCGCGCCGGAGTCCAGCGCGTCGAGCAGCGCGTCCTGGTCCACCAAGCCGCCGCGGCCGATGTTCACCACCCCCGCGTCCTTCGGCAGCAGCCCGATGCGATGGCGGCTCAGGATGCCGCGCGTGGCATGGGTCAGCGGGCAGGCCAGCACCAGGAACTCGGTTTCCGGCAGCACCGAGTCCAGTTCCTCCGTCGGCGCCACTGCGGCGCAGGCATGGTGCGGCTTCGGCCGGGCGCGCACGCCCGTGACGTGCATGCCGAAATGCGCGGCGTGCTCCGCGACGGCGCCGCCCAGGCTGCCCAGGCCCACCACCGCCACCCTGCGGCCGGCCAGGATGCTGCCGTACACGCGATCCCACCGGCCTTCCGCCTGCCGGTTGGCCAGCGTCGGCATCCGATTGGCCAGCATCAGGATGGCCATGATGCCGAACTCGCCCGCCTTCGGCCCGTGAACGCCGCGGTTGTTCAGCACCTGCACGCCGGGCGGCAGGCTGTCGAACGGCACCGGGTCCAGCCCGGCGGAGGTGCAGAACATCACCC
The DNA here is from genome assembly GCA_964242925.1 of uncultured Acetobacteraceae bacterium. Taxonomy (GTDB): domain Bacteria; phylum Pseudomonadota; class Alphaproteobacteria; order Acetobacterales; family Acetobacteraceae; genus LMUY01. The sequence goes on from CAXTBW010000005.1 coordinate 47,968, forward strand.
GCAGCTTCGGCGCCTCCACCGGAAATAATTCCTTGGTGGCGTGCGTGCTGGTCACCAGCGCCTCGGCGCCCTGCATGGCGTGCGCGAAGTCGTCCAGCGACTCGCCGAAGCTCACCTCGTGGACGTCGCCCAGGCCTGCTCGGGCCGATGCCTGAGCCCACTGCGCCGGCGTGATCGGCTCGTTGTGCCCGCCTGTCAGGTTCTGGATGTGAATGCGCATGCGGCCCCCTCCGTTGCACCGGCGCCTGGCCGGCCTCGCTCAACTAGCAAATGGTGGGCCGCGGCCTGGGGCCGGGCTCGCAGCGCGCCGGCAGCGACGGCGCCGGCGTAGAGGCCGACGACCGTGAACACGATCACGAAGGGCGATGCCGGGGAAGCGTAAAGCGAGTTCGCGGAGGGGATCGACGTCGCGTCTAGATACGACAGGATCAGGACCCGGCATACGATCGCCGTCACGCTGGCGAGCGACAAGGCGTACAGCGCGGCGGGCACGCCGCGGCGGAGCAGCAAGGCGGCTGCCAGTCCGAGCACCGCCAACCCGAATGCGGCTGGCATGGCGAGGCGGTAGGCCGCGCCGAGCAGCGTCGCGAACCGCAATTGCGCGCCTTGCCTGAGCCGGCTGATCCGCAGCGGGTCGAACATCGAGGCGGACTCGACATACAGCTTGATCGCGGGCGTATCGACCCATGTCCCGGTCGCGATGGTCACGAGCGGAAGCACCAGAGGCGCCACGCCCTGCGTCGTGACCACCAAATCACAGCCGACGGCGCCGCATTCGGCCACCAGCTCGAACCGCAAGGCGGCATAACCGGGGAAGGCGTTGGACACGTCGGCGCCGTTCCGCTCGGTGAACGTCGTGCGGACGATGCCAGGCCCGGATCGGACGGCGATGTCGGGCAAGTCGCCCGGCGCCGCAGCCCACGCAACGATCCGCCACCGGACCGCCTCGTCCTCCGCGGCGATCGGACCAACCATATCCCTGAATGCGGCGAGCGCCTCCGGATTGCCGGAGCTATGCGCCGTCGCGACGTTGCCGCCGCCCAGCGTGAGGACGATGCCGGCGACGGCGCGCGCGGTCTGCAGCGTGTCGGTCACGTATTGCCAGCGGAACGGCGGCGCCAGCGTGGCTCGCGCGGGCAGGCAGCGCAACCGGCCGTCGTCGCACGCGGCGTCGATCTGGTCGGCGATCTGGCGATAGAACACCCGGGCCGACCGCCAGCTGCCGCCATGCCCGGCAGCGGTCGCCGCGTCGCGCAGCGCCCACATGAACCAACCCGACAGGATTTCAGGACATGCGGCCGCCGCGAGTTGCATCTGCTCGCAGCCTACCCGGCGCCATCCCTCGCCTTCGTCGCCGTCCAGAAAAGGCCGCAGTTCGGCCGCGGCCGAACTCACGGCGTAGGCGCGGCGCCGTGCGTCGGCGGGGAACACGACGTAACGGCGCCACGCGTCGGGCACGATGCGCGAGATGGCGCCGTAGGCGCGGACGAACGCGCCGGACTTGAACTCGTTGGTTGCGAAGGCGCCGTAATAGCGGTCATTGAGCCCGGCGACGGCGCCATAGACCGTCCCAAACCCCACGCAAGCCGCCAGTAGGGCAATCGCGACACCGCCGAGCGACGCCCAACGGCGGCGGACGGCCACCACAGCCAGCGCCAGGCAGAACACCACAGCCAAGGCGGGAACGATCCAGAGCCCTTCCTCCCGGGTGAGCCAGAATGCGCCCGCGACAAGCCCGAGCGCGACGCCCTGCAGCGCACGCCGGACCCCGCCGCCGCGATCGAAGGTGGCGAGGACGGCCAGGCCCACCACGGCGAGGGATAGGCTGACGTACAGCCCCTCGCGGATGACCCGGGCGAGCAGCGGATCCCAGAACACGGGGTTGAGGGCCAGCAGGGTGAACAACGCCAGGCCCAGCCATCGACGGCCCGCCTGTCGCGCCACGTAGACTGCGACCAGGGCCGCGACGGCGAGGTAGACCAGGTGCTCGGTCAGTTTCAGCGGCGCTGCGAGGAAGCTGCTCGCGGCGATGAACATCGGGTAGACCGGCCCCTTGGCCAAGGTCAGGTTGTCGTAGGGACCCAGCCAGCGGCCTTGGGCCAGGAACGCGGCTTGCCGAACGAACAGCGCGTCATCGGCCCCAGCGCCGCCGAGGGCCATGACCGGGAAGCCCAACCGGAGCCAGAGGCTGATCGCCGCGATCGCTGCATAGGCCAGCCGCACGAGGCGACCGGCTGCTAGCTGGGCTGCCCGACTTCAGGCGCCGGCTCGATCCCCTCCGGCGGCGGCCGCACGATCGGCGCGTGGAACGCCGCTTCCATCTTCGGCTCCCACAAGCGAACGCCGCCCGTGATGCCCGCGGCATTCGGCACGATCTTGACGTTCGGCGGCAGGTCGAAATCAATCACCTGCGCGTTGCCGCCGCCGATCAGCAGCGTGTCGTACATCACCAGCGTGTCGAGGATGTCGATCGCCTTGCGCAGCCGCTTGTTCCACTTCTTACGGCCGACGTCGCGAAACGCGGCGTTGCCGAGGTAGTGGTCATAGGTCAGACCCTTGGCGACCGGGTGCTGGCCCACCTCCAAATGCGGCGCCAACAGCCCGTCCTGGAACAGCGCGAAGCCGAACCCGGTGCCAAGGGTGATAACGCACTCGAGCCCTTCGCCGGTGATCACGCCCAGGCCCTGCACGCTCGCGTCGTTCAGCACGCGCGTTGGAGCGCCTAGGCGGCTGGATAGTTCGGTGCCCAGCGCGTAGCTGTGCCAGACCTCGGTTCCGAGGTTCGGGGCGGTCAACGTTCGGCTTCCACGGACCACGCCGGGAAACCCGACCGAGATGCGGTCGAACCCGCCAAGCGGACGGACTAGTTCAATGAGCGCGCCAACGACTTCTGCTGGCCCGCTAGGGCGCGGGGTGTTCACGCGTTCCGGCCCGCTCACCATGACACCGGCCGAATCCAGGATCCCAGCCTTCAGCCGCGTCCCGCCGATGTCGATCGCAAGCGTCCGAGGCGCCGGCCGGGTGGAGGGTTCTACGACGCTGAGCGTGGTAGAGGGCGCGCGTTTGGGCATGTCGGCTCCTGATCCAAGCGGATGCAGTCAGCCATCATGCATTCGAAGGCGCAAGGGACCCGGACGGTGTTTTGCCCAGGTCCCGCAGCGGTCAGCGACGCATCAGCATCGCGAGCACATAGCCAACCGCGCCAGCCACCAGCAGGGAGGTCAGCGGTCGCTCGGCAACGGTGTCGCCGAGGAACGCGCTCGCCTCGTCTAGTTGATCGATCATGGCGCTGCCGGCGCCGCTGTTGCTGACCTGGTCCTTGATCTTGCCGTAGGTGCGCTGGGCGGTGCCCACGATCTGATCGACCGCGCCGGTCGCCTGCGTCTTCGTGTCGCCCGTCATGTCGCCGACGGCGCTCTTGATGTTGCCGCCGATATCCTTGGCAGCGCCCTCGACTCGGTTCTCGTCCACGGGTCAAACCCTCCTGGTGATGGTCCCGGAACAACAGACGGGGCCGCGCCGGGTTCCCCGGGACATGGAAATACCACGCGCTTGCCGGTATGCGGTGGGCGCGCCATCTCGGGTGGCGGAGGGGAGAAACGCACTTGGACACCGGCGTCGACTGGCCAACCGACGATCCGCGGCTCTCGGAGGTGCTGGACATCGTCGCCAGCGAGACGGGCGTCGAACGTGCGCGCCTGCTGCCCTCGGCCACGGTCGCCTCGCTGGACATCGCCTCGCTGGACATGGTGCAGGCGATCTTCGCCATCGAGAGCCGTTTCGGCGTGGAGGTGCCCGTGGTGGCCGATAGCGGCGACGCGGAGTTCGCCACCGTGGGCGACCTGGTGTCGCACGTGATGACGGCAGTGCGGCGCGGGCCGATTTGACCGACCGCGGGGCGGTGATGACGGGGATGACGGGCGACCGCCGGGCGGTGGTGACGGGCATGGGAGCGGTGTGCGCGACCGGGCGCGACCCGGCGGCGTTCCTGGCCGCCCTGCGCGCCGGCAGCGTCGGCATCGGTCCCATCCGCAACATCCCGACCGAGCGGCTGACCACCACCATCGCGGCCGAGATCACCGGGCTGGACATGCTGGCGCACTTCCCCGCCAAGCGCCTGCCGATGCTGGACCGCGTGTCCCAATTGGCGCTGATCGCGGCGCGGCAGGCGCTGGCGCAGGCCGGGTTGGCGGCAGGGGACATGCCCGGCGCGGCCGTGATCCTCGGCGCCGGGGCGGGGCAGCACACCTATGACGAGGCGTACGAGCAGTTCTACGGCCAGGGCCGGTCCCGGCTGCACCCGTTCACCGTGCCGCGCATCATGCCCAATGCGCCGGCCAGCCATATCTCGATCGAGTTCGGCATCCTTGGCCCGTGCTTCTGCGTCGCGTCGGCTTGCGCGTCCGCCAATCACGCGATCGGCCAGGCCGCGCACATGATCCGGGCGGGGGTGGTGGACGTCGCCATCACCGGCGGCTGCGACGCCTCCATCGCGCCCGGCTTCATGAAGGGGTGGGAGGCGCTGCGGGTGCTCAGCCCCGATGCGTGCCGGCCGTTCTCGCGCGACCGCTCGGGTTTGGTAATGGGCGAGGGCGCCGGCGTGCTGGTGCTGGAGGCGGCCGACCACGCGCTGGCCCGCGGCGCGGCGCCGATCATGGAGGTGGCCGGTTTCGGCATGGGGGCGGACGGCGCAGACGTCACCGCGCCGAGCGCGGCGGGCGCGGCGAGGGCGATGCGCGCGGCGCTGGCGGATGCCGGGTGCGCGCCGGGCGAGGTCGGCTACGTCAACGCCCACGGCACCGGGACGCGGCTGAACGACCGCACCGAGACGGCGGCTTTGCGCGACGTGTTTGGCGCCGCGCTGGACGGCATCCCCGTGTCGTCGACCAAGTCGATGATCGGCCACTGCATGACCGCGGGGGGCGCGTTGGAGCTGATCGCCACCGCGCTGGCCCTGCGCGACGGCGTGCTGCCGCCGACCGCCGGGTTCACCACGGCGGACCCGGAGTGCGACCTGGATTGCGTGCCGAACGAGGCCCGCGCGGCGGACGTGCGCTGGGCCATGTCCAACGCCTTCGCGTTCGGCGGGCTGAACGCGGTGCTGGTTGCCCGGCGGTGGGCGGCATGACCATCCCGCACATCAACCGCATCGGCACGGCGGTGCCGGCAAACGACATCCACGGGCCGTTCATCACCTTCGCCCGGTCGTTGCTGCAGGACGAGCGAAGCCGCGCGGTGTTCGACCGCATGGCGGAGCGGTCCGGGATCGACCGTCGCTTCAGCGTGCTGCGGGCGGGCGAGCCGGGCGCGCGCCAGGTGGACGCGGACGGCGTGCTGAACCGCGGCGCCTTCCCCGCCACCGGCGCCCGCATGGCGCTGTACGAACGCCACGCGACCGGGCTGGCGGAGCAGGCGGTGGCCGCGCTGGGCGAGGACCCGGCCAGCTTCACCCACATCGTCGTCGCGTCGTGCACCGGGTTCACCGCCCCCGGCCTCGACCAGAAGCTGGCCGAGCGGCTGGGCATGGACCCGGGGATCGAGCGCACGCTGGTCGGCTTCATGGGCTGCTACGCCGCCGTGTCCGCCTTGCGCGCCGCGTTCCACATCGTGCGGTCGACGCCGGCAGCCCGCGTGCTGGTGGTGAACCTGGAGCTGTGCACGCTGCATTTGCAGGAGGTGGCGGATTTGGAGACGGTGCTGTCGTTCATGCTGTTCGGCGACGGCGCCAGCGCGGCGCTGGTGACGTCGCAGGCGGAGGGCATCGGGATGCTGGATTTCCGCTCCACCACGCTGCCCGACTCGGCCGACCTGATCACCTGGCGCATCGGCGACCAGGGCTTCGACATGCGGCTGTCCGGCAAGGTGCCCGGCCGCATCGCCACCGCGCTGCGCGGAGAGTTGGAGCGCACCGATGCCGGCGGCCTGCTGCGCGGGCTGGCGACGCAGCAGATCGATCTATGGGCCGTCCACGCCGGCGGCCGCACTGTGCTGGACGGGGTGGAACAGGGGTTGCGCCTGCCGCGCCACGCGCTGGACTGGTCGCGCGGCGTGCTGCGGGACTTCGGCAACATGTCGTCGGCGACCATCATGTTCATCCTTGGCCGCATGCTGACCGGCGCGACTGGGCCGCAGACGGGTCTGGCAATGGCGTTCGGCCCCGGCCTGTGCGCTGAGACGTTCCGGTTCAGGCGGGTGTGAACGACATTGCGCAAGTTCGCCATGCCAAGGCTTGGACCACGGATGTTCGGTCGACGATTTCGTTGAGACATGATCATTCACCGTCATGCCCGGACTTGATCCGGCCACCTACGCCGCGCCCCCGACACCATAGCGCCAGTAGTCGCACCACCTTTTCGCGCGAACGGCGTGGGCGCCCGGGTCAAGCCCGGGCATGACGGTGTGGGTAAGGGACGTCGTTACGGGGCAGCTACGCAACGCGTGCCGGACGGCCGTGGCATGAACCTGGCCGTCCGCAGCGACGCGGCCGAGCTGATGGACACCGACTGCACGGACGCCGCCGACTACGCCGCCTGCCTGCGGGACCTCTCGCGCGTCAACACCGTTACCCTCGCCCGGCGGCCAACCCTAGACTGGCTGGACCGCGCCATGCGCCGCCGGTCCCGCGGCGAGGCGATCTCGGTCTACGACGTCGCCTATGGGCACGGCGACATGCTGCGCGCCATCGCCCGCTGGGGGCGTCGCCGGCGCCGTGCGGTGCAGTTGCGCGGGGTGGACCTGAACCCGGACGCAGCCGGCATCGCGCGGGCCGCCTCGCCCGGCCTGGCGCTGCAGCTCGAAACCGGGGACGTGCTGGCGGCGGACCCGGCGCCCCGGCCGGATTACATCGTCAGTTCCCTGTTCACCCACCACCTGACCGACGCCCAGGTGGTGGCGTTCCTGCGCTGGATGGAGGCGCATGCCGTCCACGGCTGGTTCGTCAACGACCTGCACCGCCATGCCATCCCGTTGCGCGTGTTCCGCCTGCTGTCGCGCATGATGCGCTGGCACCGCTTTGTGCAACACGACGGCGCCGTGTCGATCGCGCGCGCGTTCCGCCCGGCCGAGTGGCGGCGCCTGCTGGCGGATGCGGGCGTGCCCGGCCAAGTGCGCTGGGTGTTCCCATTCCGGCTATGCATCGGGCGGCTGCGCTGAACCCCAACTTCGGCAGGGTCGTAATCGTCGGCGGAGGCCCGGCGGGCGCCGCGGCCGCATGCCGGCTGGGCCGCCGCGCGACGTTGCTGGAGCGGGAACGCGCGCCCGCGCACAAGGTGTGCGGCGAGTTCATCAGCGGCGAGGCGATCGCCGAGCTGACCGCGCTGGGCGTCGACCTGGCCAAGCTGGGCGCCGCGCCCGTCGCCGCTATGCGCCTGGTGCATCGCGGCAAGGTGGCCGAGGCGCGGCTGCCGTTCGCCGCCGCCGGCCTGTCGCGTCTGGCGCTGGACGAGGCGTTGCTGCGCCGGGCCATAACGCTCGGCGCCGATGCGCACCGCGGCGTGCGGGTGCGCAGCGGCGGCCCAGGCGCCGTGCAGACCGACGCGGGGATGCTGAGCGCGCCGGCGCTGCTGCTGGCCACCGGCAAGCACGATCTGCGTGGCCTGGCGCGCCAGCCCGGCGTGGCGCCGGAAGCGCTGATCGGGTTCAAGCTCCACCTGCGCCTGCGTCCGGCGCAGCAGGCGGCGCTCGCCGGGCATGTCGAGGTGGTGCTGTTCGGCGGCGGCTACGCCGGGTTGAACCTGGTGGAGGACGGGGTGGCGAACCTCTGCCTGTTGGCCGACCGCGCCCGCTACGGCGGCGACTGGCCCGCCGTGCTGGCCGCTCTGGAGCGGGAGGACAGTCACCTGGCCCTGCGGTTGGACGGCGCGGTCGCGGCGTGGGACCGGCCGCTCAGCATCTTCCGGGTGCCATACGGCTACGTGCATCGCGGGCCGGACCAGCATGGCGTCTACCGCCTGGGCGACCAGGCGGCGGTGATCCCCTCGTTCTGCGGCGACGGCATGGCCATCGCGCTGCACAGCGGGCGCTTGGCGGCAGAGGCGCTGCTGGCCGGACGCGACGCCGCCGCCTACCACGCCGCGCTGCGGCGCGATGCGGGCCCGCCCGTGCGGCTGGCGCACACGCTTTACCGGCTGACGCGGTCCCGCGCCGTGCGCGACGTGGCGGTCTTGGCGGCAAGGCGTTGGCCCGGCCTGTTGCGCGCGATCGCCCGGCGGACGCGGTGCGGCGGCGCGGCCCCTATTGCGGGCGATGAATGGCTTCACGGATCGCCGGCAAGCAACTTCGCTACGGTCCAGGAGACGCCTCCTCCAATCCTGACTTCGTGATCGAGGAACCCGGCTGGCCCGCGGCTGTTCACCTCGTCTCGCGAGGGAGGTTGCCACGACCCAACAGCCGACTGCCGAAACGCCGGATGTCGACGAAGCCAAGCAGGCCGCTCGCGCCGCGAAACTGCACTACGTGACCGACGCCAAACCGGGCATCACGCGGGTGATGGGCGAGGCTGGGTTCGATTATTACCTGCCGAACGGCGAGCGGCTTACCGCCGAAGACGAGATCGCGCGCATCCGGAAACTCGCCATCCCGCCGGCCTACCAGGACGTCTGGATCTGTCGCGACCGCAACGGTCATTTGCAGGCGACCGGGCGCGATGCGCGGGGGCGCAAGCAATACCGTTACCACCCGCGCTGGCGCGTGGTGCGCGACGAGGCAAAATACCATCGCATGCTGGTGTTCGGCCAGGTGCTGCCGAAAATACGCGCGCAGGTCGACCACGACATGGCGCTGCCCGGCCTGCCGCGCCGCCGGGTGCTGGCGGCGGTGGTCAAGCTGCTGGAGAAGACGTTGGCGCGGGTCGGAAACGAGGAATATGCCCGCGACAACCAGAGCTTCGGCCTGACCACGCTGCGCAACCGGCATAGCCGCGTGAACGGCAGTCGCATCAAGTTCGATTTCCGCGGCAAGCACGGCATCGACCACCACGTAGAGATGCACGATCGCCGCCTGGCCAACATCATCAAGCGCTGCCAGGAAGTGCCCGGCCAGCATCTGTTCCAGTTCATCGACCACGACGGCGAGCACCACGCCATCACGTCGGACGACGTGAACCACTACCTTCACGACGTGAGCGGTGAGGAAGTGACTGCAAAGGATTTCCGCACCTGGGCCGCCACCAACCTGGCCGCGCTGGCGTTGCGGGAGTTCGAGCGGTTCGACTCGGAAGCAAAGAACAAGAAGAACCTGGTGCAGGCGGTGGAACACGTCGCGGAAAGGCTCGGCAACACCCCGTCGGTCTGCCGCAAGTGCTACATTCACCCAGCGATCTTCGACGGCTATCTGGACGGCAGCCTGCTGGAGGGCCTCAAGGAACGCGCTGACGAGGCGCTCGACGATGCCCATAGCGGGGTCCAGACCGGGCTGACCGCGGAGGAGGTTGCCGTAACGGCGTTCCTCAGCCGCCGCCTGGGCGAGAAGCTGGCCGCCTGACCTTGCAAGCCCTCCGCCTATGGGAGAGGGTTGGACGAGGGCGCGAAGACCCTCGCCCCGACCCTCTCCTGCAGGGAGGGGAGAAAAGGGGGTTGCGGATGTCCGAACTGGTCCTGGTTGAACACGGTCCTGGTTACCGCACGCTTTGGCTGAACCGACCCGACCGGTTGAACGCGTTCGACGACGCCTTGCACGCGGCGCTGCAGGCGGCCCTGGCCGACGCGGACGCGGACGAAACCTGCCGCGCCCTGGTGCTGACGGGCGCTGGCCGCGGGTTCTGCGCCGGAGCCGACCTCGCCAGCGGGCTGGGCGACGATCTGGGCGCCGTGCTGGAACGCACGTTCAATCCATTGATTCGGCGGCTCCGCGGCCTGCGCGTGCCCGTGATCGCGGCAGTCAATGGCGTTGCAGCGGGCGCCGGCGCCAACGTCGCGCTCGCCTGCGACCTCGTGCTGGCCGGCCGCGGCGCTCGTTTCATCCAGGCCTTCGTCAAGATCGGCCTCATTCCCGACGCTGGCGGCACCTGGCTGCTGCCGCGCTTGGCGGGCGAGGCGCGGGCGCGTGGCATGGCGATGCTGGGCGAGCCGGTCGGGGCCGAGCAGGCGTTGGCCTGGGGGATGATCTGGCAGGTGGTGGACGACGACCAACTGCTGTCGGAGGCGCGTGCGCTCGCCGCGCGGCTGGCGACGCAGCCGACCGCGGCGATCGCAGCGATCAAGCGCGCCTTCGCCACCGGCGCCACGGCCACGCTGGACCAGCAGCTGGACGCCGAGCGCGACTTGCAGCGCAGCGCCGGGCAAGGACCGGACTACGCGGAGGGCGTGCAGGCTTTCATCGAGAAACGGCCCGCCGTCTTCACCGGCCGATCGTAGGGTGGGCCGCTCAAGGGCAGCTCACCTACCCGACCACCAGCTGCACCCGCTCACCCGCGAACCGCACCCGGCTAAACGAGATCGGGAGGCCGGCCGCGTCGGTATCCACACTGTCCACCGCTAGCACGGGCACGCGCCGCGACTGCCGGAGCAGCGTCGCCTCCCGCTCGGTTGGCAACACGGCCAGCACGCGGGTGGACCGGCGGAGGTAATCCGCCACGCCATACGCCGCCAGCACCGCGGTGACGGAGCGCCGCTCGGCATACGAGTCCGCCAGGCCCGGAAAACGCGCGGCAGGGAAGCTCGTCGTCGCGACGCTGACCGGCAAGCCGTCCGACAGGCCCAGCGTGTCCAACCGTGTCACCAACGCGCCCGGCGACAACGCGAGCGCCTCGGCCACCGCGTCGGAAGCGATTTCGTCCAATGCGCCGAGCAGGTCATGGCTCGCCAGGCGGTTTTGCGCGAGCAGGTTGGCGGTGAAGCGGGTCCGCTCGGACAAGTGGTAATCAATCAGTCCATGCTCGACGAAGGTGCCCAGGCCGCGCCGAATGCGCACCGCTCCCTTGTCCGCCAGCATGGCCAGCGCTCGGCGCGCGGTGTGCCGATGCACTCCGAATCGCGCCGCCACATCCGTCTCGTTCGGCAGGCGGACGCCCGGCGGAAGGGCGCCCGTTTGGATATCGCGTGCGAGGGCGAGTTCGATCTGCCGCCATAGCGGCGCCGGGCTGTCCCGATCCAGGTCCACGCTGCCTCCGTCCATGACATTTGCATGTCGTCCGGTGGTCATCCTAGACGTCTAGACGTCCACCGCGCTAGATGAGCGCGGGCTGAAAGGGGAGCACCGCATGCAGGACACCCGGACCGAGCGGCAGCGTTGGATGGCGGTGCTCGCCCGCGCGACGCTTGCGGAGCTGACCGCCCTGCTGCCGGACTGCGCGCCGCTGCCGGACTACACGGTGTTGCGCGGCCCGGAGGCGGGCCTGGTCATGACGCGGGGGCGCACCGGCGGTGGCGGCGCGGCGTTCAATCTGGGCGAGATGACCGTCGCCCGTTGCACCGTCCGGTTGCTGGATGGCGCCGCGGGCCACGCCTACGTCGCCGGTCGCGACCTGCGCCAAGTGGAGCTTGCCGCGGTGCTGGATGCGGCGTTGCAGGACCCCGAGCGGTCGGACCTGCACCGGGCCGTGATCGCGCCGCTGGCCGAAGCGCAGCGCGCCCGCCGCGACTTGGTCGCCGCCAAGGCAGCCGCCACGAGGGTGCAGTTCTTCACCATGGCGACGATGCGGGCATGACGATTGGACACCCCGGCTTCGCCAATCCGGTGGCGGACGCCCAAGGCTGCTTCCGCGCCGTCCTGGACGCGATGGCGCACCCCGGGCGCATCGTGCCGGTCGCCAGTCTTGACGCGCCGCCGCCTCTGTCGCCCGCGACCGGAGCGGTGTTGCTGACGCTCGTCGATGTGGACACGCCAGTCTGGCTCGAGGGCGACGCGGCGGAAGCGGGCGACTGGGTACGGTTCCACTGCGGCGCGACCCTGTGCGAACCGGGCGGCGCGGCGTTCGGGGTCTGCCTCGGACTGCCGCCGCTGGACCAGTTCGGCTGGGGCACGCATGACGCGCCGGAAACGAGCGCGACCGTGATCGTGCAATTGCCGCATTTTGAGGCCGGGCCGCGCCTACGCCTACACGGGCCAGGGCTGGAAGCGCCCGTCACCGTTTGCCTCGGGCCGCTGCCGCACGACTTCGCCGCGCGCTGGCAGGCGAACCGGGCGGCGTTTCCGCGCGGCGTGGACCTGGTGCTGTGCGCAGGCGACGCGTTGGCCGCCCTGCCGCGCAGCGTCACCGTGGAGATGGCCTGACATGGCGTATGTGGCCGTCAAAGGCGGCGAGCAGGCGATCGGCGCCGCCCATGCCTGGCTGGCCGAGCAACGCCGCGGCAACGTCGCCATCCCCGAACTGACCACCACGCAGATCGCCGCCCAACTCGGCCGCGCTGTGGACCGGGTCATGGCGGAGGGGTCCGTCTACGATCCGGCGCTGGCCGCCCTGGCCATCAAGCAGGCGCAGGGCGACCTGGTGGAGGCCGCGTTCCTGCTGCGCGCCTACCGCACCACCCTGCCCCGCTTCGCCGCCAGCCTGCCGGTGGAGACGGGGGCCATGACGGTCAGCCGCCGCGTATCGGCGATCTACAAGGATCTGCCCGGCGGTCAGGTGCTCGGCCCGACCTACGACTACACCCACCGGCTGCTGGATTTCACCCTGTTGGCCAACGGCGAGCCGCCCACCGCGCCCGAGGCGCTTGCCACGGACGAGCCGTTCGCCCCGGTGAGCGCCATCCTGGCCGCCGAAGGGCTGATCGAGACGGACGGCGCGGCCAACCCGGCGGCGGACCTCACGCGCCAGCCGCTCGCCTTCCCCGCCAGCCGGGCCACGCGGTTGCAGGCGCTGGCCCGCGGCGACGAAGGCTTCCTGCTGGCGATGGGCTACTCCACCCAGCGCGGCTACGGCGGCACGCACCCGTTCGTGGGCGAGATCCGCGTGGGAACGGTCGGGGTGGAGATCGAGCCGCCCGAACTGGGCTTCCCCGTCGACATCGGCGACATCACGCTGACCGAGTGCCAGATGGTCAACCAGTTCGGCGGCTCCCGCACCGAGCCGCCGCAGTTCACCCGCGGTTACGGCCTGTGCTTCGGCCATGGCGAGCGCAAGGCTATGGCGATGTCGCTGGTGGACCGGGCGATGCGCGCCGGCGAACTGGGCGAGGATGCGGACGCGCCGGCGCAGAACGTTGAGTTCGTGCTCACCCACTGCGACAACGTCGAGGCGAACGGCTTCGTGGAGCACCTGAAGCTGCCCCACTACGTGGATTTCCAGAGCGAGCTGGAAACCGTCCGCCGCATGCGCGCCGAAGCCGCCGCCGCGGCGGTGGGAAAGCCCTCTCCCGCTGGCGGGAGAGGGTTGGGTCAGGGTGGCGCCACCCGCGATGCCGTGGGCGGGCGCGCCCCTCACCCCGACCCTCTCCCGCAAGCGGGAGAGGGGGAAGCGCAGCCATGAACGGCTACAACTTCGCCTACCTCGACGAGGGCACCAAGCGGATGATCCGCCGGGCCATCCTCAAGGGCGTCGCCATCCCCGGGCACCAGGTCCCGTTCGGCAGCCGGGAGATGCCGCTGCCGTACGGCTGGGGCACCGGCGGCATCCAGGTCACCGCCGCCGTGCTGGGCGCCGACGACGTGCTGAAGGTGATCGACCAGGGTGCCGACGACACCACCAACGCCGTTTCCATCCGCGCCTTCTTCGCCCGCACCGCCGGCGTGCGCACCACCACCCGCACCGCCGACGCGACCCTCATTCAGACCCGGCATCGCGTGCCCGAGCAGGTGCTGCGGGCCGGCCAGATCCTCGTCTATCAGGTGCCGATGCCCGAACCGCTCGCCAAGCTGGAGCCAAGCCGCGCGGAGACGCGGCGCATGCACGGCCTGGCGGAATACGGCCTGATGCACGTCCGGCTCTACGAGGACATCGCCCGCTTTGGCGCCGTCTCCGTCGCCTACGATTACCCGGTGATGGTGAACCACCGCTACCTGATGTCGCCCAGCCCGATCCCCGCCTTCGACACGCCGAAGCTGCACATGTCCCCTGCCCTGCAGCTGTTCGGCGCCGGCCGGGAGAAGCGCATCTACGCCATTCCGCCGTTTACCGACGTCCGCCCGCTGGACTTCGACGACCACCCGTTCCGCCTGACCCGCGCGCCGCATCGCTGCGCGTTGTGCGGGGTGGACGGCAGCTACCTCGACGAGGTGGTGACCGACGACAAGGGCGGACGCATGTTCGTCTGCTCCGACACCGACTGGTGCGCGCAGCAACAAGAGGCCGCACGATGACACTGCTGCGCGCACGGGACCTGTCGTTGCGGTTCGGCGCGATCCAGGCGCTGGACGGCGTCGACGCCGATCTGTGGCCCGGCGAGGTGCTGGCGATTGTCGGCGAGTCCGGCTCCGGCAAGACCACGCTGTTGGACGTGCTGGCCGGCGCGCGGCGGCCAGACGCCGGCGTTGTCGCCTACACCGACCCGGCCGGCGCCGCGCACGACCTGGCCGCCATGCCGCCGCCCGCCCTGCGCGCGCTGCACCGGTCCGACTGGGGGTTCGTGCGGCAGGACCCGCGCAGCGCGCTGCGCATGGGCGTCTCGGCCGGCGGCAATGTCGGCGAGCGGCTCATGGCGCAGGGCTCGCGCCACTACGGCGACATCCGCGCGACGGCGATCGACTGGTTGCGCCAGGTGGAGATCGACCCCGGCCGGGTGGACGACCTGCCGCGCACCTTCTCCGGCGGCATGCTGCAGCGGCTGCAGATCGCCCGCACGTTGGTGACGCATCCCCGCCTGGTGTTCATGGACGAGCCGACCGGCGGGCTGGACGTATCGGTGCAGGCGCGGCTGCTGGACCTGATCCGCGGCCTGGTCGCCCGGCTGGGCATCGCGGTCGTGCTGGTGACGCACGACATCGCCGTCGCGCGCTTGCTGGCCGGCCGCATCATGGTGATGCAGCGCGGCCAAGTGGTGGAGGCCGGCCTAACCGACCAGGTGCTGGACGACCCGCAGCACCCCTACACGCAGCTGCTGGTCAGCTCGGTGCTCTCGGCATGAGACCCGTGCTGCGCACCGAAGGGCTCGGCAAGCGGTTCACCCTGCACCTGCAAGGCGGCATCGAGTTGCCCGTGCTGTCCGGGATCGATCTGGACCTGCACGCGGGCGAGTGCGTGGCGCTGCACGGGCCATCAGGCGCCGGCAAATCGACGCTGATGCGCAGCATTTACGCCAACTACCGCGCGAGCGCCGGCCGCATCTTGGTCTGGCATGACGGCGCGATGCTCGACCTGACCGCCGCCGACCCGCGCACGGTGCTCGCGGTGCGGCGGCAGACGCTGGGTTATGTGAGCCAGTTCCTCCGCGTGGTGCCGCGTGTGGCAACGATCGAGATCGTGGCCGAGGCGGTTGCCGGTGCGGACGGGATAGACGCCGCGAGAGGGCTGCTGCGCCGGTTCAACCTGCCGGACCGGCTGCACGGCTTGCCGCCCGCAACGTTCTCCGGCGGCGAGCAGCAGCGGGTGAACCTGGCCCGCGGTTTCGCCGGGCGTCACCCGATCCTGTTGCTGGATGAGCCGACCGCCTCGCTGGACGCCGCCAACCGCGACGCGGTGGTGGACGTGATCCGGGAGGCGAAGGCAAACGGCACGGCGATCCTCGGCATCTTCCACGACGCCTTAGTGCGGGAGGCTGTGGCGGACCGCTTGTTTGAGGTTTCGTAGCTAGATTCGTCATGCCCGGGCTTGACCCGGGCACCCGCGGCGCCCCGGCGAGACCGGCCTGCCGCATTGGCATCCCTGCCGCCAAAAGCCCCAGCGCCGACCGCGTCGGCGTCGCGTGGGCGCCCGGGTCAAGCCCGGGCATGACGGATTTTGCGCAGCGTCAGCGGTGGCTCGTCGCCTCGTTGGGTATGCCGTCGATCGGGCACTCCTCGGTGCCCACCGTCGGCCGGGTCATCGCCTCCACCATCTCCCGCGTCGCCTCAGGGTCCGCGATCCACTTCTTGTAGAAGTCGAACGGGCAGTCCGCGTGCCCCTTGTTGCCCTCGCCGGAGTTGATGATCCCGGTATAACCGCGGTGCAGCAGTTTAAAGATGTGGTTCTCCGACTGCATCGTGCGCCGCGCGTCGCGGATCAGCGAAACGGACAAGGCGGCGTATTGGATGCCGTACTCCTCGGTGCCGCACTCGCCCAACGTGCGGCCATCGAACCCGATCACCGATGAATGGCCAAAATACGAATACACGCCATCGAACCCGCTCGCGTTGGCGACGGCGACGTACACGTTATTGGCGAACGCCATCGCCTTCGAGATCAGGATTTGCTGTTCCTTGGCCGGATACATGTAGCCTTGGCTGCGGACGATCAGCTCCGCGCCCTTCATGGCGCAGTCCCGCCAGATCTCCGGATAGTTGCCGTCGTCGCAGATGATCAGGCTGACCTTCAGCCCCTTCGGCCCGTCGCTGACATAGGTGCAGTTGCCCGGGTACCAGCCTTCCACCGGCACCCAGGGCATGATCTTGCGATACTTCTGCACGATCTCGCCCTGATCGTTCATCAGGATGAGAGTGTTGTACGGCGCCTTGTTCGGATGGTCCTCGTGCTGCTCCCCGGTCAAGGAGAACACCCCCCAGGTCTTCGCCTTGCGGCACGCGGCGGCGAAGATCTCGGTCTCCTCGCCCGGAACCTGGGACGCGGTGGCGTACATCTCGGCGCCGTCGTACATGATGCCGTGGGTCGAGTATTCCGGGAAGATCACGAGGTCCATGCCGGGCAGGCCGGTCTTCATCCCGACCACCATGTCGGCGATTTTCTGCGCATTGGCGAGCACCTCCGACCGGGAGTGCAACCGCGGCATCTTGTAGTTCACGACCGCGACGCCGACCGTGTCCTTGCTGCTGCTGATATCACCGTGGATCATCGCGCCCTCCCCAAACACGCAACGACTACCAAGAGCCGCTCGCGCGACATATGCGGCAAATGACGTAGGCGCCGATCTTGCGTGGGACTGCACCGCAGCGGATGAGGATCAATGCGCGACGACCGGCAGATGCACTTGATCGCGTTCCTGATGACCGGCCCGACCTGCCACCATCACGGCGCGTGGCGCCACCCGGAATCGGCGGTGGACGACCTGCTCAACCCCAGCCGCTACGAGCACATCGCGCGGGTGCTGGAGGCGGGCCGGTTCGACGGGCTGTTCTTCGCCGACATCCTCGGCCTTTATGACCTCTACGATGGCAGCTTCGACACCATGGTGGGACGTGGCGGCCAGGTCTGCCTGCTGGACCCGGCCGTCGTGCTGCCGATGATGGCGCGCGTGACCGAGCGCATCGGCTTGGGGCTGACCTACTCCTCCACCTTCAACCACCCGTACCAGATCGCCCGCATGCTAGGCAGCCTGGACCATCTGAGCGGCGGCCGCGCCGCGTGGAACGTCGTCGCCTCGACCAGCACGCTGGAGGCGCGGAACTTCGGCATGGACGAGATGCCCGGCCGCGCCGAGCGCTACGACCGCGCGGACGAGGTGCTCGAGGCCTGCTTCGCGCTGTGGGACAGCTGGGAGCCCGGCGCGCTGCTGGGCGACAAGGCGACCGGCGCGTTCGCCGACCCGGCGAAGATCCATTACGTCGACTACGCCGGCAAATGGATCCGCACCCGCGGCCCGCTGACCACGCCGTGCAGCCCGCAGGGCCATCCCGTCATCATGCAGGCGGGCAGTTCGGACCGCGGCCGCGCATTCGGCGCGCGCTGGGGCGAGGTGATTTTCACGCTGCAGCACCAGAAGGCCGACATGCAGGCGTTCTACCAGGACTTCAAGGCGCGCATGGCGGCGCGGGGCCGCGCGCCGGAGGAGTGCGTGGTGCTGCCCTCGATCGACGTGGTGCTCGGCGAAACCGAGTCGATTGCGCGGGAGCGGGCCGAGCACGTGAACAGCTTGGTCGACACCCAACTAGGCCTCGCCCAAATGTCCGGCCACATCGGCGTCGATCTGGCGAAGTACGATCCCGACCTGCCGCTGGCCGATTTCGAGAAGGAAGAGGGCTCCCGCGGATCGTTCGAAGTGATCCTGCAAGGCACCAAGGCGGAGGGGCTCACGTTGGGCGAGGCCGCGCGGCGGTTCGCCACCAGCGAACTGTGCCCGCAACTGGTCGGCACGGCGGAGATGGTGGCGGACCAACTGGTGGATCTGTTCGAAGACCATGCCTGCGACGGCTTCGTGCTGACGCCGACCACCTTCCCCGGGATGTTCGAGCAGTTCAGCCGCTCCGTGGTCCCGCTGCTGCAGAAACGCGGCGTATTCCGCATGGAATACGCCGGACGCACGTTGCGCGAGCACCTGCGCGGCGGCCGGGTATGAGCAAGCCGCGCATGCATCTCGGCTTCGACTTCTCCTACTGCCACATGGGCGGGCGCTGGCGGATGCCGGGCGCGTGGCCAGGCAAGACCTTCCCGGACGTGACGATGTACGAGGAGGTCGCGCGCATCGCGGAGCGCGGTTGCCTGGACATCATTTTCTCCGGCGACGGCACCGGCGTTCCCGACACCTGGCGCGGCTCCCGCGACGCCGCGATCGAGTGGGGGATGAACTGGCCGCGCCAGGACCTGAACCCGATCATGGTGGCGATGTCGCGCGCCACCAAACACATCGGATTCGGCCTGACCTACTCCTCCACCTTCATGCACCCGTACTACACGGCGCGGCTGATGAACTCGCTGGATCACGTGACCGGCGGTCGCATCGCGATGAACCTGGTCACCTCCACCCGCCCCGCCGACGCGGCGAATTTCGGCTTCGACGAGCTGATGGAGCACGCCAGCCGCTACGACCGCATGGAGGAGTTCGTCGAAGTCTGCCGCAAGCTGTGGGACAGCGCCGAGCCCGACGCCATGCTGTGGGACCACGTCAGCGGCCGGGTCGGCGACCCGGCCAAGGTGCACGGCGTGTCGCACGCCGGGCGCTTCTTCAAGGTGCACGGGCCGCTCAACACGCCGCCCTCGCCGCAGGGCCGGCCGGTGCTGATCCAGGCTGGCGGCTCGCCCCGCGGCATTCGCGCCTCGGCCAGCTTCGTCGACCACGCGTTCGGCGCCGACATGGCGTTGGCGCTGCAGATCCAGCAGCGGGCGGCGTTGGACGAGGCGTTGGTCGCACAAGGGCGGGACCCGTCCACGGTCGGCATCCTGTGGCAGACCCCGATCGTGGTGGCGGCGACGGAGCGGGAGGCGAACGCGCAACGCGACCGCCTTCTCACCGCGGTGCCGCCCGAGGCGGTCGGCGCCTACCTGTCCTACAACGCCGCCTACGATTTCTCGACCCTGCCGGCCCGCTTCACCCTGCGCGACTTGCACGCGGAGATCATCGCGTCCAACGCCTCCCCGGTGGGCTTCGTGCGCGACCTGTCCGTGCGCCTCGGCGCGGATGCCGAGATCACCCGGGAGGAGTTCTTCCACCACGGCCTGCGCAACGCCACCGGCTGGGACAACACCATCGCCGGGGACGCCGTGCAGATGGCGGATCGGCTGGAGGAGCGGTTCGAGGCGACCGGCAGCCGCGGCGGGTTCATGCTCGGGCACATCGTGTCGCTGCCCGACGACCTGGTGGCGATCGCCGACCTGCTGGTCCCCGAGCTGCAGCGCCGCGGCCGGTTCCGCACCGAATACCATGGCAGGACGCTGCGCGAGAACCTCGCGGAACAGTGAGATTTGGCACATGGCTTGCTTCGGCGACATGTGATCCGACCCATTCCGGGTGCGGCCGGGAGTTCTGGCGACAGATGACCATTCCTCTGCACCGCGCGCTGCTGCGCGGCCTCGTCGGCAGTTGCGTTGCGGCCTTGCTGAGCGCCCCGCTCCACGCCGAGACGCTCGGCCCGGTCACCGACGATGTGGGCGTGCTCAAGATCGCGAAGGGCCAACCGATCCTGATCGGCGGCTTGCTGGTGCTGTCCGGGCCCGACCTGTCGCTCGGCGTCGATACGTCGCGCGGGGCGGAGATCGCCTTCGACGATCACAAGAACATGCTGGTCGGCCACCCGATCCGCTACCTGCCGGAAGACGGCCAGTGCAGCGTGGAAGGCGGCCAGACCGCGGCCACGCGCCTGGCGGCCAACAAGCAGATCGTCGGCGTGGTCGGCACGACGTGCTCCTCCGAATCGCGCGGAGGCGCGCCCGTGTTGTGGAACGCCGGCATGCCGCAGGCCGACCCGGCCGCCACAGCGCCCGCGCTGACCGCCGCTGACCGCCCGCCGGGCCTGCAGGGGATCGTCCGGTTCGTCTACAACGACCTCAACGCCGCCGCGGCCGCCGTCAGATACGCGCAAAGCCAGCACGTGACCAAGGTGGCCACGCTGCATGACGGCAGCCTGTACGCCCAGCAATTGGCCGACGCGTTCGCCAATCAGTTCAAGGCGGTGGGCGGCACGGTCGTGGCGGCCGAGGCCGTCTCTCCCTCCGACACCGACCTGCGCCCGGTGCTGACCCGCATCGGCACCGCGAAGCCCGAGTTGCTGTTCGCGCCCGACTTCACCGGCGTGTCCGCCTACCTGGTGCGGCAGTCCAAGGAGGTACCGACGATGGCCGGCGTCCCCGTGCTCGGCGTCGACGCCGTGCTCGCGCCGGCCTTCCTCGAGGCGGCGGGCGACGCGGCAAAGGGCTACCGGCTAACCGGCATCGACAACGACCCGTCGCTGATGGGCTCGCAATACCCCGCATTCCTGGCGAAGTACAAGGCAAAGTTCGGCGAGGACCCGATCGCCGGGTTCCACGCCAACGGCTACGACTCCGCGCTCGCGCTGATGCTGGCGGTCGAGAAGGTGGCCAAGACGGACGCCAACG
>CAXTBW010000006.1:0-25080 GCA_964242925.1 uncultured Acetobacteraceae bacterium
GCAGGCCGCCGGGCTCCGGGTTCTTGGTCATCAGTTCCAGCTTCATGCCCTCCTCGGGCTGCAACCGGATGATCAGCTTGTTCGGCGACATGGCCGACTGTTCGCGCTGGAACGCGTTGAACGGCGCGGCGCGGAATTGCACCACGATCTCGCTCACCTTTTGGGGCAGCCGCTTGCCGCTGCGCAGATAGAACGGCACGTTGGCCCAGCGCCAGTTCTGGATCTCCGCCTTCAGCGCCACGAACGTCTCCGTCCGGCTGCTCCGCCCCGGGCCCAGATCCGCCAGGTAGCCCGGCACCGCGCGGCCATCCACGGCGCCCTGGCTGTACTGCCCGCGCACCGTGACGGTCGCCACCTCGTGCGGCGCGATCGGCTTCAGCGAGCGCAGCACCTTCAGCTTCTCGTCGCGCACCGCGTCGGCGTCCAGACTCGTCGGCGGCTCCATCGCCAGCAGGCACAACAGCTGCATCAGGTGGTTCTGCACCATGTCGCGCAGAGCGCCGGAGTGGTCGTAGTAGTCGCCGCGCCCCTCCACCCCGACCGTCTCGCCGACGGTGATCTGCACGTGGTCGATCACGTCGGCGTTCCACAGCCGCTCGAACACCACGTTGGCGAAGCGCAGGGCCAGCAGGTTCTGCACCGTCTCCTTGCCCAAATAGTGGTCGATGCGGAAGGTCTGCACCTCCGCGAACACCCGGCCCACCACGTCGTTGATCTCGCGGGCGGAGGCAAGGTCGTGGCCGATCGGCTTCTCCAGCACCACGCGGCTGTTGGGGGTCACCAGGCCGGCCGCCTGCAGGTTCTCGCAGATTGGGCCGTACAGCTCGGGCGAGGTGGCGAGGTAGAACACGCGGATACGGTCCGGATGCTCGCCCAGCAGTTCGCTCAGCGCCTCCAGCCCGCCTGGCTTGGCGGCGTCGCCGCGGGCGTAGTGCACCAGCGCGGTGAACCGGTCGAGCGTTGCCGGGTCCTGGTCCGCCTTGGCGACGTGCTTGCCGATGGCGTCGGCCGCACGGGCGCGGAAACTCTCGTCGGTGAAGTCCGACCGGGCCGCGCCGACGATGCGCGCCTCGGGCGGAATTTGGCCGTCGCGCAGCCGATAGTACAGCGCAGGCAGCAGCTTGCGCAGCGTGAGGTCGCCGGTGGCGCCGAAGACGATGCAGTCGAACGGGTCGACGTGCTTGATGGCCATGCTGCTTGGCTCTCCATGCTATGCTGCGGGGGCGAATAACCTTGGACGGCCCCCATGATCGAAGCAACCCTGATTGCCGGCGACGGCATCGGCCCCGAAGTGGTGGCGGCGACGGTGGCCGTGCTGGACGCGCTAGGCGCCCCGTTCGCCTGGGACCGCCAGCCCGGCGGCATGGCGGCGGTGGCCGAAGCCGGGGACCCGCTGCCCGCGGCCACGCTCGACAGCATCCGCCGCACCCGGCTGGCGCTGAAGGGCCCGCTGACCACCCCGGTCGGCGGCGGCTACCGCTCCGTCAATGTGCGGCTGCGCGAGGAATTCCATCTTTACGCCAACGTCCGCCCCGCCCGCACGCTGATCCCCGGCGGGCGTTACGACGACATCGACCTGGTCATCATCCGCGAGAACCTGGAGGGGTTCTACGTCGCGTTCGAGCACTTCATCCCCGTCGGCGACGACGACCACGGGGTTGCGATCTCCTCCGGAATCAACACCCGCGCCGGCTGTCAGCGGATCCTGCGCTACGCGTTCGAGTACGCCGTGCGCAACGGGCGCAAGAAGGTGACGGCGGTGCACAAGGCCAACGTGCTGAAGGCGCTGACCGGCCTGTTTCTGGACGAGGCGCGCACGATGGCCAAGGAGTACGAGGGCCGCGTGGCGATGGACGACCGCATCGTGGACGCGTGCGCGATGCAGCTGGTGCTGAACCCGTGGCAGTTCGACGTGATCGTCACGACCAACTTGTTCGGCGACATCCTGTCCGACGAGGCGGCCGGCCTGGTCGGCGGGCTGGGCATGGCGCCCGGCGCCAACATCGGCACGACCGCGGCGATCTTCGAGGCGGTGCACGGCTCGGCGCCCGACATCGCCGGCAAGGGGGTGGCGAACCCCACCTCGCTGCTGCTGGCCGCCGGGCTGATGCTGGAGCATGTCGGCCTAGTGGACGAGAAGCGCCGCCTGGAGGCCGCCATCGGCGCCGTGCTGCGCGAGGACGCCGTGCGCACTGGGGATTTGGGTGGCGCCGCCACCACCGCCGCATTCACCGAGGCCGTGATGCGCCGGGTGCGGGGCTGAGGATGGACGCCGCCGCGTTGCGCCGCGAGCAGGCCGAAAGCTACGAACGCGAGGATTTTGCCGCCTGCTTCGCCGCAGGGGAGCGCCTGGCGCTAGCCGACCCGGCCTATGGCCGCTCCTACGCGCACTACCTTCACGCCGTGCTGCACGCGCTGGCGCGGATGGCGCCGGACCTGCGTTTCCTCCAGGTCGGCGGCATGGACGGCAAGCGGTTCGACCCGGTGTATGCGTTCGTCAAGCGCTACCGCTGGTCCGGCGTGATCCTGGAGCCGCTGCCCGACCTGTTCGCCGCGTTGCGCGCCAACTACGCCGACGCGCCGCAAGTGCGCTTGGTGAACGCCGCCCTGATGGAGAGCGACGGCACGCGCGAGATGCTGCGGGTGGACCGCGAGGCGGCAAAGGCGGGCGCGGTCCCCGACTGGGCCGAGGGCTTGGGCTCGTTTCACCCCGAGCGCAACGCGCTGGGCGGCGTGGGGGTGGACGCGGACCTGCACGCGGCGCTGCTGCGCCATTCGGTGCGGCAGTCGGTTACATGCGTGACCCTCCGCTCGGTGGCGGAGCAGTGCGGCCTGACGCGGATCGACCTGGTCCAGGTGGACGCGGAAGGCTGCGAACTGGACGTTCTGCGGCAGGTGGTGGAGGCGGGGTATGCGCCGCGAGTGATCCAATTGGAGCACTGGGCGTTGTCGCCGAAGGAGCGCGGGGCGTTGTTGGGGATGCTTGGCGAGCACGGCTACTTCCTGCGGATGGGCGAGTCGGACGTGTTGGCCGTGGATGCCGGGATGCGCGCGGGTGTCGCGGGCCACGGCTTCTAATACTGGCCGCCGAAAATGCCGACTCTCTCGTAGCGCCAACACCGTCATTGCGAGGAGCGCTCGCGACGAAGCAATCCGGCCGCAGCACCGCGCTCGCCGCCCTGGATCGCCACGCCGCCAAGCAGCGGCTCGCGATGACGGATCGTTGTTTCCGGCCGCTGGTAAGGCATAACGGTGAAGAAGCGTCTATCGATCCAAAAACTCCCGCAGGATCCCGACCGTCGCAGGCGCCTCCTCCTGCGGCAGGTGCCCTAGCCCCGGCAGGGCCGCAAGCGTCGCGTGCGGCACGTCCCGCATGTAGTCGGCGGAGTTCCTAAACGGGATCATGCGATCCTGCTCGCCCCACATCAGCAGCGTGGGAGCCTCGATCCGGTGCAGCAGCGGCGCCGGGTCCACCAGCACCTGCTGGCCCATCCGCTGCACGATCGCGCCCCGCACGCCCGGCGCCAGCATCATGTCCCGATACCGCGCGAACAGCGCGTCGGTCACCACGGCGGGATCGACGTAGGCCGGCGTCAGCGACGCCCGCAGCATGAACGACGGCAGCACATAGGGCAGCGCCCGCATCAGCAGCGGCGTCTTGGGCGCCTCGCCATACGCCCGGCCCGGGCTCGCGAACCCGTCCGGCGACACCAGCACCAGCTTGTCCGTCCGCTGCGGACGCAGCGCCGCGAAGGTCCAGGCGATCCGCCCGCCCATCGAGTTCCCGACGATGCTCGCCCGCGCCACGCCGAGCCGGTCCATCAGCGCCAGCAGAACCGTGATGCCCCGAGCATCGGTATAGTCGCCGGACGGGTCCGCCCCCGTCAACCCGAACCCCGGCAGGTCGTAGCGGATGACCCGGTGGTCCCGCTCCAGGTCGCGCGCCCAACCGTCCCAGGTCTGCAGGCTGGCGCCGAAGCCGTGCAGGAAGATCACGGCGGGCGCCGTCCGCGGCCCGGTGTCGCGCACATGCAGCCGGATGCCGGCGACGTCCACGAACTCCGATGGCGGCTGCGCATACTCCGCCTCGAGCGCGGCACGGGGCTTGTCCGGCGTGTAGAGCCACGCAAGCCCGCCTGCGACGACGAGCGCGAGAAGGAGAAGCCCGTATGCCAACATCCTGCGCATCGACCGCCGTTTCGCCCCTCGTCCGCACCGGCGGCGCCGCGCGCTGCCTACCGGCCATGGCCGCAGGCCGCAAGACCGGTTGTCATGCGGCGATGCCCCGACACATGGTGGCGCTCAGCGTCGTCGGAGACCGCGATTCATGCCGCACTCTATCCAATCGGCCGTCCGCGCCGCCGCAGAGGGCGCCGTGGAGCTGGTCGCGGCCTGGAACCGAAAGCGGCTGCCGCAGACTGACGCGCCCTTCGTGGTCGGCGTCCACCGGCCAATGCGATCGGAACTGACGCTCGAGCACCTCGCGGTCACCGGGTCGATCCCGGCAGGGTTGCACGGACGCTACCTGAAGATGGGCGCCAACCCGGTCGATCCCGCCGCGGCCGGGCATCACTGGTTCCTTGGCGACGGCATGGTGCACGGCATCGCCCTCCAGGACGGCCGGGCGCTGTGGTACCGCAACCGCTGGATACGCTCGAACCTCGCGGCGGCTGTCCTCGGACGGCCCGCGGCGCCCGGCCCGCGCAGGGGCCGCAACGACACCGTCAACACCAACGTCGTGAGCTTTGGCGGCCGCGCCTTCGCCCTGGTGGAGGCGGGCAGCTTCCCGGTCGAGCTCTCCGACACGCTGGACGACCAACGCTACAACCCGTTCGACGGCACGCTCGGCGGCTCCTTCACCGGGCACCCGCACCGCGACCCGCTCACCGGCGAGCACCATGCGATCGCCTATGACGGCGGCGTGTGGGATGCCGTCCGCCACGTCGTCGTCTCGGCGGCGGGGAACGTGGTCCGCGACGTGCCGATCACCGTGCAGCATGGCCCGTGCATCCACGATTGCGCCATCACCGCGCGGTTCGTCGTCGTGCTCGATCTGCCCGTCACCTTCTCGATGCGCGCCGTGCTCGGCGGCCATCTGTTCCCGTACCGCTGGAACCCGGCGCACCGTCCGCGCGTCGGCCTGCTGCCGCGGGATGGCGCGGCCGATATCATCTGGTGCGACGTCGAGCCGTGCTTCGTGTTCCACGTCGCGAACGCCTTCGACGGCGCCGATGGCGAGGTGATCCTGGACGTCATCGCCTACGACACGATGTTCGCCTCGGGAGGCAGCGGCCTGGATGCGCTGGGCCGGTTCGAGCGCTGGACGGTGAGCCCGCAGGCGCGCCGCGTCGACCGGCGCGTGATCGACGCGACGCCGCAGGAGTTCCCCCGCATCGACGAGCGCCGTTTCGGCCAGGCCTACCGCTACGCCTACGCCGTCTGCGTCCCGCCGGACGGCAACCCGCAACTCACCGGGGCCACCCGGCTGTACAAGCATGACCTCGAGACCGGGTCCCGCCTGGTGCACGAGTTCGGCGACGATCACCTGCCCGGCGAGTTCGTGTTCGTCCCGGCCGCGGCTGGCGCAGAGGAGGACGAAGGCTGGCTGCTCGGACTGGTGATCAATGTGGCGGACGAAACGACCGACCTCGTGATCCTCGATGCGCGCGCCTTCGAAGCGGCCCCGGTCGCCACTGTCCGGCTACCGCACAGGATACCGCCGGGCTTCCATGGCAACTGGTTCCCGGATCCGTAGGCGACCTGCTAAACGCGGGCGGCATAGGCTCTGGATGGCACGAGCGCCGGCGCCTTGACGAACACCGCCACGCAAAGCGCCCCGAGAACCGCGATCGCGCCCGTCAAGACGAACGCGCCAGTGAAGCCGCCGGACCATTGCACGATGTAGCCGGTCACCGTAGGGGCCACGATGCCGGCGCAATTCGCGATCATGTGGACGAAGCCGCTGACCCCGCCGACGCGACCCGGTTCCACCGTATCGAGGATTATCGCCCAATAAGTGCTTGCGGTCAGGTACATGAAGAACACCGCCGTCGCCATCAGGGCCACGACGCCCGCCACCGTGGTGACAAGCCCGGCGAGCGCCACGCAGATCGCTGCGACGATCAGGCTGCTGACCAGGACCAACTTGCGGGAGAACAGGGCGCGACCCGTTCGGCGATAAACGTAGTCGCAAACGAAGCCACCGGATGCCAGCCCCAGAAATCCGACGAGCCAGGGAATGACGCTCACCACTCCCATCCGCTGGACGGTCAGATGCTGGGCCATGGTCAGGTAGCTCGGAAACCATGACAGGAAGAAATATAGTATGTAGGCATATCCGAAGAAGGCGAAAGCTGTCGCCAGGATAGCCGGCCGGCGAAGCAGCTCACCGAGGGTCTTCGTCGCCGCCGGCGAGACTGCGCCCGGCGGCTCGATCAGCTCTACTCGCTCCGCCTCCGTCAGTCTGCCGTGCTGCGCTGGCCGGTCGGTCGCCATGAGGACCCACGCCACGGTCCAAACCAGCCCGAGCGCGGCGACCGCCACGAACGCCACGCGCCAGCTGTAGCTTACGGCGATGAAGCCGACGAGCGGCCCGGCCAGAGCGGCGCCGAGCGGCTGACCTGCGTTCGCCAGCCCGACCGCGCTCGCCTGCTCGCGCCGGGGAAACCAGTTGCTGACGAACTTATTGGCTGTGGAACTGAACGGCCCCTCTCCCATGCCGAAGATCACGCGGACGACGAGCAGGGAACCGAGACTGAACACCGCCGCGGTCAGGCCGCAGAATACCGACCAGACCGTCATGGCCAGCGTGAAGACGTTCTTCGCGCCGATCTTGTCGGAGGCCCAGCCGCCCACGAAGCAGAACGCGGCGTAACCGATGAAGAAGCTGCTGAACACGATCCCGAGCTGGGCCGGGTCGAGGTTCAGGTCTTTCGAAAGCAGGGGCGCGGCGATCGAGAGCGCGGCGCGATCCAGGTAGCTGATGCCCCCGCCCACGAATAGCAGACCGACCATGAGCCAACGCAGGCGGTGAAACATGCTGCTCTCTCCCGGCGCCGGCCTTGTGTCCGACCAGTCGCTGTCTCAGGCGTTTGCGTTCCCGTTATCGCCGGGGCGGCACGTCAGCTCAGGCCGCCGCCGTCCGGCCGGTGCCGCCCATCAGGATCTCCTGGTGCGCTCCCGTTATCTTGGCGTGGAAGGCGCGGGCCGATGGTGAGAAATCCCGATCGGGCCGCTGTTCGGGATGGAAATTGTGGAACTCGTCGACGCCGCGCACGAGCGTGGCGCTGTCATGCGATCCGACGACCTGGCGGACATATGTGGGCAAATAACGAATGGCGAAGCCGATGCGGCGGTGGTCCGAGGGATTGGGATCCGAACCATGTATCAGGCGGACGTGATGCAGCGACATCTCACCGGCCTGCAGCACGAGCGTGTGGGCCTTCGAGGCATCGACGTCGACCTCGATCTCCTGTCCGCGGCTGAGCAGATTGCCCTCGGCGAACGTGTCGCGATGCGGCGCCTGCTCCATGGTGTGCGTGTCGGGCATGACGCGCATCGCGCCATTCGCCACCGTGCTGTCGGATAGCGCGACCCAGGCGGTGACGATATCGGCCGGGTCCAGCCCCCAATAGGTCGAGTCCTGATGCCACGACACGAAGCCCGGATTGCGCGCGTCCTTGATGAAGAAGCTGCTGCCCCACACGAGGAGGTTGGGGCCGAGGATGTCTTCCACCGCGTCCAGTATGGCCGGGTGGCGGACCATGTCGTCCAGCCAAGTGAACAGGAGGTGGCTCTTGTGCCGCAACTGGCCGCTCAGCTTGCCGTGCTCGGCCTCGTGTTGCTCCAGGGCCTTGCGGGCGTGCGCCGCTTCCTCGGCCGACAGCGCCCGCACCGGCGCAAAGTAGCCATGATCATGGTAGAACTGCACGTCTTCCGCAGACAACTTCTTCATGGCGTCCTCCGGTGGAGCTCGCTTACGGGCGACCGTGCGGCTTCCTATTCACGAATATCAATGGAAAGCCGCCCTGAGTTGTTGTCAAGGCGAATCCGATTGAGCCGCGCCGTGGAAACCGACCCCTATTTCACCGCCGCCACCCGCAACGCGTTCGTGGTCCCCGCCTGGCCGAACGGCACCCCCGCCGCCACCACCACCTCGTCGCCCGGCGACGCAAACCCTTCCCCCCGCGCCGTTCGCGTCGCGCGGGCCACCGTGTCCGTCATCGTGTGCGTCTCCGGCACCACCACCGCGTGCACGCCCCACACCACCGCCATCCGCCGCGCGGTCTGCTGCGCGGTCGTCAGGCCGAGCACCGGGCAGTCCGGGCGGGTGCGCGCGATGCGCAGGGCGGTGCTGCCGCTCATGGTGTAGGCGGCGATCGCCTTGGCATCGATCGTCTTGGCGATCTGCCTTGCGGCGTCGGCGATCGCGTCGGCCACGGTGTGCTCCGGCGCAGGGCGGCCGGTTTCGCACAACGCGCGCCAGCCGGGGTCGCGCTCCACGCGGTCGATGATGCGGTCCATCATGTTCACCGACTCGTATGGATACTGCCCGGCCGCCGTCTCCGCGCTCAGCATCACCGCGTCGGCGCCGTCGAACACGGCGGTGGCCACGTCGCTCGCCTCGGCGCGGGTGGGGGAGGGCGCGCTGATCATGCTCTCCAGCATCTGCGTCGCCACCACCACGGGAAGGCCCCGCTGCCGGGCTTCGCGCACGATGCGCTTCTGCGCCAGCGGCACCTCCTCCGGCGGCAGCTCCACGCCCAGATCGCCGCGCGCCACCATCACGCAGTCCGACAGCGCCAGGATGCCCTCAAGGTTGTCCAGCGCCTGCGGCTTCTCCAGCTTGGTCATGATCCAGGCGCGGCCGTCGGCGATGGCGCGCGCCTCGGCCACGTCCTCCGGCCGCTGCACGAAGGACAAGCCTATGTAGTCCACGCCATGGTCCAGCGCGAACCGCAGGTCCTCGTGGTCCTTCTTCGTCAGCGCCGGGATGGGCAGCACCACGTCCGGCACGTTGACGCCCTTGCGGTCCGACAGGGGGCCGCCGTTGACCACCTCGCACTCCAGGTGATCGTCCCGCTTGCGCGACACGCGCAGCCGCAGCTTGCCGTCGTCCAGCAGCAGGGTGGTGCCGATGCCGGCGGCGGCCATGATCTCCGGATGCGGCAGTTGCACGCGGTTGATGTCGCCGGGCACGGGCGACAGATCGAGCCGGAACAGCCGCCCAGTTTGCAGCTGCACGCGCCCGGCCTGGAACTTGCCCACCCGCAGCTTAGGCCCCTGCACGTCGGCCAGGATGCCGATCGGGCGGCCGAACTTCGCCTCCATCGCGCGGATGTCGACGATGCGGGCGGCGTGGTCCTCGTGCATGCCGTGGCTGAAGTTGAGCCGGAACACGTCGGCGCCGCCCTGGAACAGGCGGGCCAGCATGTCCGGCGAACTGCTGGCCGGGCCGAGCGTGGCGACGATCTTCGTGCGCCGGCGTCGGCGCAGTTTGGCTTGGGCCATGGTCGGGCCTCCGGTCAGGTGATGAGGATGGCGCGCAGGTCGTTGACGTTGGTGAGCGTCGGTCCCGTGCGGACCAGGTCCCGCACCGCGTCGAACAGGCTGTAGCTGTCATGCGCGTGCAGGCAGGCGACCGGGTCGATCCCAGCGGCGCGGGCGCGGGCCAGGGTGGTGGGGGTTACGAGCGCGCCGGCCGCGTCCTCGGTGCCGTCGATGCCGTCGGTGTCGCCGGCCAGCGCCCAGATGCCGGGCGCCTCGCGCAGCGCCACGGCCAGACCGAGCAGGAACTCGGTGTTGCGCCCGCCGCGTCCGGCGCCGCCCATTCCTTGATGGACTGACCCGATCGTGACGGTGCCCTCGCCGCCGGACAACAGCACGCAGGGGGCGGGCAGGGGATGGCCGTGGTCGCGCACGCTGCGGGCGATCCCCGCCATGACAATGCCCATCTCGCGCCCTTCGCCCTCCAGCGCGTCGCCGAGGATCAGGGGGGCGGCGCCCGCTTCGCGCACGACGGCGGCGGCGGCGGCGAGCGCCATGGCCGGCGTGGCGATCAGGCGGAAGTCGACCGGGGCGGCGTCTGGCGGCAGGTTGTCGTCGCCGGCCAGCAGCGCGGCGGCGGCAGGGGGCAGCACCACGCCGTATTGGCGCACCATCGCCCGCACCTCCGCGCGGCCGGGGGCGCCCGGCACGGTCGGGCCGGAGGCGATCACCGCCGGGTCGTCGCCGGGCACGTCGGAGATGGCGAGCGTCACGACCCTGGCCGGCGCCGCCGCCGCCGCCAGCCGGCCGCCCTTGATGCCGGACAGCTGCTTGCGAACTGCGTTCATCACCCCAATCGGCGCGCCGCACGCCAGCAGCGACGCGTTCACCGCCTGCTTGTCGGCCAGGGTCAGCCCCGGCGCCGGCAGCGCCAGCAGCGCCGAGCCGCCGCCGGACATCAGCGCCAGCACCAGGTCGTCCGGCCCTAGCCCGGCCACCGCGTCCATCAGCGCGCGCGCGCCAGCCTCGCTGGCCGCGTCCGGCACGGGGTGGGAGGCCTCCAAGACCGTAATGCGACGTGTCGGGACGGCGTGGCCGTAGCGGGTGACCACCACGCCCGTCAGGGGGACGTCGGGCCAAGCGGCCTCCAGCGCGGCGGCCATGGTGGCGGCGGATTTGCCCGCGCCGACCACCACGCAGCGCCCGGCCGGTCGCGGCGGCAAGTGCGCGGCCAGCACCGAGAACGGGTCCGCCGCGCGCACGGCCGCGTCGAACACCGCCCGCAGCATGTCGCGCGCCGCCTTGTCGTGCCATCCCATGCGCCGCACTATGGCGAAGGCCGTACCGGGCCGCCATATGAGTCGGGCCGAACCGACCGCCCTGCACGTTGGGATGGAGAAACCTTCATGTTGCCGATCGACCCCACTACGACCACCGAGTTGGAAGCCGCCGCGTTCCGCCGCCTCGTCGAGCACCTGCGAGAGCGCAGCGACGTGCAGAACATCGACCTGATGAACCTGGCCGGGTTCTGCCGGAACTGCCTCAGCCGCTGGTATCGCGAGGCCGCCGAGTCGCGCGACGTGATCCTGACCGACCCCGAGGCGCGGCAAATCGTCTACGGCATGCCCTATAAGGAGTGGCAGGCGCAGCACCAGGCCCCCGCCAGCCCGGCGCAGCAGGCCGCGTTCGCGAGCGCACAGCCGCACGGCTAGCTCTTGACGCAAGCCGGGCCGATGCCGTGGCGCGCCGTGCTGTCGGCGATGGCGGCGCTGATGGTAGGCGTCGGGCTCGCGCGGTTCGCCTACGCCCCGTTGCTGCCGGCGGTGATCGCACAAGGCTGGTTCGCGCCGGGGGCGGCCGGCTACCTGGGCGCGGCCAACCTGCTGGGCTACCTGGCGGGCGCGCTCGCCGGCCGCCGGGTCGCGGCGGCGCTGGGGGCGCGGCGGGTGCTGCGCGGCGCAATGCTTGCCGCCGCCGTCTCGCTGGCTGCGTGCAGCGTGCCGATGCCGTTCGCCTGGTTCTTCGGCTGGCGTCTGCTGTCCGGCATTCTCGGTGGGATGCTGATGATCCTCGGGCCGTCGCTGGCCCTGTCGCATGTGCCGGCCGCCCGGCGCGGGCTGGCCGGCGGCGTCATCTTCACCGGGGTGGCCTGCGGCATCGCGGCGTCCGGCACGCTGGTTCCGCTGCTGATCCGCTGGGGGCTGACGCAGGCCTGGCTCGGCTTGGCCGCCGCGTGCTTGGCGCTCACGGCGGCCGCGTGGCGCGGCTGGCCAGCCTTGCTCCCGCCCGAACCGGCCAGCCCCGCCTTGGCGGCGCCCGGCAAGCCGGCAGGCCGGTTCGCGGCAGTCAGCGTCAGTTACGGGTTGTGCGCCGCCAGCATGGCCCCGCACATGGTGTTCCTGGTGGACTACGTTGCGCGCGGCCTGCACTGGGGGATGAACGCCGGCTCGCTCACCTGGGTGGTGTTCGGCATCGGCGCGCTGTGCGGCCCGATCGCGCTGGGCCGCCTCGCCGACCGTATCGGCGGAGAGTGGGCGATCAGGGTCGTGATCGCCATCGCCGCCGTCGCGCTGTTGGCGCTGTTGGCGCCCAGCCCGGCCTCCCTTGCCCTGTCCGCCCTGTTCGGCGGCGTCGTCGTGACCGGCATCACCACTGTGACGCTCGCCCGCGTCGGCGCCCGAGCCGGCGCCAGCACCGCGACGCGGCAGCGCGGCTGGACGCAGGCGACCGTCGCCTGGGCGGTCGGCCAGGCCGCTGGCACGTACGGCATGGCGTGGCTGTTCGGGAGAACGGGCGGTTACTCCGCGATGTTCGCGGCAGCCCTCGCGGCCTTGGCGACTGCGGCGGTGGTCGAGGCGGTCGCCGCGTTGAAGCGCGGCGCCATCGCTTCGGAGCGCGTCGTCTCGCTGCAGGATGCACGTTGACCGCCCGGCTTTAACCCCGCCGTAACCGCCCTGCGCCACCATGGCCGCAACCACGTCGGCAGGAGGCTGAGCTGGGCGCCCACCATCCCGTTGCGACCCTGGCGCCGTCCCGTCGCGAGCACCTGCGCGCGCTCTACCGCCAGGGTTGCGCGCGCCAGGCAGCCGGCCGTCACGAAGCGGCGGCGGACGCATTCGCCGCCGCCGTCGACTTGGCGCCGGATTTCACCGATGCGGTGCAGAACCTCGGCTGCTCGCTGTTCGCCTTGAAGCGGTTCGACGACGCGGCCCAAGCTTTCGCCGCGCTGACCCGGCTGCGGCCGGACGATGCCGGCGCGCAGTTCAATCTCGGCCACGCGCTGCTCGCCGCTAACCGCGCGGCGGAGGCGGTCGCGCCGCTGCAGGCGGCTGCCAGCGGCGCGCCGGGGCAGGTGAAGCACGCGCGGGCGTTGGCGCAGGCGCTCGCCGCAACGGGACGCCCGGAGGCGGCTGCCGCCGCGCTCGCTGCCGCGATGGGCCGGCACGGCGACAACCCCGGATTGCTGACGGAACTGGCGTGCCTGCTTGCCGAGCTGGGCCGAACGGAGGCGGCGATCGGCGCCGCGCTCATGGCGACCGGACTCGATCCGGACAACGCGGGCGCCCAATCCACCTTGGCCCGGTCGCTGCACGCGTTGCGCCAAACCGCCCAGGCGCTCGCCCCCGCCCGCGCCGCCCTCCGGCTAAGCCCGGGCGACGCCGGCGCGGCGGCGACCCTGGCCGCGGTGCTCTACACGCTTGGCCAGCATGACGAGGCGCTTGCCCACGCGCGGACGGCCGGGCGGCTGATGCCCGGCCTGTTCCAGGCCAAGGGGAACGAGGCCCTGGCGCTGGAGGCGCTCGGTCGCCTGACGGAGGCTGAAGCGGCGGCGCGGGAAGCGATCGCGATGGCGCCGAACCCCGCCGGGCCGCGCCATAACTTGGCCGCAATGCTGCTCGCCTCCGGTCAACTGACGGAGGAGGCCTGGACGCTGTACGAGGCGCGCCTCCTGCTGGACCCGGCCAATGCCGCAGCTGCCGCGATGCCGCGCTGGCAGGGCGGGGACGTCGCCGGCAAGACGGTGCTGCTGCATTGCGAGCAGGGTTTCGGCGACACCATCCAGTTCGCGCGCTATGCCCAGCTGGTCGCCGACCGCGGCGCGCGGGTGGTGCTGGTCGTGCAGCCGGAGCTGGCGCGCCTGATGCAGGGCACGCCAGGCGCCGAGGTGCTGCCGGCAGGCAGTCCCTTGCCCGCGTTCGACGTGTTCTGCCCGCTGCTGAGCCTGCCGCGCGCTTTCGCCACCACGCTGGACTCGATACCCAGCGGCCCAACGCTGCGACCCGATCCGGCGCTGATCCAACGCTGGGCGCTGCCGGCGAGCCCCGCGCTTCAGGTCGGCCTGGTCTGGGCCGGGAGTCCCTCCTTCCTGCACGACCGGTCGCGTTCACTCGCCCTGATCGATCTGGCGCCGCTGGCGGACGTGCCCGGCGTGGCGTTCCACAGCCTGCAGCTCCCGGTGCAGCCGCTCGATGGCTTCCCACTGCTGGACCGGATGCCAGGCGCCGCCGACTTCGCCGACACGGCCGCAATGATTGCCGGGCTCGACCTGGTGATCTCCGTCGATTCCGCCGTGGCGCATCTGGCGGCCAGCATGGGCAAGCCAGTCTGGCTGCTGTCCCGCTTCATGGGCTGCTGGCGCTGGCTGCGCGGGCGCGGGGACAGCCCCTGGTATCCGACGATGCGCATCTACCGGCAGGAACAGCCGAACGACTGGACGCCCACGATCGCGCGACTGCGCGAGGACCTGGTTCGTCATGCCGCTGGCGCGCCGCCTGGCCTGCCCCCGACCGCGCGCCGGGCGACTGCGCTGGACGGCCTGGACCTTCCGGCCGGCGCGCCCCGCACCGTGGTCGCCATCATCGGCGAGAACGAGAACGGCATCCTGCGCAGCACCAGCGAGGCCTTTATGGACCTGCTGCCGCCGCACGGCTTGACCGGTCGGGTCGTCGATCTGGGCAACCCGAATTGGCTGGACGAACTCTCCGCCCTGCTGGACCGCGGCGTGCTGTTCGCCTGGGGCTGCGCCGGGATCGGTGCACGCATCCCGCATGGCGACGGGCTGTTGTGGGACGCGGTGCAGGTGCCGTTCGTCTCGGTGCTGGCCGACTCGCCCTGCATCCGGCCAGCGAACCACAACGTGCCCTCCCGCTGGGTTGCCAACGGCTATGTCTACCGCGACTGGTGGGAGGTGCAGCGCAGGCTGATCCGCTCGCCGCAGCTCTCCGCCGTGCTGCCGCTGGGCACGGTCGCCAACCCGCATCGCGCGGCTGCGCCATGGTCCAGCCGGACGCATCGGATGCTGTTCGTCAAGACCGGACGGGACCCGGCGGCGCACCGGGCGGAGTGGACAGCCCTGCCGCGCCGGTTCCGCGCCGTGGTGGAAGACGCCGCCGCCGCATCGCTCGCGGCCGGGGTGGGGGACGTCACCGGAACCGTGCTGGACGCCCTGGCGGACCGCGCGGTGTGCCTGGACGGCCGGCCCGACCTGCTGTTCGGCCTAGTGCGGGCAGTGGACACCTACGTGCGGGATCACCGTTCCACTGCTCTGGTGCGCGCGGTTCTGAACCTGCCGGTGGACGTCGTCGGCCGCGGCTGGGACCATGTGGCGCCGTCCGGCTGCCGCGCGCGGTTCCACCCGGCGGTGGACGCGGCGGCGCTGCCGGCGTTGTACGCCGACACGCAGTTTCTGCTGAACACGATGCCGAACTTCAGCACGGGGACGCACGAGCGGGTGCTGAGCGGGTTCGCCGCCGGCTGCGTCGTCGTCACCAACGAGAACGCCGAGATGCGCGCCCGTTTCACCGCCCTGCCGACCTACGTCGCCATCGACACCGAGGCCGCCGGGCTGGCCGAGCATCTGCACCAGCTGTTCCACACGACGGAGCGCTACGACGAACGCTGGCAACCGGCGCTTGCCTTGCAACAGGACTCTTATGGCGGCGAGGCGTTCATGCGCGGCCTGATCGACTTGGCCGGCGAAGTTGCGGCGACGCCGGCGTTCGAGCCGTTCCGGTATTGAGGCCAGCCGGGCCTGGTGACACCATCCGCATGTGACTAATTTCACCCTGCCGCCAGAGCGCCTGTTCTTGCCCTTCAGCCCGGGCCCGTTCCGCATGGCGATGGGCCTGACCGCCTGCGAGCCCGACGCCGTGGTCGAGATCGACGCGCGCTACCCCGCCGAGATGACCGAACGGCGCGACCTGCTGGAAAGGCGCCGCGCCGCGGTTTTCGCAGCGGAGCCGGGTTCCGACGCGGCGCGCGCCGAGACGCTGGAGGTGATCGCCGCTATCCTGCCCCGGCGCTATCCGGCCTGGTTCGAGCGACGCGGC
Organism: uncultured Acetobacteraceae bacterium; assembly: GCA_964242925.1. Taxonomy (GTDB): domain Bacteria; phylum Pseudomonadota; class Alphaproteobacteria; order Acetobacterales; family Acetobacteraceae; genus LMUY01. The sequence goes on from CAXTBW010000006.1 coordinate 15,816, forward strand.
GCCGTGCTGCGCAACCACCTGACCGGAGAGGACTGGGACCTCGACTCCCCCGCGCTCGATAAGCTGGAGTTGGCGGGTCGGCTGGTGCAGGAGGATCTGTGCCTAATCGACACCACCGGCGACGCCCCCGTGCTGAGCGCGGCCGTCCTGTGCGCGCCGAGCCGGTGGTCGCTGGCCGAGAAGATCGGCCGTCCGCTTGCCGCCGTGCACGGCGCCGTGCCGCTGTATGCGGAGCGGTTGGCAACGCCGGTGGATCGCTTCATGGGCGCGCTGCGACCCGGCAAAGCGGCCGAACGGCTGAACTGGAGCGTCGTCGACGACGGCGCGCTGTTCCAGGTAGGGGGCAAGCACCGCACCCAGGTCGAGGCGCGGGTAACGCAGGACAACGCGCCGGACACGCTGTTCCTGCGCACCGAGCGGCAGACTTTCCTGCGGCTGCCGCGCAGCCTGGCGGTGGTGTTCCTGATCCACGTGCACAGCTATCCGTTGTCGCGCGTCTTGGTCGTCCCCGGCGCCGCGCAGGACCTCGCCGCGGCAGTGCGGGCGTTGCCGGACAGCCTCGGCCATTACAAGAGCATCCCAACGATCCGCGCCGCGCTGCTCGGCTGTCTGGACGCGCACGCGTGAAGACAGTCCCGGGTTAATCACCCGTTGATAGACCGGACGTGATCGTGAGCCCGCAACTTCCGCATTTGAAGTCCGTAGATCGTAGACGCAACCAGGCCGGAAGGATTTAAACATGCCGCAAATGTTTGATTGGATTTTCTTCGCCATCATGCTGCTCCCGAGCGCCTTCCTGGTTTGGGACTGGCTCAAGAACCGCTAAGCCCGGCATCGACGGCGGCGCTGCCAGCCGTCCTTGCGGGCGATCGCATTCGGTTTGGCTGCCGATAACCTCGTCATGCCAGAGCTCGACCCTGGAGATCACGGCGCGACGCTCCACCCAGCTTGTGGTTCGAAGCGTCAACAGGCGCGACGTCATCGATCGCGTCCCCGTGGATACCAGGGTCAAGCCCTGGCATGACGGCGGGGGAGCAGATGCGATGACACGGCGCCCGATGGGAAAACGCCCAGCGGCGTCACGACCTCGCGACCATTGCCTTCAGCCGCGCATACGTGATCCGCGCGGCCACCGCGCTGCGCCACAAGCCGTGAAATGGGATTGGCTTGAGCCCGGTCACCGGCATCGACATCGCGTCGTCCGTCGCTCCCATCACGCGCTTGGCGACTTCGCCACCCATCGCCGTCGCCATCGCCACGCCGCGGCCGTTGTAGCCCAGCGCTGCAACGACGCCCGGCGCCGGCTCGTGCAGATGCGGGTAGTGGTCCGGCGTTATCGCGAGTTGGCCATTCCAGTAATACGCCCACCGCACGCCTGCGATGGCCGGGAACAACCGCTCCGCATAGCGCACCAGGCGTTGGTAGCGCGCCGGGTCGGAGGTGTCGCGGGAGACGCTGCGACCACCGATCAGCAACCGACCCCAGGCGTCGAGGCGGTAGTAGACGGTGAGGTCGGCGATCTCGTAGACCACGCCGCGGCCAGGCAGGATGTTGCAGGCCACCGCTTCCGGCAACGGCTCGGTCGCCGCGATGGCGGAGAACACCGGGACGACCGTGCGACGTAGGCCGGGCCAAAGCCCGTCGGTGTAGCCGTTGGTGGCGAGCACGATCCGATCGGCGCTCACCGTGCCGCCCGGCGTGTCCAGCACCCAGCCAGCGCCCGCCTGTCGCATGGCCTGCACCGGCGTGCCGCCATGCACCGCGACGCCCGCGTTGGTCGCCGCCTGGGCCAGGCCGCGCGCGTAGCCGAGCGGGTTCACGCTGCCGCCACGCCGGTCGATGAACCCACCGGTGTAGCGCCGCGAGCCGGTCAGCCGCTCCATCCCAGCGGCGTCCAGCGCCTCCACGGGCGCGCCGAGATTGGACTGTTCCGCAGCCGCTTCCTGAACCGCCTTCACGCCGCGCGGGGTGAAGGCCGCCCGCAACGTGCCGCCCCGGTGCGCCTCCGCCTGGATTTGATGGCGCTCGATCAGGTCGAACACGCCTTGCGGCGCGGCGCCGGACAGCGTGATCATCCGCGCGCCCATCTCGGGGCCGAAATCGCGCAGGATGGCGCTCGGTTCGTGCTTCAGTCCCGGATTCACCTGGCCGCCATTGCGGCCCGACGCGCCCCAACCCGGCTCCCCCGCCTCCAGCACAACCACGTCCACCTCGCGTTCGGCCAGGTGCAGCGCCGTCGACAGCCCGGTGAACCCGGCGCCAACCACCGCCACGTCGGCGCGCCGGCTTTCATTGAGCGGCGGCGCATGCACTGGTGGCCGCGCCGTTGCGGCATACAGGCTCGGCGGCAGCTTCATCGCGCGGCCGCCACGTCCGCCGCGTTCGGCGCCGCGGGGTAGGTGTTCCCAAAGTGCGTTCGGACGTAGCCGACCACGGCCGCCACTTGCTCGTCCGTCAGCGTGCGCGCGAAGGGCGGCATCGCCTTGCGGCCATGCAGCACCAGCCCGATGGAGTAGCCAGCTGCCGCCAATCGCGGGTCGTTCTGCAGCGCGGGGTAGGCGCCCGCGCCCACGGCGCCGCGACCGTCCGGCATGTGGCAGCCCGCGCAGGCGGCGCCGTAGACGGCCTCGCCACCTGCCTCGGTGTAGCGATAGGGGTTTCCGAAGCTCGGCCCGGCGCCGTCGGCACGCGCGACGGCCGTCATCAGCAGCAACGCTGCGAGCCATCTCATCCCGCCAGCACCCGCGCGTGCAGCCGACGGACCGCGTCCAGCGCGGACAGCACTGCGCCCTCCTGCCAGGCCGGGATGTAGGAGGCGTGCTCCCCGGCCACCAGGAACCGGCCGTCCAGCGCGCACAGGTCGCGGTAGTGCGCCTCCCGCGCCGCCTCCGTCCACTGGCCGTAGCAGCCCAGCGTCCACGGCACGCGATGCCAGGCGACGGCGACGCCGTTCTCGAACTCGGCGGCGTATTGCGGATGGATCTGCGCGCCGTACGCCACCGCGCGTCGCACGCGTTCGGCCGGGTCGAGCCCGGTGAACTCGGAGGCGTACGGCCCGAACGCATAGGCGCCCAGCAGCACGCCTTTGCCGCCCTGGTTGCAGCCGGACGCCGGGTAGCCGATCAGCGAGATCGGCAGGTCGGTGTAGCTGATGCCGCCATAGATCGCCTCGTCCTCCTCCCAGAACCGGCGGCGGAACTGCAGGCCGATCTTCAGCGACGCGGCATACGGCACGGCGCCGATCGCCGCGTGCATCGCGGGCGACGCGGTCAGCTCGATCTGGCTCAGCACCGAGAGCGGGATGGTGCAGAGGCACCAATCCGCTTGCGACTGCCCGGGGGCGCCGCTCGCCGTGTCCTGCCACGACACCGACACGCCGGCCGCATCCTGCCGGATGGACGTCACCTTGCGCCGCAGCTGCAGCACGGGCGCGACCTCCCGCGTCATCGCGCGCGCGATCGCGTCCATCCCGCCGACCGGCTGGAACAGCGTGGTTTGATAGTCGTAATCCGCGGCGACCCTCAGCGCGCGCCAGAGCCGGCCGCGCAGCAGGTCCGAGGGCGCCACCGGTTGCGACGCCACGGCCCGGGCGTTCAGCCCGCCGCCGGGAGGGGTGTCCCAGCCGCGGCGCTCGCTGCTGGCCTCGCCGGCGCGGTAGCGGTAGTCGCCGTCCAACGCGCCCCAGTCCTTCAGCGCGGCCAGCAGGATCTCGGTGTCTTCCGGCGTCACCGCGCCATCCAGCCGCTCGGTTCGCACCGCCTTGGCGAGCAGGTCCGCCACTGTGCCGTGGAAGTCCGCCTGCACCTCGCGGTAGCGCTGCGGCTTGCCGCCGAACGAGCCGGCGGCGTGCAGGTAGGCGTTGTGGTTGACCTGGATGAACGGCTCCAGCGCCACGCCGAGCCGCTTGCAGTAGTCCAGGATGGCGCGGTGGTGATACGGGATGCGCCACGGACCGGGGTTGAGGTACAGCCCGGTGTCGAACCCGCATTCCTGCACCGCGCCGCCCAATTCGGTGTAGCGGTCGCCGCCGCGCAGCGTCCAGGTGCGTCCGCCGGCCCGGTCGTTGTAGTCCAGCAGCTCGACCCGATAGCCGGCGCGCCGCAGCTCCATGGTGGCCACCATCCCCGCCACGCCGGCGCCCAGCACCAGCACGCTGGCGCCGCCGGGGTCGCCGTCCAGGCGGATGGGGCCGGCGTAGGTGCTCTCCGCCGCGTGGCCGAGGGCCGCCATCGCCATGTACATCGCCGATCCGCCGGCCGCCGCGCCGATCAGGCCCAGCAGGTCGCGTCGCGCTATCGCGTTAGGGGGTTCCGCCATGGGCGGAGTTTACGCCAACCCGCCCGCGCGCCCAATACGTGGCCGCCAGCAACAGCACCGTCACCACCACCGTGACGGTGGATACGGCGGCAATGGTGGGGTCGATTGCGAAGCGGATGTCGTCCCACATGCGCCGCGGCAGCGTGACCTGGCGGCCGGTGGAAACGAACAGCGCCACCACCAGCTCGTCGAACGAGGTGATGAACGCGAACAGCGCGCCGACCAGCACGCCGGGCCGGATCAGCGGCAGCGTCACCTGGCGGAACGTGCCCCAGCGGGTGGCGCCCAGGCTGAGCGCGGCGCGTTCCAAGCGTCGATCGAACCCGGCCAGGCTGGCGCCCACGCTGGTCACCACGAACGGCACGGCCAGGCAGGTGTGCGCCAGCACCAGCGCGGCCGGGCTGCCGAGGATGCCGTAGCGCGAATACGCGTAGTAGACGCCGATCGCGACGACGATCACCGGCACGATCAGCGGCGACAGGATCAGCCCGCCCGCCACCGCCCGCAACCGAGGCTTCATGCGCGCCAGTCCGAATGCGGCCAGGGTGCCCAGCACGGTCGCCAGCACCACCACCGCCGTCGCGACCAGCAGGCTCAGCAGGGTGGCGGACAGCCAGTCCGCGCTGGTGAAGTAGGCGGCGTACCAGCGCGTGCTCCACCCCGGCGGCGGAAACCGCAGGTAGCTGGCGGACGAGGCGGACAGCAGCGCCACGACGATGATCGGCAGCGCCAGGAACAGCAGCACGACGGCCACGAACACGCGCCCGATCAGCCGGAGGATCATAGCCGGGCCACCCGCAGGCTGGCGCCGACGCCGGGGACCAGGCGGGCGCTGGCGAGGAGCAGCATCGTCACGCCGAGCAGCACCGCGGACAGGCAGGCGGCGTAGGGCCAGTTGAGCAACTCGATCTGCTGCACGATCAGCATCGACAGCATGATGTCGCGCGGGCCGCCGACCAGCACCGGCGTGATGTAGAAGCCGAGCGCCAGCACGAATACCAACAGCACGCCGGCGAACACGCCCGGCAGCGACAGCGGCAGCACGATCTGGCGGAACACGGCGCCGCGGCTGGCGCCCAGGCCCAGTGCTGCGCGCGGCAGGCTGGCGTCGATCTGACGCAGCGCGTTGGCGATCGGCAGCACCATGTAGGGCAGCAGGATGTGGATCATCGCCACGTCGACCGCGAACGGCGTGTTGAGCAGCTTGAGCGGCGTGTCGATGACGCCGAGCGACAGCAGCGCCTCGTTGATCACCCCGTGGCGGCCGAGCAGCACCATCCACGCGTAGCTGCGCACCAACACGCTGGTCCAGAACGGCAGCAGCACGATGCCGAGCACCACCGCCGAGCCGCGCCGCGACATGCGCGCCAGCGCCAGCGCGACCGGGTAGCCGAGCAGCAGCGTGCCGGCGGTGACGAGGAGCGCGGTGCGCAGGGTGAACCAAAGCACGGTGGCGAACACCGCGTCTTCGGACAGCGCCTGCCAGTTGCCGAGCGTCCAGTGCGGGTCGTTAAGGCTGCGGAGCAGCATGGCGGCGACGGGGAGGGCGTAGAAGGCGAGCATGAAGAGGAGCAGGGGAGCGGCGAGAAGGATCGGCTCCCACTTCCCCTTAAGAAGCCCTCTCCCGCTGGCGGGAGAGGGTTGGGTGAGGGTGGGGCCGCGCGCACCAGTCCCGGCGGGAGCCACCCTCACCCCGACCCTCTCCCGCCAGCGGGAGAGGGAGAAGGCGCGGGGACGGGCGTCAGACAAGCGTGGTGTCGGAGGCGGCCCATGCGAGGTCCACCGTCTCTCCGGCGCGGCGGCGCAGGGTTGCGGCGCCGCACGCCTGCTTGACGCTGAACGCCTCGCCGCCGAGCGCACGGCACAGATACCGGCAGCAATCGCCGGCGAACACCGCCTCCGTCACAACGGCCTTAATGCGGTTCTCCATCCCGTCATCCGCGAGCCGGCTATCCGCGAAATACATCCGCTCCGGCCGCATCGTCAGCGTGACGGCGGCGCCCGGCGCGGCGCGTTCAGCCGCGTTGGCGCGGAGCATGGCGCCGCCGAACGCGACCACGGCGCGACCGCCGTCGAAGCCCTGCAGCACCCCGGGCAGGAAGTTCGACTCGCCGATGAACGAGGCGACGAACCGGCTCGCTGGACGATCGTACAGGTCCTCCGGCGTGCCAAGCTGGGCGACCACGCCCTCGTTCACCACCGCGATCCGGTCGGACATGGTCAGCGCCTCGTCCTGGTCGTGGGTGACATAGACGAAGGTGATGCCTAACTCCGCATGCAGCCGGCGCAGCTCCAGCTGCAAGCCCTCGCGCAGTTGCTTGTCCAGCGCCCCCAATGGCTCGTCCATCAGCAGCAGGCGCGGGCGGAACACGATCGCCCGGGCCAGCGCCACCCGCTGCTGCTGCCCGCCGGACAACTGCCGGGGAGAACGGGCGCCGTAGCCAGGCAGCCGCACCACCTCCAGCGCCTCGCCCACCGCGCGCGCCCGCGTGGCCTTGTCGGCGCCCCGCTGGCGCAGGGGGAAGCCGATGTTGTCGGCTACGCTCATATGCGGGAACAGCGCGTAGTTCTGGAACACCATCCCCAGATTGCGCTTGTTCGGCGGGGTGGCGACCACGGACCGCCCATCCACCGTGATGTCGCCTTCGTCGGGCGTCTCGAACCCGGCGATCATCATCAGCGTCGTCGTCTTGCCCGACCCGCTCGGTCCCAGCAGCGTCAGGAACTCGCCGGAGCGGATGTCGAGCGAGATGCCGCGCACCGCGCCCACGCCCTCGAACCGCTTGTGCAGCCCGGTCAGCGCCACGGCGGCGCCCGGGTTGGCGATGTGCCGCGCGCTGGCGCCGCCGACGGCCGCCGTGCTGAAGGCGAGCGTGGTCAGGACAGGATCCACTTGTTCCACTGCGCGATGACGCTGTCGCGGTTGTCGGCCCACCAATCGTAGTTATAGGGCAGCAGCTGCGATTTGATCGCCGGCGCGCTCGGCAGGATCGCCAGCTGTTTGGCAGGGATCAGCTCCTCGGCGCCGGCGTTGACGTAGCCGTATGGGATGAGGCTCGACAGCCGCGCCTGCGCCACCGCGCCGGTGCCAAACGCGATGAACTTCATCGCATTCTCCTTATTAGGCGCGCCCTTCGGCACCGCCCAGCAGTCGCGCTTCAGCAGCCCTTGGCTCCAGCTGACCGCCGCCGGCACGCCAGCCTGCTGCAGCGCCGCCATGCGCCCGTTCCACACGCTGGCCAGCACCACCTCGCGGTCGCTCAGCAGCTGCGTCGGCACGGCGCCCGTCTCCCACCATTTGACGACCGAGCCCTTGATCTTGTCGTAGCTCGCGAACGCCTTCGCGATGTCCAAAGGGTAGACCTTATCCGGCGCCACCCCGGCGGCCATCAGCGCGAACTCCAGCTCCGGCGAGTTGCCGCCGCCACCGCCCAGCAGGGTGCGGTCGCCGGGGAACTTCTTCGTGTCCCAGAAATCGGCCCAACCGCTCGGCACGGCGCCGTTGAACGCGTCGGTGCGGTAGGCCATCGCCTCGGACCACACCAGCATGTCGGCCGCGTAGTCGTAGCGGTAGACCGGATCGATGTTGGCCAGGTCGGTCAGGCCGTAGTCGATCTTCTCGAAGTAGTCGCCCTTTTTCATCAACGCCTTGACCGTGCCGCGGCCGAGCTGGACCACGTCCCACTCGACGTTGCCGGTGTCGACCATCGCCTTCACCTTGTTGATGTCGGCGCCCGCCACGTCGCGCACGTTCACGCCGCTCAGGCGCCCGTACGGCTCGAAATACGCCTTGCGCTGCGCGTCCTGCGCGCTGCCGCCAAAGCCCACGACGGTGAGGTTGCCGCTCCCCTTCAGCGACGGCTGCAAGGCGCCGAACTCGGGCAGCTTCGTGTCCTGCGCCCAAGCCGGGACGCCGTGCAGCATGCGCATCGCCGTCACGGCGGCAACGCCGCCCAGCAGGGCTCGACGCGCGGGGTTCGAGGGTCGGTCGGTCATCGCGGCGCTCCTTAGAACTCGAGCAGGTTGTCGCGGAACTGCGTGTGGCCATAGGCGCGCCGGGTCAGGCCGCGGCGCTGCAAGGCGGGGATCAGCCCGTCCTCCATCTCCGCCAGCAGGCGGCGGCTGACGTTCGGCATCGAGAACAGGAAGCCGTCGCCGCCCACCTCCTGCATCACCTCGTCCATGCTGGCGGCGACATCGTCGGGCGTGCCGACCAGCTCGACCGACAGCGCGGTGGCGTTGTGGTCCGCCATCGCCTGGCGCAGCGTGCGGCCGGCGGCCTTCGCGACGAACTCGTCCAGCGTCTGCTGGTGGCCGTTGGTGGTGAGCCCGGGGCGCAGCGGCTCGTCCAGCTCGAACGCGCCGAAGTCGATGTTGGTGACTTTGCTGAGTTGCGCCAACCGCTGCTTCACCGTGGCCGCCGCCTGGGCCGCGCGCAGGCGCTTGCGCTCCGCCGCGTCCTCGCGCGTTTCGCCGACGATCGGGTTGACCAGGAACAGCACCTTGCAGTCGTCCGGGTCGCGCCCGTGCCCGGCCATGCGCCGCCGGATGTCGTCGCGATACGCCTTCATCGCCGCCACGCCGCGCGTGCTGGCGACGATGGTGTCCGCGTGCTGCGAGGCGAACTGGCGGCCCCGCGGCGAGCCGCCGGCCTGGGCGATCACGGGCCGGCCCTGCGGCGCGGGGCCGGAGTTCAGCGGGCCGCGGGTCTTGAAGAACCGCCCCTCATGGTTGACGGCGTGCACGCGGGCCGGATCTATCAGCACGCCGCTCTCGGTGTCGGCCAGGAAGGCGTCCGGCTCCCACGACCCCCAAAGCTTGTTCACCACGTCCATGTATTCGTCGGCAATGTCGTAGCGCAGATCGTGCTCCGGCATCCCGGGCAGGCCGAAATTCATCGCCGCGTAGTCGGAGCTGCCGGTGACCGCGTTCCACCCGGCGCGCCCGG
>CAXTBW010000006.1:25180-30615 GCA_964242925.1 uncultured Acetobacteraceae bacterium
TTCATCGCCGCGTAGTCGGAGCTGCCGGTGACCGCGTTCCACCCGGCGCGCCCGGCGGACACCTGGTCCAGCGTCGCCATCAACCGCGCCAGCAAATAGGGGTGGTAGGCGTAGGTGCCGAAGGTGGGCACGATCCCGATGCGGCTGGTCGCCCCCGCCATTAGTGCCGCCACCACCGACGGGTCCTGCCGCGGCACCGCGATGCCGTTGCTGAGGTAGATCTCGGTGGAGCCGTTGAAGCTCTCGCCTACGTAGGAGGAGTCCTCGAGCAGGATGTAGTCGAAGCAGGCGCGTTCCAGGCTGCGCGCCATGTCGAGGAACAGCGCCGGCTGCATCCACGAGGTCCCGATATGCCCGGTCCAGGGCTCGCCCCAGGCCTGCACGCTGGAGCCTTGCAGGAACCAGCCGAGGTGAAACTGCTTCGCCGCCATCGGTTGCACTCCGCTTCGCCTGCGCCGATCGTAGCAAATATCAGGCCAGCGTCAGGGGCGCGGCTCAACTCCCTCCAAGGTCGGCCGACACCGGCAGGAAGTAATCCGTCCACGCCTTCGCCTGCGTCCGCAGCACCTTCGTCTCGTACAGATGCGTTGCGAACCGCATGCTGCCCTGCGGCTTGGCGTAGAAATCCAGCATGCCCGGTTGCGCCAGCACCGACATCAGGTCCGCTTCGCTCATCGGGTCGCCCGAGACGCGGCGGTACAGCCGCACCGCCTCCGCCGTGTCGCCGCGGATCATCGCCACCGCCTCCTGCACGGCATTCTTGGTCGCCTCGACCAGCTTCGGGTTGGCCTCCGCGAAGCCGGTCGTGGTGAACAGCACCGCCTGCGACAACGGCTCGCCCAGGATGCGCGTCGAGTCCGTCACCACGTGCGCGCCGGGCACGCGCTTCAGCTCCTCGGCGAAGAACGGAGGCGCCGAGAAGTGGCTGGCGATCTCGCCGTTCGCGTTCAGCAGCGCGGCCATCGCGTCCGGGTGGCCCAGTTGCACCGTGTCCGCGTCGAAGTGGCTGGAGTCCGCCTTGCCGAACATCTCCGTCGCGGCGATCTGCAGCAGTACGGCCTGGGTCGACACCTTCACCGTCGGCACCGCGATCTTGTCGCCGGGCCGGTAGTCGGCCAGCGTTTTCAGGCGAGGGTCGCGGCTGATCAGGATCAGCGGCTCGGCGCAGGTCGCCACGATGCCCTTCACCCGGCCGCGCGTGCGGTCCCAGAGCAACAGCATGTTGCCGCAGCCGGTGTTCACCATGTCCACGCCGCCGGCCAGCAGGGCGTCGGTGGCCGCGCCGCCGCCGTTGAACGTCACCCACTCCACGCTCACGCCGGGGGCGCCCAAAGCGGCGGCATGGGATTCGATGAGCTTGCGGCCCTCGAGAAGGTAGGTCGGCATGTAGATGATCGAGGGCTGCCGCGTCGCCTTGATCGCCGTCTTGCCTTGCGCCCGCGCGGTCCCCGCCGCCAACGCGGCCGCCCCCGCCAGCATCCCGCGCCGTGCGATCATCCCCGCCCTCCCGTTTTGCGCGGAGCTTGGCCTTGTAGCGGGGCATGGACAAGCGCCGCCCACCGGGCCAGCCTGCCGCCATGCGCACTGTGATCCTGACCGAACCAATGCACGAGGACGGCGTCGGCCTGCTGCGCGCGGCGCCGGATGTTCGCCTGGTGCTCGCCGCCCCTGGAACCGAGGCGTTCGCCGGGGCGCTGCCCGAGGCGGAGGGCATCGGGGTCCGGGTCCTCCGGTTGCCGGCCAGCATCCTGTCCCAGGCGCCGCGGCTGCGCATTGTCGCGCGGCACGGGGTGGGCTTCGACAATGTCGACATCGATCACCTGGCGGAACGCGGCATCCCGATGGCGATCGCGGCGGAGGCCAACGCGGTCTCGGTCGCCGAGCACACGCTGATGCTGATGCTCGCCGCCGCCAAGCACCTGCGATCCTACGAGGACGCCGTCCGCCACGGGCGCTGGGCCGAGCGCAGTTCCGCCCGCGCGGTCGATCTTCGCGGGCGCACGGTGCTGGTGGTGGGCCACGGCCGCGTGGGCCACCGGGTGGCGGCGCTGTGCCACGCGTTCGGCATGACGGTGCTGGTGCACGACATCGCGCCAGTGCCCCCGTCGGGAGCCTACGAGGTCGCGCCCTCGCTGGACGCCGCCCTGCCGTGCGCGGACGTCGTCACCCTGCACATCCCGCGCGACCGCAGCAGCGCCGGTCTGTTCGATGCGGCCCGGCTGGCGCGCATGAAGCCGGGCGCCGTGCTGGTGAACTGCGCCCGCGGCGGCATCGTGAACGAGCCCGCCCTGGCCGCCGCGCTCGCGTCCGGCGCGCTCGCCGCCGCCGGGCTGGACGTGTTCGACGACGAGCCGCCCGACCCGGCCAACCCGCTGCTGCACCTGCCGAACGTGGTGGCGACGCCGCACAGCGCCGCCACCACGGCGGAGGGCGCGCGCCGCATGGCCATCTCGGTCGCCGAAAACATCCTCGCTGCTTTTGCAGGCGCGCTGCCTCCGGAGGTGGTCGTCAACGGGGTCGTGTGAGTCTCATCTCGTCAAGCCCTGGCATCACGGTGTGAGGGAACCTCAGAGGGAGGGAACGAATGAACAATCAACAACAGTCGCCCGGCCGTCGTCTGCGGGACTTGCTTGCGGCGCCCGGCATCCTCGTCTGTCCGGGGATCTACGACGGGTTCAGCGCACGCCTGGTCGAACAGATGGGCTTCACCACGGCCGCGATTTCCGGCGCGGGCCTCAGCGAGGCTCGGCTTGGCTGGGCGGACGTGGGGATCATGGGCTACGACGAGAACGTCCACGCGTCGGCCGCCATCGCCGCATGCACCAGCCTGCCGCTGTCGGCGGATGGGGACACCGGGTATGGCAACGCGGTGAACGTCCATTTCACGGTGCGCGGGTTCGAGCGCGCCGGATTGGCCTGCCTGATGATCGAGGACCAGGTCTGGCCTAAGCGCTGCGGCCACATGGCGGGCAAGCAGGTGATCTCCGCCGAGGAAGGCGTCGAGAAGATCCGCGCCGCCGCCGAGGCGAGGCGGGACCCGGATTTCATGATCAAGGCCCGCACCGACGCCACCGCGATCCACGGCGTGGCCGAGGCGATCCGTAGGCTGAACCTGTACGCCGAGGCCGGCGCCGACCTGCTGTTCGCCGACGCCCTGCTCTCGGCCGAGGACATCGGCACGGTTGCCCGCAACGTGTCCAAGCCGCTATCGGTCAACATGGGCTTCGGCATCCGCCAGCGCCCGACCACGCCGCTGCTGTCGGCCCGGCAGTTGGAGGACCTCGGCGTCAAAGCAGTGTCCTATCCGCGGCTGCTGTCCGCCGCCGCCATCCAGGGCATGAAGACGGCGCTTGGCGTGCTGCAGCAATCGCTGGACGAGGGCAGGGTGATCGACCGGCCCGACCTGCTGGTGTCGTTCGGCGAGCTGAACGAACTGATGGGTTTCGCGGAGGTGAAAGCGATCGAGACGCGTTTCGTGGGGGTCAAGCCATGACCCGCGACAGTTTCGGCGCGCGCACGGCGGGCGAAGGCTACGCCTACTACAGCCTGCCCGCGCTGGCGGCTGCGCTGGGCGTGGACCTGCGCCGGCTGCCGTTCTCGCTGCGCGTGCTGCTGGAGAACCTGCTGCGCCACGAGGACGGCCACGCCGTGACCGCCGACGATATCGAGGCGTTGGCGCGCTGGCCCGCCACGCTGGACCGCGAGGTCGCCTTCCACCCGGCGCGCGTGCTGATGCCCGACTCCAGCGGCATCCCGCTGCTGATCGACCTGGCCGCCATGCGCGACGCGATGGTGGCGCGCGGCCTGGACCCGCGCCGGGTCAATCCGCGCATCCCGACCGACCTGGTGATCGACCACTCGGTGCGCGCGGACTTCGCCGGCTCGCCCGAGGCGTTCAGCCGCAACCTGGCGCTCGAGATGACGCGCAACCGCGAGCGCTACGGCGTGGTGCGCTGGGCGATGGGGCAGTTCGACAACCTGCGCGTCGTGCCGCCGAGCAATGGCATCGTGCACCAGGTGAACCTGGAATACTTGGCCAGCATGGTGACGGTGCGGGACGGCGTGGCGTTCCCCGACAGCCTGGTCGGCATGGACAGCCACACGCCGATGATCAACGGCCTGGGCGTGTTCGGCTGGGGCGTCGGCGGGATCGAGGCGGCGACCGCCATGCTCGGGGAGCCCGTGTCGCTGCTGGTCCCCCGCGTGGTCGGCTGCCGCATCACCGGGCGACGCCGGCCGGGGGTGGTGTGCACCGACATCGTGCTGACGCTCACCCAGGCGCTGCGTCGGCACGGCGTGCTGGCCGCGGTGGTGGAGTTCTGCGGCCCCGGCCTGGACGCGCTGGCCGCGCCCGACCGCGCCACCATCGCCAACATGGCGGCCGAGTATGGCGCCACCATGGGCTTCTTCCCGTGGGACGCCGAGACGATCCGCTACCTGCGCGCCACCGCCCGCCCGGCGGAGCAGGTCGCCTTGGCCGAGCGTTACGCGCGCGCGCAGGGCCTGTGGCGGGACGAGGTGGAGCCGGACTTCCAGGATGTGCTCGAGTTCGACCTGGGCGACGTCGAGCCATGCCTCGCGGGCCCGACCCGGCCGGAGGATCGCGTCACCCTGGCCGCCGTGCCCGCCAGCTTCCGCGCCGCCTACGACCTGCGGCCGGTAGCGCCGGAGCGGCCGATGCGGCACGGCGACGTGGTGATCGCCGCCATCTCCTCGTGCACGAACACCAGCAACCCGTTCCAGGTGATCGCCGCCGGCCTGCTGGCGCGCAACGCCGCCGCGCGCGGATTGCACGCCAAGCCGTGGGTGAAGACGTCGTTCTCACCCGGCTCGCGCGTGGTGTCCGCCATGCTGAAGCGGGCCGGGCTGCAGGACGCGCTGGACACGCTCGGCTTCAACCTGGTGGGGTTCGGCTGCATGACCTGCGGCGGCGGCGCGGGGCCGCTGCCGCAAGCGGTGACGGACGCGGTGGCGCAGGACGATTTGGTCGTGCTGGGCGTGATCTCCACCAACCGCAACTTCGAAGGCCGGCTGCACCCGGCCATCCGCGGGACCTATCTCGCCTCGCCGCCGCTGGTGGTCGCCTACGCGATCGCCGGGTCGGTGCTGGCGGACATGGACGGCGTGCTCGGCCACGACCCGGCGGGCGCGCCCGTGACGCTCGCCGATCTATGGCCGGACGATGCGGAGGTGCAGGCGGTGATGGACGCGGCGCTGACCCCGGAGCTGTTCCGCGCCGCCTATGGCGACATGGCGGATGGCGGCCCGGAATGGGCGGCGTTGCCGGCCGGCGTCGAACCGACTTATGCCTGGGATCCGGACAGCCTATACCTGAAGCGCCCGCCCTTCCTGGACGCGCTGGTTCCGTTCGGCGACCTGCACGGCGCGCGGGCCCTGCTGGTGCTGGGCGACAACGTGACAACCGACCACATCTC
>CAXTBW010000006.1:30715-68455 GCA_964242925.1 uncultured Acetobacteraceae bacterium
CTGGTCGGCATGGGCGTCGTCCCGCTGCAGCTGCCGCCGGGCGCGACGGCCGCCAGCCTGGCGCTGGACGGCGGCGAAACCTTCGACGTGACCGGCCTGTCCGTCGGCGTCTCGCCCGGCATGGACGTGACGCTGACCATCCACCGCCCGGGCGCCGCGGCGCAGACGCTCGCGCTGATCTGCCGGGTGGACACCAGCGTCGAGGCGGAGTGGCTGCGGCATGGCGGCATCCTGCCCAACGCGCTACGCACCCTGGCGGCGGAAGCCGTGCTGGCGTAGCGAGAGACGGCGCCCCCGGCATAAGGCGGGCCGCGGGAGGGGGAGTGGACTATGCTGACACGGCGGGCAGCGTTGGCGGCAGCCGCGGCGATGGCGGGCGGCGTGGCGCGGGCCGAGACGGCGCAGCTTCGCGTCTCCCATGGCTACAGCATCGGCTATCTGCCGCTGATGGCGATGCGCGACCAGAACCTGATCGAGGCGCACGCCGTCAAGGCCGGTTTGGGCAAGGTGACGGTGACCTGGCAGGTGCAGGACGGCGGCAACAACATCAACGACGCCGTGCTGGCCGGCGTGCTGGATATCGCCGGCATCGGCATGCCCGGCTTCCTGGTGCTGCGGGACCGCACCCGCGGCCGCAAGCAGGAGATGGTGGGCATCGCCGCGCTGACCTACGGCGCGCTGTGGCTGAACACCATCGACCCGAAGCTGCGCACGCTGGGGGACTACACGGCCAAGGACCGCATCGCGGTGCCCGGGATCAAGACGTCCTACGCCGCGGTCATCCTGGAGATGGCGGTCGCCAAGCAGTTCGGCATCGAGAACTACGCGCGGCTAGACCCGATGACGGTCGGCCTGGCGCACCCGGACGCCTACGCCGCGATGATGTCGGGCGCCACCGAGATCAAGTCGCACCTGGCCTCGGCGCCGTTCTCCTACCAGGAGCTGCGCAACCCCGCCGTGCACCGCATCCTCACCACCTCGGACGTGGTCGGCAAGATGACCATCCTGCTGAGCATGACGCAGCGCCAGTTCGCCGATGCCAATCCGGGCCTGATGCAGGCTTTCCTGGCGGCGCAGGAGGAGGCCGACGCCTTCATCGCCGCCGACCCCGGGGGCGCCGCCGACGCCTACATTCGGGCCAGCGGGCTGAAGGTGCCGCGTGACCAACTGCTGGAGATGCTCGCGGACAAGGAGAACGGGTTCGGCCTGGCGCCCAACGGCAGCATGGAATACGCCTCGTTCCTCTCGCAGACCGGCGTGCTGAAGGCCCGTCCGACCGCCTGGACCGAGATGTTCATCCCGAGCCTAAGCGGCCGCGATGGCAGCTGAGCCGCTGCCCGCGAAGGCAGCTGAGCCACTACTGGACGTCAGCGGCGTCACCCTGCGCTACAAGACGCCGGACAGCGTGGTGACCGCCACCCACCGCGTCAGCTTCCAGGTCGCTCGCAGCGATCGCTACGTGCTGCTCGGCCCGTCCGGCTGCGGCAAGTCGACGTTGCTGAAGGCTGTCGGCGGCTACATCGCGCCGTCCGAGGGCGAGATCCGCATCAAGGGCAAACCGGTGCGCCGCGCCGGGGCCGACCGCATGATGGTGTTCCAGGAGTTCGACCAGCTGCTGCCCTGGCGGACCGTGCTGCAGAACGTCTGCTTCCCGCTGCGCACCGCCCGCAAGCTGTCCGCGCGCGACGCCGACGAGCGGGCCCGCGCCTACATCGCCAAGGTGAACCTGACCAAGTTCGCCGACAGCTACCCGCACACCCTGTCCGGCGGCATGAAGCAGCGCGTCGCCATCGCCCGCGGCATGGCCATGGAACCGGACATCCTGCTGATGGACGAACCGTTCGCCGCGCTGGACGCGCTCACCCGGCGGCGCATGCAGGACGAGCTGATGCAGTTGTGGGACGACACAAGGTTCACCGTGCTGTTCGTCACCCACTCGATCGGCGAGGCGATCCGCATCGGCAACCGCATCCTGTTGCTGTCGCCGCACCCTGGCCGGGTGAAGGCGGAGGTGGAGGGCGTCGACGGCGTGACCCCGGCGGAGGCCGCCGCCCTGGAGGCCCGCATTCACGAGCTGCTGTTCGAGACGCCGCATGACTGAGGCGCGCATCATGCTGCACCCGGACACCACCGCCACCGACGCGCCGGAGGTGCTGCGCCGCCTGTCCCCGCTGGTGCGGCTATGGGCCAGTCCGACCCTGCGCAAGACCGTCATCATCCTCGCGCTAGGCGCGCTGTGGGAGCTGTATGCGCGCGAGTTGGACAACCCGTTGCTATTCCCGACCCTGAGCGAGACGCTGCAGGCGATGTGGGAGAATATCGCCAACGGCGTGCTGCCGCTGCGGGCCTGGACGTCGATCAAGGTGCTGCTGATGGGCTACGGCCTGGGCGTGTCCCTGGCCTTCGCGATCACCATCCTGGCGATCAACACGCAGATCGGCACCGACATCCTCGAGACGCTGACTGCGATGTTCAACCCGTTGCCGGCCATCGCGCTGCTGCCGCTGGCGCTGATCTGGTTCGGCCTGGGCAGCGGCAGCCTGGTGTTCGTGCTGGTGCACTCCGTGCTGTGGGCGGTTGCGCTCAACACCCACGCCGGGTTCATGGGCGTGTCGCAGACCATGCGCATGGTGGGGCGCAACTACGAGCTGCGCGGCCTGTCCTACGTGCTGCGCATCCTGGTCCCGGCGGCGTTCCCGTCGATCCTGACGGGCCTCAAGATCGGCTGGGCGTTCGCCTGGCGCACCCTGATCGCGGCCGAGTTGGTGTTCGGCGTGTCGTCGGGGAAGGGCGGGCTGGGCTGGTTCATCTTCGAGAACCGCAACACGCTGGAAATTCCCGCCGTGTTCGCCGGGTTGCTGACGGTGATCGCGATCGGGCTGGCGGTGGAGAACCTGGTGTTCCGCACCGTCGAGCGCCGGACGGTGCGGCGCTGGGGCATCCAATCGTGATGCCCTCGCGTTGAGAGACAGGTTGCGCGCCGAGGCGTAATCCGGCACGCGTTCGCCGCACGTCAACTACTTTGCACGCCAACCACGAGGACGCATCATGAACCGACGCCTGTTGCTGGCCATGCTGGGATCGCTGACCTTGGCCGGGGGAGCGATAGTCCAGCCAGCCTGGGCCCAGCCGGCGGCGCCGACCCGCATCCGCGCCACGATCGACTCGGTCGCGGGCAACACGCTGCACCTGACGACACGCACGGGGGCCAAGGTCGACGTCGTGGTTACCGAAGACTTGAAGGTTGTGGCCGTCAGCAAGGCCGATATCGCCGACATCAAGGCCGGAAGCTTCATCGGCTCCGCGACCGTTCCCGCCGCGGATGGCGCCTTGCGCGCGCTGGAGGTGACCGTGTTCCCGCCCGCCATGAACGGCACGGGCGAGGGCCATTACGCCTGGGATCTGGCGCCCAACAGCATGATGACCAACGGCACGGTCGGCGACCTCGTGGTGTCGAACGGCCGCACCATGACGGTGAAGTACAGCGGCGGCGGCGAGAAGAAGATCGAGGTGCCGGCCGACGTGCCCATCGTCAGCCTGATGATGGCCGACCGCAGCCTGCTCGTGCCCGGTGCGCACGTCATCGTCGTCCCCACCAAGGCCGCGGACGGCTCGCTGAGCGCCAGCCGGATCAATGTCGGGGCCAATGGCACGGTGCCGCCGATGTGACGGTGGCGACCGCCACGACGTTGCGACGCGTCCACCCGCTGGTGGTGCGCGTGACGCATTGGATGGGCGCGGCCGCCATGGTCTGCATGATCATGAGCGGCTGGATGATCTACAACGCCTCGCCGCTGTTCGGCTTCAGCTTCCCGCGCTGGGCGACGCTGGGCGGCTGGCTGGGCGGCGCCATCGCCTGGCATCTCGCCTGCATGTGGGTGCTGATCGCCAACGCCGTCGTCTACCTCGGCTACGGCCTGCTGAGCCATCATCTCGTCCGGTCGTTCCTGCCGCTCACCCCGGCGCTGGTGTGGCGCGACTTGCGCTTGGCGCTCCGGTTGAAGCTTGGGCACAAGCAAGGCGCCTACAACGCGGTGCAGCGGCTGGCCTACGTCGTCGTGCTGCTGCTGGGCGTGCTCGCAGTCGCCTCCGGCCTGGCGCTGTGGAAGCCGGTGCAGCTGCAAACGCTCGGCGCCCTGCTCGGCGGCTACGAGGTCGCGCGGCGGCTGCATTTCGCGGCGATGGCGGGCATGTGCGCCTTCCTACTGCTGCACCTGGCGCTGGTGGCGCTGGTCCCGCGCACCCTGCCGGCCATGATCACCGGGCGCGCCCGCGTGGTCGCGGCGCCTCCGGAGCTTGGCCGATGATCCGCCTCGACCGCCGTAAACTGTTGCGCGGCGGGCTGTCGCTCGGCGCGCTGACGATGCTGACCGGCTGCAACCTGCAGGACGGCGACGCGGTGGACAAGGCGCTGTGGACGATGTCCCGCTTCAACGACCGGGTGCAGGCATGGCTGTTCGACCCGAACCGCCTGGCGCCGACCTATCCCGAGAGCGCCATCACCACGCCGTTCCCGTTCAACGCGTTCTACCCGGAGGACGATGCGCCCGAGATCGACGCCGCCGACTGGAAGCTCGAAGTGTCCGGCCTGGTGGACGACAAGACGCCCTGGACGCTGCCCCGCCTGCGCGCCCTGCCGCAGGAGGGCCAGATCACCCGGCACATCTGCATCGAGGGCTGGAGCGCGATCGGCTCGTGGAGCGGCGTGCCGTTCAGCACCTTCCTTGAACGCATCGGCGCCGACACGCGCGCCCGCTACGTCGGGTTCAAGTGCGCCGACCGCTACTACAGCAGCATCGACATGGCGACCGCGCTGCACCCGCAGACCATCCTGGCGCTGGACTACGGCCACGCGCCGTTGCCGACCGAGTACGGCTTCCCAGTCAAGCTGCGCGTCCCGACGAAGCTTGGTTTCAAGAACCCGAAGCATATCGCGGCGCTGTTCGTGACCAACGATTACCCGGGCGGCTACTGGGAAGACCAGGGCTACAACTGGTTCAGCGGCTCGTAACCGGTCGGCGAGGTTGCGGATGCCAAGGCGGATATGTTAGTAAGAATAACATACCTGCTGAAAGAAGCGCATTTTGCCACTTCAGACACCTTTGCCGCTGCGATCCGCTCCGCTGATTGCAGCTTTGTTCGCCGCCATCGCGGCCACGCCGGCCTCAGCGCAGCTTGGCCCTGCGCCTGGCGCTACCACCAGCAGCGCCGGGGCGATGATCGTCGATGGCCGCACCCTGACCGCCCGTGCAGCCGACACGTTCAACCCGCGCGACTTCGGTGCGATCGGGGATGGCGCCTCGCACCCCGCTTCGGCCGTGCTAGGCGTCAGCACCTTGGCGGCGCTGGCGGCCTCGACTGGACCGAACGGGTCGCATCCCTACACATGGGTCAGCAGCTACCCGTACGGCACGCTGTTCAACCTGCCGGCTGCGGCGAACGCAGCCGCAGGCGCGACCACGTTGTCGTTTGCGGCATCGCAGAAGACCGCGGCCGCGGCGGCATCGGGCAGTTACGCGCTCACGCTGGCGGACGTCACGGGCGTGTCCCAGGGCATGACCATCGCCGGCGCCGGCATTCCGTCCGGCGCGCAAGTCGAGTTCGTGAACCCGTCCACGCTGCAGATCGGGCTTTCGCAAACCACGACGGGCGCCATTGCGTCGGGGGCCGCGCTGACGTTCGCGCAGCCCTGGCTGGCGCAGGTGAAGCCTGGCATGCAGGTCACGTCCGCCTCGCTTGCCACCCAAGCGACGGTCGCGTCGGTCAACCAGGCCGCCGGAACCGTCACGTTATCGGGCGGCCTGAGCGCACCGGCCGCAGCCGCAACGCCCAACAGCGCGGCCACGCCGCAGTATCAAGGGACGGCGTTCACCTTCTACGCCCCCTTCACGGACGCGCAGGCGGCGGCGCTGCAGATGGACACGCTGGGCATCCAGGCGGCGGTGAAGGCGGCGGAGGCGGCCGGCGGGGGCAACGTGCCTCTTCCGGCGGTATTGACCGGCGGTTCATACCTGATTGACCAGACGATCGTGTTCGCCGCCGGCTCGGCAGCCACCTCCGGCGCAACCCTGCAGGGCGACGGCGCGAGCCTGACCGTCGTCGCCGACCTGGGCCCGAGCCGCTACGCCCTGTCGTGCGGGGACCCGACCGCCACGGCCGCCAATGGGCGCGGCATCTACCTTGGCGGCGGCAGCACCTGCCCCGGCGAGTGGCGCGGCCTGACGGTCACCATGCGGGGCGCCGGCATCCCGTTCCTCGGCGCGCGCCCCCAGGTGAACCTGCTTCCCGTGGCGATGAACGGCATCAAGCAAGGTCCGCGGCGCAACATGCGCTCCGTGACGGTCGGCGGGTTCAACACCGGCATTCAGTTCCAGGGCGATTGGACCACCTGGGACTACGTCACGTCGGCGAACAACTTCGACGGGTTCCGGTTGGATGACCCGATGACCAACCTGTTCGGCGACTTGCGCTTCGATCAGGTGTTCTTCGGCGGTAATAGTTGGGCCAGCATCGCCGTGGCGCCGGGGTCGGCGTTGCTGTCGTCCCGCATAAACAAGTCCTGGCTCGCCGATTCGCCCTACATCATCTGGTTGGAGCCGGGCCTGCCGTCCTACCCCGGATCCGCGATATTCGCGACGGTGTTCGAGGACGTGAACGGCGAAGGAGCCGGCTGCGGTGAGATCGTGGACGGCAACGTCCGGGCGGACGGATCGGGCAAGGTCCGCGGCATCGCGACCGTTGGCATCCGCGACACATTCCTGGCTGGCGGCCCGGCGGGCGGCTATGCGCTCGCCGGGGGATGCCAGTGGCGCGCCTACTTGGACTTGGGCTTCGCCTACGATCTTTCCATCACTGGCCTGCCCAGCAATGGCTACCAACCCGTGGCCGGCGGAACGTCGCTGATCCGAGTGGACAGCACCGTCAACGGTCTGACAGGACCGGGCGGCATCCGTATCGCGGGCGACCAGCTGCCGTCGATCTTCGGCGCTTACGCCGCTGTCGGCCAGGAGATCGTCGCCAGCAGCCCCGGCGACAACGCTCTGTTCAGCAACCGATCGAGCCTGACGGTCGATTTCGACATCCCGGGCGTCGGCAAGTTGAAGCAGTATTACGTCAGCCCGGTCGAAACATCACCCTTGGCGCGAGGCACGCTGCTCGAGGGAGCGGCCTATTACAACTTCCTCGTCGCGCAACGGGCCGGTCGGGCCGCCGCCGGAACCGCGCCGCTGCTGGGCACGGTCTACAGCAGCTACTCCGTTCCAATGACCAGCAAATTCATCCCGGTGATGGTCGAGGGGCAGTCGGCGCCCGTCGCTGTGTCGGCCGCTCAGACGGTCCCGACGCTGCTGCAACTCGATACCGCCAACGTTGGCGCCGCGACCAGCGCAGCCACAGCGTCAGCCGGGCGCATTCTGGGGTTCGTGACGGATCCGAACGGCGGGTCCACATCGCTGGTCTACGCCAACGTTAATTTTGGCGCTGGCCCCCCCGTCGCGGCTGGCGCGACCGGCGCCACAGGCCCTGCCGGCCCGACTGGCGCCACAGGCGCCGCCGGCTCGGCCGGGAACACGGGACCGGTTGGCGCAGCCGGCTCGCAGGGCGTTGCAGGCGCTGCCGGTTCAACCGGAAACACGGGACCGGTTGGCGCAGCCGGCTCACAAGGCGTTGCAGGCGCTGCCGGTTCAACCGGACCGGTTGGCGCAGCCGGCTCACAAGGCGTCGCTGGCGCCACCGGGCCGGCTGGCCCGACCGCGCCCGCCACCGCGACTGCGCTCGGCGGCGTGAAATGCGGCGTCGGCATCAATTGCGCGGCGGACGGCACCGCCTCGGCGCTGGTGGTCGGCGCAACGCCCGGCAGCGCTGGCGATGGCGGCGTGCTGGCGGCAGTGCAAGCAGCGGCCAAGCCCACCTCGCCCGTGCTGGCGCCGTACATGCGCGCGCCGAACCCGACGATCTGGCTGTACGGCGACAGCCGCAACAGCATCAACACCCAAAACGCAACCGGCGTCACGCCCGGTCTGCTCAACAAGATGCCGACTGCCGTCATGACCTGGGCGCAGCGCTTCCTGGGCAACCGGCTGAACTGGGACCTCACCCGCGGCTATGGCGGCGCCACCAGCGTGGCGTTCAAGGTCAACGTCGTGCCGAACAACCAGGCGCTGCCGCTGGCGGCGGGCAACGGTTCCGGCAGCGGCTACACCGCATCCAGCACCTGCTCCAGCGCCGGGGGCGCCACGTATGGCTCTCCTACGGTGGACGCCAACGGCTCCGTGCTGGGCATTCCGCTGCTGACCGGCGGCAGCGGACTCACCTCCGCCCCCATCGTCACCTGCACCGGCGGCACGGGCCTGAACGCGGTGGCTGTGATCGGCGGCTCCGGCAGCTTCGCCGACGCGGGCGAAACGTCGTGCCAGAACTACAACCGGATCGCCGACTTGGAAGCGGTGGCCGTGCCTGGCGACCAGGTGTTCCTGCGCGTGGGCACCAACGACGAGACGGTCGGCCTGTCGCTGGCCACGTCCGAGGCGTGCATGAAGCTGACGTTCGACCGGCTTCTGGGGGATGGTTACTTCGTCATCTACCAACTGGACGGCGCACGGCTGCCGTGGGGCGCGGCAACCGACGCCGCCGCGCCGGCGCCGCAATATCGCAAGCAGCTCTATGCCCGCCGCGCCTGGGTGAAACGCTACGCCCTGCAGGACGCGGCCAAGAACACCAACGGCTACCCCCACCTGTATCTGCTCGACACCTTCCCCGAGGTGTCGGACACGACCAGCGCCTACGGCGACCCAAAGGCCGGCTACACCGCCGACGGGCTGCACGACAGCCAGCGCTCGGCCTACATCGGCGGCTGGAAGTTGGCGCAGATCGAGAACGCGCTGTTGCCGGCGCCCGCCGGAGTGCTGGGCAACACGTCGCAAGCCGAGGTGTTCGACGCCACCTACAACCCTGGCGGCCCGTTGAACCCCAATCCCGCATTGACCGGGACCACGGGAACGGTGTTGGCTTCGGCGGGCGGCCTGACGGCGAGCGGCACGACGCCGACCGGCTACACGCTGACGGCCAACGGGACGACGGGCACGCAGGCCGTGACGACGTCGTTCGAAGCGACGCGCACCGATGGCCTGAACGGCCAGCGCTTCCAGATCGCGGTGGCGTGCGGCGGGTCGGGGTCGGCCACGCAGACCTACTCGCTGGCCATGCAGGGCTACGTGCAGCTCGCCGCGGCGGGGCTTGCGAATGGTGCGAAGCTGCATTTGGACATCGACGTGGAGGTGTCGGGGCAGGCGCTGATGGCGCTGGCGCCTTCCGC
The DNA here is from genome assembly GCA_964242925.1 of uncultured Acetobacteraceae bacterium. GTDB lineage: Bacteria > Pseudomonadota > Alphaproteobacteria > Acetobacterales > Acetobacteraceae > LMUY01. The sequence goes on from CAXTBW010000006.1 coordinate 40,029, forward strand.
GTCGCTTAACATCAACGACACCAGCACCGTGGTGAACCTCGCGACCGACGGCGCCACCGCGTCGTCGGGGCAGGCGCCGGTGGCGGATGCCGGCAGCTACGACGGGCTGGTCCCCCCGCTGGCGGCTGGGACGACGCTGCACCTTTCCACGCCGAACGTGCTGCTGACCAACGTCGGCACGGCCGCGGGCCAACAGGTCCAAGTGAAAGGAGGCCTGGTGTTCGGGTTCAACTGCTCGGGCGCGGCGGCCGGCAGCGGCGGCGGCACGGTGAAGGTCACCCGGTTCGCGTTGGCGCCCACCCTGTAAGCCGAACGCCGGGACTTCGCCGCCGAACCCCCTGCGAGCGCGCGCTCGCAGGGGGTTTGGCGTTCAACCGTTCGCGGGTTCGCGCGCCTGTTCCAGCTCCAGCCTGTCATCGCCCGCCAGCCACCAATCGGCCGTCTGGCGCAGCCCTTCCGGCCATGCGACGACCGGCCGCCAACCGGTCTGCTCCGACAGCAGCGCATGCGACAGCACGTTGCGCTGCACCCCGCCATCGCGCGGGATCATCTCCGTTTGCGCGGTCCGCCCGAGCGCCGCGGCAACGTCCGCGATCACCTGGTTGACCGACCGGCCGATGCCGGACGACACGTTGCAAGCCGAGCCGGCAGGCAGGCCGGCGGCGGCGACCAGACCGCGCGCGACATCATCCACGTAGATGTAGTCGCGCACCACCGAGCCATCGCCCCAGATCGGGATCGTCCGGCCCCGCAACAACTGCTCGATCAACGTCGCGACCAGGCCTTGCCCGCGCAGGTTCATCTGCCCCGGCCCGTAGGGGTTCGCCACCCGCGCCACCACGCAGTCGAGCAGGCCGCCGCGCGCCAGCGACAACGCCATCTGCTCGGTCATCGCCTTCACGGCGCCGTAGCGGGAGATCGGCCGCACCGCGTGATGCTCCGGCACGCAGGACAGCTCGTTGGTGTTGCCGTAGACGGTGCCGCCGGACGACACCACAACGACTTTGCGCACCCCGGCTTGCATCGCCGCCTCGAGGACCTGCGCCGTCAGTCGCAACTCCGCCGCGGCGACCGGGCCGTCCAGGCGGTCGACGGCGGCGGGGGTGCCCCGCCCGGCGGCGTGGATCAGCACGTCGACGCTGCGAAGCTCCCTCGCCAGCGCGTCCGTGTCCTCGATGAGCCCGGGCACGTGCCGAAGGGCGGAATGCGCCGCGACCGACCCTCGCCCCAGTCCCACGACCCGCCCGCCCGCTGCGATGACAGCGCGGCAGACAGCGCCGCCAATAAATCCGCCTGCCCCGGTCACCGCGAACAGATTGCCGCTTGGAACGAACGTGGATGTCAACGCCTTGCATCCAGGACCGCTGCTGTCGCGCACGAGCCGGTGAGCATTCCTCACGCCGTCTCGCTCCGCGCTAGGAGCACGCCGGCAACGCGACGTTCCCGGCTGCAAAACGTAACGGAGCACTGGGGCGAGTCATGCTCATCACGGCCTCTCGAACTGTAGCCAAAGCCTACAAGGCGTCGCGCGCTATGTCGAATGACAATATTCAGCACCAAGCTGCCGTGTTTGATTTCGTCCTGGATTTGTCATTTTTGTGACGCCGGCGTTGCAGAAACTGGAAATCGTCAATGCCTGCGGCCGCCACGAACGTCTTTCGCTGATGCAGAGCGGTCAAGCTTCCAAAGCGAATTTACTTCGCATCGTGGAAGATCACTCCGAGCGTGTGCCGCCGGCCGGATCGCAGGCGGCTGACGCCATGTCGCATCGCCACGCGGTAGGTCCCTCGCGCGCCGGCCACCGGACGGTGGTTCACCGCGAAGATCACGCCCTCGCCCTGGCGCAGTGAAACCACCTCGGCGCGGGACTGCATGCGCGGGCGCTGCTCGGTCAGCACGAACTCGCCGCCGGTGAAGTCCTCGCCCGGACGGTCGAGCAGGAACGCGGCCTGGAGAGGGAAGTGCAACTCCCCGTAGAGATCCTGATGCAGGCAATTGAAGTCGCCCGGGCCGTAGCGCAGCAGCAACGGCGTGGGCCGCGGCTGCCCGGCGGCGTGGCAGCGCTCCAGGAACGCGGCGTGATCCGCCGGGTAGTCGCCAGGCGAGTTCGAACGGGCGGTCCAGCGGTTGGCGATCGGCGCCAGATGCGGGTAGAGCGCGGTGCGCAGCGCCAGCACCGGGTCGGGCAGGGGATAGGCGTAGTACTGATACTCGCCGCGCCCGTAGCCGTGCTGCGCCATCACCACGCGTTTGCGGAAGCCGGCTGCCTCGTCGTAGCTGGCGATCAGCGACCTGCACAGCTCGGGCGGCAGCAACGCGCCCGTGGTGGCATAGCCGGCCGCGTCCAGTTCCGCCGTGATGCGCGCCCAATCCAGCCCGGCCACCGCCTTTGCGAGCATCAGCTCCGTTCCCGCGCGAGCAAGGCTTGCTTGCGCGCGACACCCCAGCGATAGCCCGCCAGTCCGCCGTCGCCGGCAACCACCCGGTGGCAGGGGATCGCCACCGCCAACGCATTCGCCGCGCACGCCCCCGCCACCGCGCGCGTGGCGGTGGGCTGCCCCAGCCGCGACGCGACAGCGCCGTAGCTGAGCGTCTGGCCTGGTGGGATGGCGCGCAGCTCCTCCCACACCCGGCGCTGGAACGCGGTGCCGCGGATGTCGAGCGGCAACGCCAGGCCGGGCGCGCCGTCGACCGCGGCCACCACCTGGGCGACCCAATCGGCGAACTCCGGCCCGGCCTCTTCCAATGCGGCCAGCGGGAATCGCGCGCGCAGGTCGGCCAACAGCATCGCCGGGTCGTCGCCGAGCAGGATGGCGCACACGCCGCGCCCGCTCGCCGCCACCAGCACGTTGCCTAGGCTGGACTGGCCCACGGCATGGCGGATCGCCTCGCCCTTGCCGCCGGCGCGGTAGCGGGACGGGGTCATGCCCAGCATGCCGTCCGCGGCGGCGTAGAAACGACCAGACGAATTGAACCCGGCGTCGTACAGCGCCGCCGTCACCTCGCTGCCCGCCGCCAGGCTGCGCTGCACCCGCGCCTGGCGATGCGCGGCGGCATACCCGCCCGGCGTCACGCCGGCCACGCGGCGGAACAGGCGGTGGAAGTGCTGCGGGCTGAGCCCCGCCTGCGCCGCGAGGTCGGCCAAGGATGGCGCGTCCTCGGCATGCTCGATGCTGCGGCAGGCGGCGGCGACCAGGTCGGCCTCCCGCTCGGCCCGCGGCGGCAGGTCTGGCCGGCAGCGCAGGCAGGCGCGGAACCCGGCGCGTTCGGCAGCCTCGCGCGTGTCGTGGAAGGCGATGTTACGCCGCAGCGCCGGGCGGGCGGCGCAGGACGGATGGCAGTACACGCCCGTGGTGGCCACCGAGTAGAGGAAGCGGCCATCGGCGCCTGGGTCGCGCCGGCGGACGGCTTCCAGCCTGGCGTCGTCGTCGTTGCGGGGCGTGGTCGTCGTTGCGGTCGCAAGCATCATGCGTCTCCTGTGCGATGCCGCCAAATTGGCCGCAAGCCGCGCCGGCCGCACTCCGGCGCTTGCTCCGCAATTCGGCGTCAAGCCACCGCAAGCTCGATTAAAGTGGTCTGCTCCAGGTTGTCCCCGAACCAGGCGGTGACCGCCGCCTCCCGCGCGCCGATGTAGCTCGGCGCGCCGTCCGCCAGCACCATCGGCAGGTCGTGGCCCGGGATGACGACGTTGCCGGACCGCCGCCGCCACATGCCCCAGATCAGCGCCAGCGAGGCGGCGCTGATGGCCGGGTCGTAGGTCATGTCGGTGGTCCCGCTGACCAGTTCGACGCGGTTCTTGGCCGAGTCTCCGGTGAAGATCACGTCGTGCGTCTCGCCCGCCAGCAGGAACACCAGGCAGCCCGGCGTGTGGCCCGGCGCCAGGTGGGCCGTCATGCCCGGCAGCGCCTCGTCGCCCTCGGCCACGGTCTGCACGGTGCGCCAGGACTGCAGCTCGCGCACGTACAGCTCGGGCACCGGGGTCTCGCCCCACGGCTCGCCGACGGACCAGTCGAGCTCGGTCTTCCCGATCACGATGCGGGCGTGCGCGAACAGCGTCCAGTTCACCGAGTGGTCCCAATGCGAGTGCGTCAGCACCACGTCCGTCACGTCGCGCGGGGACAGCCCGCGGCGGTCCAGGTGGGCGATCAGCGGGCCGCGGACGTTGAACGAGCCGACGTCCACCAGCGCCACCCGGCCGTGGCCGCGCAGCAGGACGATGCTGCTCCAGCCCAGCCCGCCATGGCAGACGGTCTTGCCCGGGTAGCCCTGGACCAGCACGTCGATCTCCCAGCCGCCTGCCTGCATGACCGCCTCCTCGTTTTAGCGCGCGTGCGTTGCGCGCGAGCCTAGCAGGCGCTTGCGGCCCGCACAGCACTCGTAGACACTCGCCGCCAACTGGCCGCAAGCCGGACGCCTCGGGGGAAAACGACGATGCTGCGAATGGTGCTGGCGTGCCTGTTGCTGACGCTGGGCGCCGCGCAGGCGCAGGGCACGATCAAGATCGGCGCGACCTACCCGCTGACCGGGGGCGCCGGGTCCGCCGGGCTGGCTCTGCGCGACGCGCTCGAGGTCGCGATGGACATCGTCAACAACCCGCACCCGGAGCTGGCGGCGATCCCGCTCGCGAACGGCGGCGGTCTGCCCAATTTGGGCGGGCGCAAGGTCGAGGTCATCTTCAGCGACCACCAGGGCAACCCGGCCACCGCGCAGAGCCAGGCGCTGCGGCTGATCACGCAGGAGAAGGTGGTGGCGCTGGTCGGCGCCTACCAATCCAGCGCGACCCTGACGGCGAGCGCGGTGGCGGAGCGCTATGGCATTCCCTACGTCGCCGGAGAAGCGAGTTCGCCGGGGCTGACCGAGCGCGGCTTCCACTGGTTCTTCCGGCCGACGCCGGTTGGGCCGGACTTTGGCGTGGCCTACGCGAGTTTCCTTGCCGGACTGAAGGCGAAGGGGACCACGGTCAGCACCGTGGCGGTGGTCAACGAGAACACCGAATACGGCACCTCGGTCAGCGAGGCGATCATCAAGGCGCTGACCGACAAGGGCATGAAGATCGGGCTGCACATCGCCTACTCGGCCAACAGCAGCGACGTGAGCGCGCAGGTGCTGCAACTGAAGCAGGCCAACCCGGACGCGCTGGTGTTCGTGAGCTACACCTCCGACGCCATCCTGTTCATGAAGACGATGCATAACCTGGACTGGAAGCCGACGGTGCTGATCGGCGACGATTCCGGCTTCTCCGACAATGCGTTCATCACCGCCGTGGGAGATTTGGCGGAGGGCGCGATCAACCGCAGTTCGTTCGATGTGGGCAAGCCCGGCAGCCTTTCCTCCCTGGTCAACGAGCTGTACAAGAAGAAGGCCGGCCACGCGCTGGACGACACCAGCGCGCGCGGGCTCGAGGGTTTCCTGGTGCTGTGCGACGCGATCAACCGCGCCGGGTCGACCGAGCCGGCCAAGATACAGGCGGCGTTGCAGGCGACGGACCTGCGCGCGGATCAGCTGATGATCGGCTATGACGGCGTGAAGTTCGACGCCAAGGGGCAGAACCAGCGCGCGGCCACGCTGCTGGTGCAGCTGCGCGACCGGGTCTACCTGCCGGTGTGGCCGGACAACCTGGCGACGACGCAGGCCGCGCTGCCGTTCCAGGGCTGGGGCAAGTAAGACCCCCGCTTGATCCTTCTCCAGGTCATTCTCAGCGGGCTGCTGATGGGCGCGGTGTACGCGCTGTTCTCCTCCGGGCTGACCCTGGTCTGGGGCATGATGAACGTCGTGAACTTCGCGCATGGCGACTTCGTCATGCTGGGGATGTACGTGGCGTTCTTCGTCTTCGCGCTGTTCGGCGCCGGGCCGCTGGTGTCGGTCCCGCTGGCGGCCATCCTGCTGCTGGGGCTGGGCGTGGTGGTGTATTTCGCGCTGATCAAGCACGTCATGCGCGGGCCGATGCTGGGCCAGATCCTGTCCACCTTCGGCCTGGCGCTGCTGCTGCGCTACGGCGCGTTCTGGGCGTTCAGCGCCAACTTCCGCACCCTGCCGGACACGCTGGTCGGCGGCACGCTGGTGCTGGGCGGCCTGCGGATCGAGGCGGCGCGGCTGCTGGCCGGCGTCGTGGCGCTGCTGCTGAGCCTGGGCATGCACCTGATGCTGACCCGCACCGCCATCGGCAGCCGCATGCTCGCCGTGTCGGAAGACCGCGCCGCCGCCATGCTGGTCGGCATCCGGCCCGACCCGATGCAGGCGCTGGCCTGGGGCCTCGCGGGCGCCAGCACGGGGATCGCCGGCGCGTTGATAGCGCTGTTCTTCTACGTCTCCCCGACGGTCGGGGAGGGGCTGACGCTGATCGCGTTCATCACCGTCAGCCTCGGCGGGTTCGGCAGCGTGCCGGGCGCGATGATCGCCGGGCTGCTGATCGGCGTGGTGCAGGCGGTCAGCGCATTCACGCTCGGCGCAGTGTACGGCGACATCGTCATTTACGCGCTGTTCCTGGTCACGCTATGGGTGCGCCCGCAGGGCCTGCTAGGCCGCGCATGAGGCGCACCCTATGGCTTGGGGCCGCCGTGTTCGCCGTGCTTGCCGTGTTGCCGCTGCTAGTGGCGGACGTGTTCATCCAGCGGGTGGGCGCGTTGGTGCTGCTGGGCGCCATCTCGGCCTCGGCGTGGAACCTGATCGGCGGGTATGCCGGCCAGGTGTCCGTCGGGCACGCGATGTTCTTCGGCGCCGGCGCGTATGCGGGGCTGCTGGTCTACACGCTGTTCGGCTGGCCGCCGGTCGCCGGCGCGCCGCTGGGAGTCGCCGTCAGCCTGGTGCTGGCGACGCTGATCGGCTTGCCGACGTTCCGCCTGCGCGGGCACTATTTCTCGATGGCGACGATCGCCGCGGCCGAGCTGCTGCGCTTGCTGGTCAGCAACTGGGACCTGCTGGGCGCCTCCGTCGGCCTGATGGGCCCGGCGGTGCCGCGCAGCGTGGCGGACCTGCAGTTCATCGATCCGCGCGTCTACTACTGGATGTTCCTCGCCGTGCTGGCCGCGCTGCTGGCGCTCACCTGGGTGATCCAGCGCAGCCGCATGGGCTACTATCTTCGCGCCATCAACGGCAGCGAGCGGGCGGCGCGCAGCCTGGGCGTGCCCGTGCTGCGGTTCAAGCTTTACGCGCTGCTGCTATCCGCCGGGTTCACCTCGCTGGCGGGCACGCTGTATGCGTTGATGGTGGGTTTCGCAGACCCGGACAGCGTGCTGGGCGTGCTGATCTCGGTGAAGATGGTGATCATCGCAGCCCTCGGCGGCGCCGGCACGCTGTTCGGCCCGCTGGTTGGCGCGGCCATCCTGGTGCCGCTGGAGGAGGCGACCAACGCGCTGTTCGGTGGTTCCGGCGCCGGGATCACCTTCGTGGTCTACGGCGCGGTGATCCTGGTGATCGCTCGTTTCCTGCCCGGCGGGCTCGCCGACCTGGCGCGCCTGTTGCCCTCGCCGCGGAGCAGGCTTCGCGTTCCCGCGCCGCGGAGCGCGCCCCGTGCTCCTTGAGGCGCGGGATGTCGTCAAGAGCTTCGGCGCCTTTCGCGCAGTGGACGGCGCCAGCCTCGCCGTGGCCGAGGGCGACATCATCGGCCTGATCGGCCCGAACGGCGCCGGCAAGAGCACGTTCTTCAACGCCCTGGCCGGCGACGTGGCGCCCACGACCGGCGCGATCGCGTTCAACGGCGTGGATGTCACCCGCGCCAGCCCCGAGGCGCATGCGCGGCTCGGGATCGCCCGCTCGTTCCAGGTCCCCGTGACGTTCGAGGACATGAGCGTGGCCGAGAACGTGCTGGTCGGCGCCTTCCTGCGCCACCCCGGCCGCGCCGCCGCCGAGCGCGCCGCCGCCGAGGCGCTGGACTTCACCGGCTTGGCGCCGCTGGCCGACAGCCGCGCGCGCGGCCTGGGCACGCCGGGCCGCAAACGGCTGGAGATCGCCCGCGCGCTGGCCACGGCGCCGCGCCTGCTCCTGCTGGACGAGGCGCTGGCCGGGCTGACCCCGGTGGAGGTCCGCGCCGCGATCGACCTGGTGCGCCGTATCCACGCGCGCGGCATCACGCTCATCATCGTCGAGCACATCATGGAGGTGATCCTCACCCTGACGCACCGCGCCGTGGTGTTCCACCAGGGCCGGGTGATCGCCGACGGCGCCCCGCGCGACGTCGTCGCCGACCCGGCCGTAGTGTCCGCCTACTTAGGCCGCAGCCTAACGCGCAAGGTCCGTCCTTGATCGCGTTGCAGGTGAGCAATCTGTGCGTGCGCTACGGCGACCTGGTCGGCGTGGCGGACGTGTCGCTCGCGGTGCCGCAAGGCGCTGTCGTGGCGTTGATCGGGTCGAACGGCGCCGGCAAGACCACCACGTTGAACGCGATCGCCGGGCTGGTCCCCGTGGCGAGCGGGCGGATCACCTTCCAGGGCGACGAGATCGCCGGGCAGCCGGCCTACGCCGTGGTTAGGCGCGGCCTGGCGCTGTCGCCGGAGGGCTGGCGGTTGTTCGTGGGCCAGACCGTCGAGCAAAACCTGCGCCTGGGCGCCACCACCTTGCGCGACCACGCCCGGCTGCCGGCGGTGCTGGACCGGGTGTTCGCCCTGTTCCCCCGCCTGAAGGAGCGCCGCCGCCAGCGCGCCGGCACCCTGTCCGGCGGCGAGCGCCAGATGCTGGCGATGGGCCGCGCGCTGATGTGCGAGCCGCGCATGCTGCTGCTGGACGAGCCAAGCCTGGGCTTGGCGCCTGCGGTGGTGGAGGCGCTATACGAGACGCTGGCCCGGCTGCACGCCGAAGGCATGACGATGCTGCTGGCGGAACAATCGGTGGAGCTGGCGTTGGAGATTTCGCAGCACGCTTACGTGTTGCAGACGGGGAAGAGCGTGCTGGACGGCCCGGCGGCGGAGCTGGCGCGGGACCCCGAGGTGCAGCGGATCTACTTGGGGTTGTGATGAGCCTTGTGGTACGCCAGCGGCCGAAAACGCTGACTTTCTCGCCGCGCTGCTATCGTCATTGCGAGAAGCGCTTGCGACGCCGCGATCCAGTCGTCAGCACCGCACTTGCCGTCCTGGATCGACGCGCCGCCAAGCGGCGGCTCGCGATGACGGGTGGTTGTTTTGGGTCGCCGGCATTACGTTCGTTGCGACCAAGCGCATCACAACCGTCCCGGGACATACCCAACCAACGGTTCATCTTTCACCCGTCAATCTCGCCGTCGGAGGACAACGATCCGGTTCGTGTTCGTGCCCTTGGAGCCGTTGGCGACCCCCCAGCAGTTCGCCGTCTTGGTGAACTCCTGCTGGTTGACCATGACGAACAGACGATCGAACGGCAGCGGTTTGGCTGCGTCCCAGACAAGGCGTTCGAGGAGGACCCTCCCGCCCCTGACCTCGCCCACCTCGAAAGCGACATGCCCTCCGGGCCGCACCACGCGCGCAAGCTCAGTCAGCGTTCCGTGCACCATGCCCTGCCAGGCCGTTTCGGTGCGGTGGTGGGCGATCTTGACGCTCGTTGCGTCGATGCCGGAGAACCAGCTGCGCAGCCAGTTGTCTTCCGCATACTGGACGATGTCCAAGAACGGCGGAGACGTGACGACCAGCTGAACCGACGCGTCCCGAAGCGCAGGCGTGGCTTGTGCGGACGCAGTCATCAGCAGCGCGTCCGGATGCGGCGCCATCTGTCCATCCCGCAGCAGCGACCGGCTTTTCTTCAGTATCAAGTCCGGCACGGCGCGATCGGGCGGCGTCTGTGAGCGTTGCTCGTTGATCTTGCGCTGCGCGTTGGACGAGACGGCCTGGTTGGGCGGCAACGTATAGACCGAGAAGAAGCCCGGGGAATGCCCCGTCAGGCGGTTGATGGCGACCATCCGTATCCAGTCGTCGACCGGATCGGGGATCCCTCCCAGCGGCGCCCGCTCGATCAGCCACGCGCGCAGGGCGTCGAGGTGGCGCAACGTGCGAGGGCTGTAGAACGCCAGCAGGTCGTCCTCTCGTTCCTGGCCCGCATCCCACGGGACCTGCCGCAATCGCTCGACGATGTCGGTCAAAGCCGGCGGCCGAAGCCGTGGCCGGGTGAGCAGGACGCTCAACGGATTGATGTCGTTCCCGACGGGATGCCTGCGCATCAGCGCCGCCTGCACCGGCGTCGTGCCACGGCCCATGAAAGGGTCATAGACGGAGTCGCCGGGCTCGCTGAGCCGTGCGATGAAGAACTCGGGCAGTTGCGGCTTGAAGCAGGCGCGGTAGCTCACCTCGTGCATCGAGTGCGCCTGGCGTTGGCCGGACGTCCAGAATTCGTTGACGAAATACGGGATTTCGCCCTCGTCAAGCTCGGCCGAACGCTGCCCGAAATCGGCGAACCCGCGAACGGCTTCCGTGAACGATGCATCCGTCACGAGCGCCGCTTGGGATCGCGTCAATGCACCCGTATCAGCCGGTGCTGCTTGCGCCCGGCGGACAATTTGATCGCGCCGTCCCGCAAATCCGCCGCCGTCACCACGGCATCGTCCGCCACCGCCGCGTCGTTCACCCGCGCGCCGCCGCCGCGAATCAGCCGGCGCGCCTCGCCCAGGCTGGCGCACAGGCCGCTGTCGGCCAGCAACCGGAACACCGGCAACCCGCGCGCCAGCTCCTCCGCACCGACCATGTGGGTCGGCAGCGTCTCCGCCGCGGCGCCGGCCTCGAACGTGGCGCGCGCCGTTTCCGCCGCCGCCAGCCCGGCGTCGCGCCCATGCGCGAGGGACGTCGCCTCGGTCGCCAGCACCTTCTTCGCCTCGTTGATCTCGGCGCCGCCCAGCGCGGCCAGCCGGTCGATCTCGCCCAGCGCCAGGTCGGTGAACAGCCGTAGGAAGCGGCCGACGTCGGCGTCCTCCGTGTTGCGCCAGAACTGCCAGTAGTCGTACGGAGACAGCCGCGCGCCCGACAGCCACACCGCCCCCGCCGCCGTCTTGCCCATCTTGGCGCCGGACGCGGTGGTGATCAGCGGCGTCGTCAGTCCCCAGACCGGCCGCGCATCGGTCCGCCGCACCAGCTCCACGCCCGACACGATGTTGCCCCACTGGTCCGACCCGCCGATCTGCAGCACCACGCCGCACCGGCGCAGCAGCTCGCGGAAATCGTAGGCCTGCAGGATGGAGTAGTTGAATTCCAGGAAGGTCAGCCCCTGCTCGCGGTCCAGCCGGGTGCGCACGCTGTCGGCGGACAGCATGCGGCTGATCGAGAAATGCGGGCCCACGTCGCGCAGCAGGTCGATGTAGCCGAGCCGGTCCAGCCACTCCGCGTTGTCCGCCAGCAAGGCGTCGCCGGGCGCCTCGCCGAAGCGCACGAACGGCGCGATGCAGCGCTGGATGCCGGCCTTGTTGACGGCGATCCGCTCGTCGTCCAGCATCACGCGGGCCTCGTCGCGGAACGACGGGTCGCCGATGCGCGAGGTGCCGCCGCCCATCAACGCCACCGGGCGGTGACCGTGGCGCTGCATCAGGCGCAGCATCATGATCTGCACCAGGCTGCCGACATGCAGGCTGTCGGCGGTGCAGTCGAAGCCGATATAGCCGGCGATCGGCCCGGCGGCGCAGGCGGCGCCCAGCGCGGCCAGGTCGGTGCACTGGTTGACGAAGCCGCGACGTTCGGCCTCGTGCAGGAAGTCGCTGGTCGGCATCGCGGCTCGCTTGGGGAAGGGAAGGCAGCGGGCTAGCACAGGCCGGCGGCGCGCGCACTGGATATCGCGCAGCCGTGTGCTACCACCATGTCAAAAGCATTCGCAGACAGGAGTCGCGCGATGGCCCCAAACGATATGACCCACGAGGCCGCCGCGTCGACGCATGACTCCGAGCTTGGCTCGACAACCTCGCGCAAGACGCTGATTTTCGCCAACGACAAGTCGAGCGGCAAGACCACCACCGCCAGCGCCGTGCTGGTGAACCTGCTCGACCGATATCCCGCGATGATGCGCAACGTGGAAGTGCGCGAATACGAGCGGCAGCCCCGGCTGTCGACCCTGTTCGACGCCTCGGACGGGCTGGCGGCGATCGCGCATTTCGACGCCCGCAACGCCGAGGCGTTCGAAGCGGCGCGGGACCTGGCGGACGACCCGAACGCCACCGCGTGGGACGACCTGCTGTTCGCGCTTGGCAACGGCGCCCTGATCGTGGATCTGGGCGCCAACATCTTCACCGAGATCTGCCGCATCCTGGACGAGGAGCCGCGGCCGATCTTCCCGGACGGCGGCGAGTGCATGGGCGTCGTGGTCCCCGTGACGACCGCCGCGGACTCCGTCGAGTCCGCCATCGCCGCGATCGAGAGCGCGCTGAGCTGGGGCGCGCGCGTGCAGGTCTTCGCGGTCGAGCAGAAGTACCTCGGCGCGTTCACCGCCACCGGCCCCTGGCCCGAGTTCCGGCAGCGCCTGCTGCAGACCGAGGCCAGCCGCTTCCAGGTCGTGCGGATCGAGAAGCTGAAGGTCGCCGACATCGGCAGCGTGGTGTTCCAGCGCATCGACAAGCTGGTGACCAACGCGCAGGCCGCGCTGAAGGACTCGACCCTGCAGGGCGCCGGCTATATCCGCGCCGTCCGCCAGGCCCGCTCGGAAGTGGGCTGGGGGGCGCGGACGATGGAGGCCGTGCAGCCGATCGCGGACTGGTTCGCCCGCTGACCCGGCGTCGCACGGCCTAGCATCCATGGCTCGCCGCAAACCGCTCGTCGTCCTGTCGCGGCCGCCCGAGGGGAGCGCGGGCGCAACGCGCCTGGTGCAACGCAACAAGACCGAGGCGCCGATCCGCCTGGGCGCCGGCACGCGGTGGCACCGCGACATCTATCACCGCATCCTGGTGCTGCGCTGGCACAGCTTCCTGCTGGGCGGCACGGCGCTGTACCTGTTGCTGAACGTGATGTTCGCCGGCCTCTACTTCGCGCAACCCGGCGGCGTGGACCATGCCCGGCCCGGCTCCTTCACCGACGCGTTCTTCTTCAGCATCCAGACCATGGCGACCATCGGCTACGGCGTGCTGACCCCGGTTGGCGTCTACGCCAACATCATCGTCACGATCGAGACCATGGTCGCGCTCGTCCTGGTGGCGTTCACCACCGGGCTGACCTTCGCCCGCTTCTCCCGCCCGACCGCGCGAGTCAATTTCAGCCAGTTCGCCACCATCGCGCCCTACAACGGCGTGCCGACCCTGGCGGTGCGGCTGTCCAACATCCGGCGCAACCAGATCCTGGAGGCGGATGTGGGACTGACGTTGGTCCGCAACGAGTTCAGCGCCGAAGGGCAGTGGATGCGGCGGTTCTACGACCTCGCTTTGTCGCGCGGGCACACGCCGATCTTCTCGCTGACCTTCACCGCGATGCACCCGATCGACGAGCAGAGCCCGCTGCACGGCGTGGACGAGGCGACGCTGCGGGCGCAGAACGCCGAAATCCTGGTCACGGTGACCGGGCTGGACGAGACGATGAGCCAGACCATCCACGCCCGCGCCAGCTACATCATGGACGAGCTGAGGTTCGGCTACCGCTTCGTCGACATTTTCGGGTTCACGCCCGAGGGTCGGATCGTGATCGACTACACCAAGTTCGACGAGGTGGTTCGCGTGTAGCCGGGCTGGAGCCCCAGAGAGATCGTCATGCCCGGGCTGACCCGGGCATGACGATCTTGGCGTGGGTCAACGCGTCAGCGCGCGCGTCATGTCGTCCAGGCCGGCGACCGTCAGCGGATACATGCGCTGCTCCATCAGCTGCTGCACCAGACCGATCGATTGCGTGTGGCGCCACTCCGGCAGCTTCTGCGGGTTGAGCCAGGCGGCCCGGCGCCAGTGCTGCGTCATGCGGCCCAGCCAGACGTTGCCGGCCTCGTTGTTCCAGTGCTCCACGCTGCCGCCGGGCATGACGATCTCGTAGGGGCTCATCGTCGCGTCGCCCACGAACACGGCGCGGTATTCGGCGCCGTAGGTGCGCAACACTTCCGCGGTGGCGATGGAACTGTCGTCGCGGCGCCGGTTGTCGGTCCACACCCGCTCATACGGGCAATTGTGGAAGTAGAAGAACTTGAGGTGCTTGAACTCGCTGCGCGCGGCGGAGAACAGCTCGGCCGACACGCGGATGTGGTCGTCCATGCTGCCGCCGATGTCGAGGAACAGCAGCACCCGGACCGTGTTGCGCCGCTCCGCCTGCATCCGCAGGTCCAGCGAGCCGGCGTTGGTCGCGGTGGCGCGGATGGTGCCGGGCAGGTCCAGCTCGTTCGGCGTCCCGGTGCGGGCGAATCGGCGCAGGCGGCGCAGCGCGACCTTCATGTTGCGCGTGCCCAGCTCCAGCGTGTCGTCCAGGTCGCGGAACTCGCGCTTGTCCCACACCTTCACCGCCCGGCGGTGGCGGCTGCGGTCCTGGCCGATGCGCACGCCCTCGGGGTTGTAGCCCTCGGCGCCGAACGGCGAGGTCCCCGCGGTGCCGATCCACTTCGATCCGCCCTGGTGGCGGCCTTTCTGCTCCGCCAGGCGCTGGCGCAGCGTGTCCATCAGCTTCTCGAAGCCGCCGATGGCCTCGATCTGCGCCTGCTCCTCCTTGGTCAGCAGCTTCTCGGCCATCCGGCGCAGCCACTCGGCCGGTATCTCGCCGGCCGGGCCGCTAGTTTCCGTCGCCGGCGGGCTCTCCAACCCGCGGAAGCAGGTGGCGAACACGCGGTCGAAGCGGTCCAGGTGGCGCTCGTCCTTCACCAGGGCGGCGCGGCTGAGGAAGTAGAAATCGTCGATGCTGTAATCGGCCACGCCCGCCTGCATCGCGCCGAGCAGGCTCAGATACTCCGTGATGGAGGCGGGGACGCCGCTCTGGCGAAGGGTGAGGACGAACTGGGTGAACATCGCGCCCGAACCTACTGCGCGGGCGGCTGGTTCGTCACCCGCAATCCGAGCGTCTGGTCCGGCGCGTTGCGGATCAGCGAGGGCACGCCGATCAACGGCGCCGGCTGCGGCGGATGCGCCGCGATCACCAGCCAGTGCGGGTCGGCAAGGAAGGCCAGCACCGGCGCGGACGCCGCGTCCGGCACGCGGTATTGGGCGGCCAACGCCCGGACCTGCGACTGGACCACCGCCAGCAGTTGCGCCGGGGGCATGCCACGCTGCGCGGCGGCGGCGGCCAGCAGCTTGCCGGTCAGCGAGCGGTCCTCGAGGCTGAAATCCAGCGAGCGCAGCTGCAAGCCGACCAGCTCCGCGAAGCCCAGTCGGAGATGCCGCGCATCCAGCGCCGGACCAAGCAAGTCGGGCGGCAGATTGTCCAGCGCCACCGCGAGATGCGCGTGCGCCATGTCCGCCGCAACCAGGTCGATCTGGTCGACGCGCAGCCGCCGCGCCGCGACGTCCAACGCGCCGTCCACCACCAGCGTGCCCTGGAAGCGGTCGTAGCCAGCCTGCCGCAGACCCGGCGTCAGCTGGTCGTCGGCCAGCACCGCCAAGTCGGTCACCGCCAAATGGGTCAGGCCGGCCGCGAACGAGGCGAGGCTGATGAGCGGCTTGCCATTGGCCATCACGCTCAGCCCGGACGCCTCCGCCGTCGGGTCCGCCCCGGGCGGCGAGAGCCCGAAGCCGGTGTCGGCGGGCGGCATGAGCCGGGTCAGGTCCACGCCCGCCAGCTTGACGTGCGCAATGTCGAGCCGGCCGACCGGTCCGCCCGGCGCCGACACGCCCACGGCGCGCAGGTCCAGCGTGGCCGGCCGCCCCGGCCCGTAATTGTCCAGCGTCCCATCCCCGATCGTCATCTCGGTCTGGTCGGCGCCGGTGAAGCGCACGCCGTGCAGCGCGATGTGGCCGGCGCGGGTCGCTTTCGGTTCGAACGAGCCTGTCCAGGCGGCGCCGCTCGCCACCGAAACCTGCTCGGCCTCGATCAGCGCGAACGACGTCGTCGCGCTGGGCGCGGTCTCCGCCGCGTTCCGCAGGCGCAGGAAGCGCAGCGCGTCCGGGCCGTCCGGCGCGATATCCGCCTCCGCCGCGGTGTAGGTGGCGCCGCGGGTGACCAGCCGCACGTCGGTCAGGTGCGCGCTGCGGCTCAGCAGCCGCGGCTCGGCGCTGGCGTAGGCGAGCGTGGCGCCGGGCGGCAGCTGGTCGGTGAATGCCGCCAGGCCGTCGACCATGATCTGGTTAGCCCGGAACCGCGCATAGGCGTAGCCCGCGGCGGCCAGGGCCGCGATGCACACGACGGCGATGGCGAGGCGTGTGCGCACCGCTAGTCGCCTCCCGCGACCCGCATCTGGCGGGCGGTGTGGCCCTCCGCCCAGTCCAGCTCCTCCTCCAGTGTTTGGAACACGTCGTCGCCGATCACCCCGGTGCGGCGCAGCGTCAGCAGCCGGCCGCGTTGGGCGGCCACCACCCGCAGCATCAGCTCGTGCCGCTCCCGGGGCGCCGGTTCGGGCTCGAACTGCTCCAACAGCGCGTCGGCATGCGGGCCGGCCGCCGCGTGCAGCGTCCGCACCGCCGCGTGGACCGCCTCCTGCCGCGCCCGCGCCATCTCCTCGTCGATCGTGCCGTCGTCGGCCAAGCGCAGCAGCCGCATCAGCGGGGAGAGCGTCAGCCCCTGGATCACCAGCGTGCCGAGCACCACAGCGAATGCGGCAGCCACCAGCAGGTCGCGAAACGGGAACGCCGCGGCGCCCAATGCTCCCCCGTGGTCGCCGTCAGGCAGGGCCAGCGCGGTCGCCAGGGTCACGATGCCGCGCATGCCGCACCAGGCGACCACCGCCGATCCGTTGACTGGCGGACGCAGCACGTGCAGGCGGCGGGGCAGGGCGCGCAGCACGCTGGTGAACCCCATCACCCAGGCGATGCGCACCAGCACGACCGTCAGCAGCACCGCGCCGGCGAACCCGGCGGTCAGCGCCGCATGCCCGTCCAGGCGGCTGAGCACGCCCTTGAACTGCAGGCCGATCAGGATGAAGGCGAGCGCGTTCAACACGAACACCGCCACCTCCCACACTGCGAACGAGGCGCGGCGATGGTCCGCGCCGCTGCGGGCCGGCGTAATCCGGGCCAGGGTCATGCCATAGGCGAAGGTGGTGATGACCGGCGACAGGCCGAGCCGCGACGACAGGATCCAGACCGCGAACGTGCCGACGAACTGCGACATCACCGACACGGGGATGGGCATTGTCTGCCGCACCGTCAGCAAATACAGCTTCGCCAGCACCACCCCCAGCAGCGCGCCGCCCGCGCAGGACAGCAGCAGCAGCCAACCGGCCGTCCAGAACGAGAACACGGCGCCGCCCACCGCCCCGATCGCGACGCGGTAGATCAGCAGCGCGCTGGCGTCGTTGAGCAGGCTCTCGCCCGACAGGATCACCATCACGCGGTGCGGCGGCGACACCTGCCGCAGCACCGCGGTGGCGGCCGAGGCGTCCGGCGGCGCGACGATCGCGCCCAGCACGATGGCGACCGGCCACGACATCTCGGGCACCAGCAGGCGCGCCACCACCGCCACCGCCGCCACGGTCAGCCCCACCGCCACCAGCACCAGGCCGCCGACCGGGAGCCAGGCGGCCCGCAGATCGCGCGGCGAGGCGTCGTAGGCGGCGTCCAGCAGGGTGGGCGCCACGAAAAGCGCCATGGCCAGCTCCGGATCGAGCGTGGCGCTGGCGCCGGTGGGGGCGAACGCGAGCGCCGCGCCGGCGACGGCCAGCAGGGCCGGGTAGGGCGCGCCGATGCGCTGCGCGATGGCGGTGAGCACGGCGCTGGCGAGCAGCAGCACGAGGACGAGCTGGAACAACCCCATCGCCGGGCCCCGCGTTGACCTTAGCGGACGCTGGAGAAGCTTGTCGGGACCAGGAACTCGTTGACGATGTTGGACACGATGGCGCCGTCCTTCTCCGTCTCGGCTCGCTTGGCGATCCATTCCGGGTCGGCCTGGAACGCAGTCCAAAGCTTCTCGCGCTCGGCCAGGCTTTCCCAGGCCAGCATGTAGGTCAGCGACTGGTTCGAGCCGCCGACGAGCGTGGTCCAGAACCCGGCCTGCCGGATGCCGTGGCGCTGCCAGATGCCAAGGGTGATGGTCTCGAATCGCTTCAGCAGGGCCGGCAGCCGGCCCGGCACGCAGTGATAGATGCGCATCTCGTAGATCATGGCGGTTCCCTTCCTTGTTGCCGGGCGGACCTTGCGCGGCAACAGGCGCCTCTGCAACCGTGGCAACGGCGGGGCGTTGGCATATGATGGCCGACGAAGCAAAGCCGCCCAGGAAGCGTCGCCGTCATATCGGGCTGTGGGTCCTCGGGTCCTGCGTGGTTGCAGTGGTGGCGGTCGTAGCGTTGTGGGATTGGGACTGGTTCCTGCCGATCGTCGACGCGCAAGCCAGCTCCGCGCTAGGCCGCAAGGTGACGGCGCAGCATCTGCACGTGAAGCTCGGCCGCATCGTCACCGTGTCGCTGGACAATGTCGAAATCGCCGGCGTCGATGGCCTGGCGGGGGGCAAGCCGTTCGCCGACGTCGACAAGCTGACCGTCGTGGTCGATGCTATGGCGTATGTCCATAGCCGGGCAATCGTGATCCCGCAGATCGTGCTGGAGCACCCTGTGGTCGAGGCCGACCAGGCGGCCGACGGCAAGACGAACTGGCCTTCCCCGGCTTCGAGCAACACGCCAACCGGCAAGGACGCGGACCCGAACGCTGGGCCGAGGCTTGGCCAGCTGGTGATCAACAATGGCCACGCCCACGTGGTGATGCCCAAGCTGAAGGCCGACTTCAACCTGGACGTGGCGACGCAGCAGGGCGCTGGCTCTGGTGGGGCCGAAGCGGCGGGCAAGGCCGCGGACGGCGCCGCGCCCGCCAGCGACAGCGACGCCGGGCGGATTGTGGTGGACGCGAAGGGGACCTACGCCGCGCAGCCGATCACCGGGCGGCTGATCGGCGGCGCGCTGCTATCGTTGCGCGACACGGCGCACCCGTATCCGGTCGACCTGCATTTGGCGAACGGCCCGACACATGTGGCGTTGACCGGCACTGTGCAGAATCCGCTCAATTTCGCCGGCGCCAACCTCAAGCTGGAGTTCGCCGGGCCGGACGCCTCGAAGCTGACGCCGCTCACGGGGGTGCCGATCCCCGAGACGCCGCCGTATTCCATCGCAGGCAAGCTCGACTATACCGACAAAAAGATCCGGTTCACCGGCTTCACCGGGCGCCTCGGCAACAGCGACCTGAACGGCGACATCCTGGTTGACCCGACGCGGGAGCGGCCGTTCGTGCAGGCCAACCTGTTCTCGCGCCAGGTGGAGTTGGCAGACCTCGGCGGCTTCATCGGCGAGACGCCCGGCCGCCAGGGCGAGGCCGCCAGCCCGCAGCAGCGCGCTCAGTTGGCCAGCAAGGAGGCGAGCGACCACATCCTCCCGACGACGCCGATCAACCTGCCCAAGCTGAACGCCGCGGACGTGGAGTTGCGCTACAAGGGCGCGCACATCCTTGGCCGCTCCGTTCCGCTCGACAACATCGTGGTGAGCGTCGACATCACCAACGGCCGGATCGACATCCACACGCTGTCGTTCGCGGTCGGAACCGGTGAGATCGCGCTGAGCGGGGACTTGGCGCCGGCCGGTCGCGACATGAAGGCCAACCTGTCGGTGAACTTCCGCCGGGTCGACCTGGGTCGCCTGCTCTCCGCCACGCACCTGGTGAACGGCGCGGGCACGATGAGCGGCAGCGCGAAGCTCGAATCCGAGGGCAATTCGATCGCCACCCTTCTGGGCCGAGGCAGCGGCGGTCTGAAGCTCGGGATGTCCGGCGGCAATCTGAGCGCCCTGCTCGTGGACATCGCCGGGCTGGAGTTCGGCAACGCGCTGCTGTCCGCGCTGGGCGTGCCGCAGCGGGCGAACCTGCAGTGCTTCGCGGCGGACTTCCCGCTGAACCACGGCCTGATGTCGACGCGGACGCTGATCCTGGACACGTCCGAGGCGCGCGTGCAGGGGACGGGGACGATCAATCTCGCGGCCGAGACGATTGACTACAAGCTCGAGACCAAATCGAAGCATTTCTCGGTCGGGTCGCTGGAGACGCCGATCGACATCACGGGCAAGCTGAAGAGCCCGTCGATCAAGCCGGAGATCGCGCCACTCGCGATCCGCGGCGGCGCGGCGTTGGGGTTGGGCATCCTGTTTCCGCCCGCGGCGCTGCTGCCGACAATCCAGTTTGGCACCGGCGACGATTTCAAGTGCTCCGCTGCGGAGGCGCCGATCGCGACCAGCACGCCGGCCTCGAT
Source organism: uncultured Acetobacteraceae bacterium (assembly GCA_964242925.1). Lineage (GTDB taxonomy): Bacteria > Pseudomonadota > Alphaproteobacteria > Acetobacterales > Acetobacteraceae > LMUY01. Next base: position 60,233 of record CAXTBW010000006.1, read on the forward strand.
CGCGACGCCGCAGGCTGCGACGCGCCCGGCCGCGCGTCGTCCGGTGTCGCGCCGACGCGTCGCCCAGCGTTAGAGGCTGATCCGGCCGGCCTTGGCCAAGGCGAGCAGCACCCCGCCGACCTGCATGGATTGCCCTAGCAACCCATTCTGAAGCCCGGCGAGAACGGTGGCCACCGGCACGAGCCGCAACGCCATGCCAGCCTCGCTGCCCTCCAACGCCGGTTCGCCGACCTGCACGGCGTCCGTCGCCAGCACCGTATGCACGCGGTTGGTCTGGATAGCCGGGTTCGCATGCAGGCTGCTGACCGGCCGCCAGCTCGTCGCTGCGAAACCGGTTTCCTCCCGCAATTCCCGCTCTCCGGCCGCGAGTGGACTGGCGTCGCCGGGATCGATCACGCCGCCGGGCAACTCCAGGAAAGCGGACCCGGCGCCGTGGCGATACTGTTCGACCAGCACGAGGCAGTCATCGGCGGTGATCGCCACCACGTGCACCCAGTCGGCGTAGGTCAGGACGTAATACGGCGCGATCTCCACCCCTGCGGCGTTGATGCAGTGATCGGCGCGCAGGTCGATCCAGCGATCGCGAAGCAGGAGCTTGGACGAGAGGACGCGCCAGGGCTGCATCATGCGCGGTTCAGTCCCCGGCCTAGGCAACGTACGACAAACGACACCCAACGCCGCATGCCCGTTGCTCCATTGCTCGGCGGACCTTGGCCGAAAGCGGAATGGTCTGCATAGCTCCTTTCGGGTCGTGGCAGGCCCACCTCGTGGCAAGAGCAGACGGCCCATGCTATCGCGCTTGCATGGCGAACCATCCAACCGAAGCCGGCCTGCCGCACGTCATCCCGCTCGAGGGCGTCTCCAACCTCCGCGATCTCGGCGGCTACGAGGCGGCCGACGGCCGGCGCGTGCGTCGCGGCATGGTGTTCCGTTCGGCGGCGCTCGCCAAGCTGACCGAGGCGGACCAGGCCGTCGTGGCCCGGCTCGGCCTGCGCACGGTGTGCGACTTCCGCGGCGTGGACGAGAGCCGCCGCGCGCCCACCCGGCTGCCCGGCCCGCGCATCGTGGCGCTGCCGATCGAGCCGACCGTGGGCGCCGGGCTGCGCGACATCCTGCGCACCAAGGAGGCGACCGGCGAGGCGCTGCACGCGGTGTTGGAGCGGGCCTACGCCGCCTACGCGCTGTCCAGTTCGGCCCAATACCGCGCGTTGCTGGACGCGATCCTCGACGACGCCACGCCCCTGCTGTTCCACTGCAGCGCCGGCAAGGACCGCACCGGGTTCGCCGCCGCCATGCTGCTGACCGCTTTGGGCGTGCCCTGGCCCACCGTCGTGGCCGACTTCGAGGCGACCAACCGGCTGTGGCGCCGCGACACGGTGCCCAGCGAGGACCTGCCGCCCGAGATACGCGAAGCGTTGCTGCGGGCCGAGCCGGGCCTGCTCGCCGCTGCGTTCGAGGCCGCCCGGCAGCGTCATGGCGCGATCGACGCCTACCTGGCCGAGGCGCTCGGCCTGACCGCGGACCGCCGCGCCCGTTTGCAGGACATGTTGCTGGAGCAAGCCTGATGCCCGATCTGCTGGAGGAGGTGACCGACGGCGTGGCCGTGCTGACGATGAACCGGCCGGACCGGCTGAACGCGCTCAGCGAGGCGATGGTGCGCGCCCTGTGCGAGGCGCTGCCCCGGCTGGCGGCGAGCCCGGATGTCGGCGCCATCGTGCTGACGGGCGCCGGACGCGGCTTCTGCGCCGGGGGCGACGTGAAGATCATGGCCGCCAGCGAGCCGACCCTGGACGAGCGCCACGACGGCCTGCGCTGGCGCCACGAATCGGTCCGGCTGCTGCGCACCATCGGCACCGTGGTGATCGCCGCCGTGAACGGCCCCGCGGCCGGCGCCGGGCTGAGCCTGGCGCTCGCTTGCGACCTGCGGCTGGCGGCCCGCACCGCGCGGTTCCGCACCGCCTTCGCCGCCGTCGGCTTCTCCGGCGATTTCGGCGGCTCGTGGTCGCTGACCCGGCTGGTCGGCACCGCCAAGGCGCGTGAGCTGTACTACCTCAACACGGAGGTCGACGCCGCCGAAGCCGAACGCCTGGGCATGGTCACGCGCGTGGTGGACGATGCGGCGCTGCTGACCGAGGCGATGACCATGGCGCGCCGCATTGCCGGCGGGCCGCGCATCGCGTTCCAGTTCATGAAGCGCAACTTGCACGCCGCCGAGACGGAGCCGCTCGGCGCGGTGCTCGACATGGAGGCGCTGGGACAGGCGCGATGCAGCGTCACCGAGGACCACCGCGAGGCCGTCCGCGCCTTCGTGGAGAAGCGCCCGGCCGTGTTCCGCGGCCGCTAGAGCTTGCCCCGGAACCGCAGGCTGGCGGCGTTGAGCGCCGGCAAGCTGGCCGGGTCGTCGCGGACCGCCTCGGCCACCGCGACGGCGCGGGCGAGTTCGGCGTCGCTGAGGTGGCGGATGGCCGGGCGCGCGACGACGGTGTCCCAGCGCTGGCCCATTGCGTGATCCAGGCACACGCGCATGAAGCAGTGGTCCAGCCGGATCGGCCAGCCGCAAGCCGCCGCCATCCCCGGCAGCACCGCGCCGGTCAGCGCCCGCCAGCGTGACAGCAGTTGGTCCCGCGCCGCTGATCCTGACGGCATCGCTCGACCCGGCGTCGCAGGCCCGGTTCGAGCGGGAACGTCGGCAGCATTTCCCATCGTCCCTCAACATCGTTCCGGCGCACGTGACGCTGTTCCACCACCTGCCGGGCGCTTACGCCGACGCCATCGTCGAGTTGCTGGACGCGACCTGCCAAGCGCAGCCGGCCGTGCCGTTCAACATCGCCGGGGTTCGCTTCCTCGGCCGCGGCTGCGCCTACAACCTGGACATGCCGGGCGTGGCGACGCTGCGCGGCGGGCTTGCGGCCGCTTGGAAGGAGTGGCTGACGCCGCAGGACCGGCAGGCCTGGCGCCCCCACATCACCATCCAGAACAAGGCGTCGCCGGCCGAAGCGCGGCGGCTGCATGAGGCTTTGCAGGCCGGAGTCCTGCCGCAGCCGGGCATGGTCGTCGGGCTCGACCTCTGGGACTATCTGGACGGCCCGTGGGAGCTGCGCCGCCGCATTCCGTTCCAGCTCTAAGCGCCTTGGCCAGCCTTGGCCCCTCGGATGGCGCACGCCCCTCGCACCACGCGGCGGGGCATGCCAAGACCGTAGCCTTATGATCATGGGCGGCCGTGCATGCCGGTAAGCGTAGTCACAGGCGCCACGAGCGGGATCGGGCGTTGGATCGCGCTCGGCCTGGCGCGCGCCGGTTACACGGTGGTTGTCGTCGGCCGGGACCGGGGCCGCGGCGACGAGGCCCTGGAATGGATCCGCAGCCAGGTTCCGGATGCGCATCTCGAGTTGCTGGTCGCCGATCTGTCCTCCATCGCCGCCGCCCGTCAGGTGGGCATGTTGATCGACGCGCGCTATCCGGAGCTCGACCTGCTGGTGAACAATGCCGGCACGTTCTGCGCCCGACGCGAGGAGACGCCGGAGGGGCACGAGCGGGTCATCGCCACCAATCACCTCACGCCGTTCGTGCTGACCCGCGCGCTGGTGCCGTCGCTGCGGGCCGCCGCGGCGACGAACGGCAGCGCGCGCATCGTCAACGTCGGTTCATCGACCTCGGACCGCGCTCGGATCGACCCGGCGGACCTGGAGGGGCGCCGCCGGTGGGGCATGGTGCGCGCCTACGGCCAGTCGAAGCTGGCGCTGATGATGACGACGTTCGGCTGGGCGAAGCGGTTGGACGGCGCCGGCGTGGTGGCCAACGTGGTCCACCCCGGCACGGTCGCCACCGGCCTGGTGCGCGATCCGGGGGTCATCGGGCTGGCGTGGCGGATGATGTCGCCGTTCGTGCTGACCGAGGAGCAAGGCGCCGTCACTCCGCTGCACGCCTGCCTGGCGCCCGAGTTCGCGACCACCACGGCCGCCTACGTCAAGAACTGCAAGATCGCGGCGCCCAACCGCCGGGCGCTCAATCCGTCGCTGACGGAGCAGGTCTGGATCGCCACAGAGACGTTGGTCGGCGGATGATCCGAGCGACCGCGACGCCCGCCCGAACGACGCGACCGAACGACATGCAGAGATGTCTGAACCAAACCTGGGAGCTGCGCCGCCGCGCCGCGCGCCCGAATGGGCCGTGCACCGCTTCGGCGCCGCATGAGGGCTCGAACAGGGTCGGCCGCTCGAGCCGGGCCGCTTCCGGGTCGCGGGTCAACTGGCCGTCGAAGCCCAGCCGCGTCATCAACACCGCCATCAGCCGCGGCGACACGCGGGTCGCCAGCCAGAACGCGGCCGCCGTGCCGCTGATGGCCATCTCGGCCCTGCCGGTCAGCGCCGCGATTCGGATGCCGGCGGCCACGACCTCCGGCTGGTAGACCGGCGGCGCGGGACGGGCGGGCCACCCCATGTGCGACACTGCATGGGAGAAGAACGGCGTGTTCACTGCGGGCGGGAACACGCAGCTGACCCGGATGCGGCTGCGCTCCATCGCCAGCTCCGCCTGCAGCGCCTGGCTGAACCCCCGCACCGCCGCCTTGGCGCCGGAGTACGACGTCATCAGCGGCAACCCGTGGAAGGCGCAGGCGGAGCAGACGTTGACGATGCCGCCGGCGCCGCGCGGCCGCATCAGCGCCAGCGCGACCCGGCAGCCATTGACGGTGCCGCGGTAGGTCACTTCGGTGACGCGGTTGAACTCGTGTTCCGGCACCGTCGCGAACCGGCCATAGACGCCGTTGCCCGCGCAGTTCACCCATAGATCGGGCACGCCCAGCTCGGCCACGATCGCGTCGGCCGCCCGGCGCAACGCGGCGCTGTCCGCCACGTCCGCCACCGCCAGCGCCGCGCGTCCACCCGCTGCCCGCACGTCCTCGGCCGCTGCGGCCAGGCCGGTCTCGCCGCGTGCGATCAGCCCGATGCTCCACCCGTCGCGCGCCAGCAGCCCGGCGGTGCAGCGCCCGATGCCGGAGGAGCCGCCGGTGATGATGGCGATGCGGGTGTCGCGACGGTGCATGGCCCCACCATGCCGACGACGCTCGCGCCGCTCAAGCGGGCGCCGCTCGGCCTGGCCTATCCGTCCGTCATTATGACGAAGGCAATCTGGATTGCGAGGGCGGGCTGGACGCCGTGGATTCCAGGGTCAAGCCTGGCATGACGGTTGGGCACGGCGACCGTCCCCCGGACGCGCGGCTACGCAGCAGCCCGGCGCGCGGTGACCTCCACCTCGATCTTCATGCGCGGGTCGGCCAAGCCTGCTGCAATCATCGTTGCCGCCGGGCGAACCTCGCCGAGGTATCGACGCAACACGGGCCAACAGGGTTCAAAATCGGCGGCGTCGGGAAAGATGTATCGAACACGGACGATATCGGCGAACGAGCTGCCTGCCGCCGCCAGAGCTTGCTGGATGTTGCGCATGGTCTGCTCGGCTTGTTGACGCACGTCGGACGATATCGTCATGGCGGCGTAATCGAACCCGGTCGTGCCGGACACGAATATCCACTCTCCGTCGACGACGGCCCGGGAGTAGCCGATCCCAGCCTCGAACGGTGAACCGGAGGAGATAAGTCGGCGCATGTTCAGCGGCCTGCCGCCAGTCGTTCGGTCAACCTGGCTACTCCACGATGACGGCCACCGGTCGCGAGGCGCTTGCCTCCAACGGCAGGCGGATCTGGAAACGGTGATGCCCCGGAATCATCGGCCAGAACAGGGGGGCGTCGGGCGATGCGGTGGCGACCGGTTGGCCGTCCACCAACCAGACGATCTGCGCCACATGCGGCTCGGCGGTGGCCCGCAGCACCAGCCGGTTCAGCGACGCGGGCGCCTCCGGGTTGCGCCACACGTGCGTGTCTGGGTCCGGCTGCACGATCGACAAGCGGGGCGGTGGGGCGGCCGGCTGGGGTATGCCCGGCCGGACCCACTCGGTCAGGCGCTGGTCGCACCCGGCATCCGCGCGGGCGCCGGTCCCCGTGCACAGCTCCGCCTGCTCGCGGCCGGGCGGGGCGGCGAACTCGCCCGCCAGCAGGTCGCTGCGGCCCACGCCATGCAGGCGCAGCATCACCGCCTGCGCCAAATGCGCCGCCGCCCGCGCGCCGCTCAGCTGCGTCATCGGCCCGGCGTCGGCGCGGCCCACCCACACGCCGACCAGGTAGTCGCGCGACCACTCGACCGTCCACGCATCCCGATAGCCCTGCGACGTGCCGGTCTTCAGCGCCACGGCGAATGGGAACTCCGACGAGCCGTAACGCGGGAACGATGGCAGCCGGGCCAGCGGATCGCTCAGGAACCGGCCCACCAACCGGGCGGAATCGACGGAGATCAGCCGCTTGCCGTCTGCAACCGGCCCGCGGAACCAGCGCAACGGCAAGTCCACCCCATCCTCCGCCAGGGTCGCGTAGGCCCGCATCAGCCGCTCGAGCGAGGTGGGCAGTGCGCCGATCGCCATCGCCAGGCCGTAGCGGTCCGCGGCGCCCTCCCGCGCGTGGACGCCCAGCGCTCGCAGGAACGTGAAGCCGTCGTTCAACCCGATCCGCCGCAGCAGGTTGGTCGCCGGCACGTTGCGGGAGTTGGCGAGCGCCTGGCGCGGCAGCAGCGGACCGAGATAGTCGTGGTCGGCGTTGCTGATCCCCGCCGCGCCCTCCGGCAGGTCCGCCAACACGTCCTGCGGCGCGATCACCCGGCGATCCAGCCCCAGCGCATACAGGAACGGCTTGAGCGTGCTGCCCGGCGAACGCAGGGCGGCCGTGTAGTCGATCGCGCCGCCGGGCTGGCTGTCGTAGCCGGCGGAGGCGACCGAGGCCAGCACCTTGCGGCTGCCGCGGCGGACGATCATGACCGCAACCTGCTGCGCGCCGGCGTGTCGCCAGGCCCCGAGATGGGCGGCGGCCATGCGCGTCGCCCAGCGTTGCACGGCGCCGTCGATCGTGGAGCGCACCACGCCGCCGCTCTCGGGCGCCGCCCGTTGCAGGCGCAGCGCCAAGTGGAGGAAAGCCGGGCGTCGCGGCGCGGGCAGCGGAGCAAGCCGGTCGAGCTCCGCCAGCGCGTCGGCCTGGACGGGCGCCGGCAGGTCCATCGCCGCCAGCGCCCGGCGCGCGCGGGCGACGGCGCGAGCCCGGCCGTGGTGCAGCGCCATGCCGCCGGGCGCCTGCGGGATTGCGCTCAGCAGGGCGGCCTGCGCCGTGTCCAGGTCGGCGGCAGGCCGGTCGAAATACCACTGGGCGGCGTGGGCGATGCCGTGGCTGTTCTCGCCGTAGGGCGCTAGCCGGAGGTACTGCGCCAGGACTGCCTGGTGGCCGTAGCGGGCGACCAGCGCCACCGCCGCGCCCGCCTCCACCGCCTTGGCCCACAGGGTCCGCGCGCGCGGATGCTGCATGCGCGCGACCTGCATCGCGATGGTGGACGCGCCGGACGAGCTGCCGCCGCGCAGCCGTCGCCAGGTCGCGCGCAGCACGGCCGCCGGGTCGACGCCCGGGTGCGACCAGAACCGCCGGTCCTCCAGCGCCAGCGTCGCGGCCACAACGCGCGGCGGCGGCTCCACGGCCCAGTATCCATATTCCACCTGCCGCCCGCCGTCCGGCCGGCGGCTCTCGTGGCCGGCCTGGGTCAGAAACGCGCCGTCCCGGTCGGTGATGATGGCGGTGGGCGCGGGCGCCTGCAGGACGGCGCCGGCCAGCACGGCCACCGCCCAGGCCGCGCCCGTTGCCGCGGCCAGAGTTGCCGCCAGGCGACCCAGGGCAGATCGCAGCAACCGCGTCCCCGTGCGCATGGCGAGCCTTTCTCGCGTTCCAGCCGCCATCTTGCACGCCGGGCGGGCGGCGTCCACGATCCGCCGCCGATCAAAGCAACAACAAGGAGCACCCGGCATGGGGATGCCACGACGCGACCTGCTGCTGGCCAGCATGCTGGCCGCTCTCGCCACCGAGACCGCCACCGGAGCGGTCGCAAGCCCGCTCAACCCCGTGCAAACCATCATCCAGCCGCCGGACGCGCGCACATGGCTGCCGAACAAGGGCTATCCGGAGCGCAGCGTCGACATGTGCGCGCTCGCCGGGTCCACCACCGAGCCCGGGCTATACTACACGCTCGTGCGCTGGTGGCCCGGCTACATGAGCGCGCCGCACACCTACACCACCGACCGTCTGTGCGTGGTCGTGTCCGGCACGTGGTGGTGCAACAGCGGGGCGGACTTCGACCCCGC
>CAXTBW010000007.1:0-66198 GCA_964242925.1 uncultured Acetobacteraceae bacterium
CGTAGCTGGCCCGGGCTGCGCGCATGCCCTGGTAGCCGCGCATGCCTTGGTAGCCGCGCATGCCTTGGTAGCCATGGCTGGCGAAGTGGCGCCGGCCGTAGTGGTAGAAGCTGCGCGGCTCGGCGCTGTCCGGCGCCTCGGCGACCTCGTCGAAGCCGAAGCTCGGCGCCGTGGCGGCCATCACGGTGCGACCGCGAAGGTCGCGCGGGGCGGCGTTCATCGGGGGAATCGGCGCGTTCGCATTGTTGGCGGCCATCATCGTGCCCCCGTCCGGCCGATTGTAGATGAAGCCGTAAGTCGGGTAGATGCTGCCGTATTCCGCCGAGTGCCCGAGCGCGACGCGAACCGCGCTCCAGTCGTTGTTCGGCGAGACGTCGACGACCGAGATGTCGCGGCTCACGCCGCCGCGCACCGCGCCCGGGCCGCCCCAATTCGCGTGGTCGACGTAGATCGTCCGGCTGTCCACGACATGGTTGACGACGGCGACGTGGCCCATCCGCATGACGCCATTAGCGCGGAAGTTCAAAACGGCGCCCGACTCCGGCCGGCCGCCGCGCTGGTAGATGCCCGCCGCATTGTCCCACCAGGCGCTCGCGTTGCCCGACAGCTCGATGCCGGTGTCGGCGCGGGCGAACTGCACGCATTGGATGTAACCGCCGCTGCTGTGGCCGCCGCTATGCCCGCTGAAGGCGTAGTTCTGGCCGCTGAAGTGGAACCGTCCGGCATGCGAGCTGCCGAAATAACCAATGTCCCGATGCGACGCGTAGCGCTCGTGTCCATGCGCGTTGAAATTGATCTGCGACCCATGCCGCCCCCGGGCGTGCGACGCACCGCATACCGCAACTACGAAAGCTGCCCCAAGAGCTGCAATCCGCAGATGGGTTTGTTCAATCATGTCGTCTTCCTCACGGGGTCACTCATTTGTGAGTGGGCGGTAGCAAGACCGTCCGTGGGTTTGCAAGGCGACTATGTCGATTTGTTGCAGCTGGCGTCATCTCAGTCAGATGACGGCCCGTTTGGGTTGCCGTTTGCCGACTGTAGTCCTAATCACGTCCCGGTGAGATTTGTGTCAGGAATGGAACTACTTGCCGCGCGTTTGATCTGCATCCGTTGCACGCGTGTGAACGTGGGTCTGCACCGGGGTCGCCGAGGCTTCGCTAGGCAGCCAAGCGCGAAGGTCACGACGCAGGTCATTGCAACTATGCAACTTCCGGCGCCGTGACCCATCACCGCCGAAGTTACTTGCAGGCGGTGACCATGATCTCGACCAGCAGGCGCGGGTCCGCCATCTTCGCCTCGACGCAGGCGCGCGCCGGCGCGGCGCCTTCCGGCAACCACGGGACCCACACCGCATTCATCGCATCGCGGTCACGGATGTCGTTCACCCAAATCTGCGCCTGAAGCAGCCGGGTCTTGTCGGTGCCGTGGGTTTCCAGCAGGGCGTCGATCGTCGCCAGCACCTGCCGCGTCTGGCCCGCCACGTCCTGTGAGGTGTCGTCCGCCGTTATCCCCGCCAGGTAGACGAAACCATGATATTCAACGGCTTTCGCCAGCACCTTGTTGGCGTCGGTACGGGTTATCTTGCTCATGCGGGTCGCTCCAGACTATCGGAGAGCCGACCGTAGCAGCCGTTCGCCAACCTGGGAACGCCGGCTTAGTAGGGCGCGAGCGGCGTCCCCTGACGAGCTGGGGGTGGTGAGGACGTCTTGGGCGAAGCAGCTGCTTCCGGCGCCCCCGAGGCGGACAGGCAGGACGCGAGCGCCGTGTCGTAGTCGTAGCGCTGCGTCAGCCCGCGCGTGGTGATGCCGGTTACGCCGGAGGTGGAAAACGGGGAGTCGCTCGTGTCCCGCTCGGAGATCAGGTAGCGGTTCTGCCGGTTGAACGAGGAATCCGTGCTCGCGCGACAGGACGCCAGCGCGGCCGCGTTGGCGCGGCTCGCGGACGTCGGGGGCGGCGGGGTGCATCCGGCGGCAAGCAGCGTCAGCGACGCCAACAGGATGGTGCGAGGGGGCATGGAAGCTCCGGCAAATCGTTTGTGCGACGCAAGATGGGCCCGGCCGCGGCGACTGTCACCCGGCCAAGCCCGTCAGGCTCTCCACCGTATCGAAATCCCGCAACACCGTGTCATCCAGGACAATCTCCGTCACCGCCTCGGCATGCCGCCGCAGCAGCGAGCGGGCGCCCACATCGCCCTCCAGCGCCATCATCTCGGGGAAAAAGCGGCGGTCCCACAGCACCGGATTGCCCAATTGGCCGCCATAACTTGGCGCGACGATGCTGCGCCCCTCGTCTGGATCGTAGGTTTCGAGCAGACGGTCGATGCTGGCCGCCGTGACCAGCGGCATGTCGCCCAGCACCACCAACGCCGCCGAGGCCCACTCCGGCAGCGACGCCAGCCCCGCGCGCAGGCTTGCGGACAGCCCCGCCGCGTGGTTGGGCGCCTCCACGAAGCGCACCGGCCGGCCAGCCAGCGCCTCTTGCACTTCCTTCCCGCGGTGGCCTGTCACAACGATCACCGGGCGCGCCCGGCTGCCCAGCACGGCATCGACCGAACGGGACACCATCGTCCGGCCGGAGTCGTCTACAACCAACAGCTTATGTCGCGGCGCCATGCGGCTGGACTGCCCGGCGGCCAGCACGATGGCCGCCACCTTGCGGCCCGGGGCGCCCTTCGTGGCCTGGGCGCGCGGCAGCGGCCGGGCGGCCACATCCTTCAGCAGGCCGCCAACCCCCATCTGCGCCACGGTCGCCCCCGTCACGGGCAGCCCTGCGGCGAGCCGGTGCAGCACCAGGTCGATCCCGTTCAGCTTCGGGCTGCGCGCGCAGCCCGGGAGCACCAGCGCGGGAACATCGCCGATGCGGCCCAGGCAGATCAGGTTGCCCGGATCGACCGGCATGCCGAAATGCAGGATGTCGCCACCCGCCGCCACGATGCCGGCCGGCCCGACATCCCGGCGGTCCACCACCGCGGACGCGCCGGCGATCAGCAGGAGGTCCGCTCCGTCCTCCAAAAGACTGCGCAGCGCCGCTGCGATCGACTCGGCGCGGTGCGGGCATTGCAGCGGCGGCAGCAGCATCCCGCCGATGCCGTCGATCCGACCCGCCATGGCCGTGACAGTGCCCGCGATGACGGACGGCTTCAGCCCCGGCAACGTCGTCAGCACCAGGCCGACCCGCTGGGCCTGCCACGCATGCACGGTCATCGTCCCACCACCGGCGCAAGCCGCCTCCGCCCGCGCCAGCGTGTCGCCGGGCAGCGCAAACGGGATGATCTTGACGGTCGCCACCATCTCGCCGACCGCCACCGGGGTCGCGTCCGGCAGCGTCGCGACCGTGACCGCCTCGTCCACCGCGTTCACCGCGTCGATGCGCGCCCGGTCCGCCCGCAGCAGCCCGGCGACGCCGGCCGTCAGGTTCACCCGACCGGTCGCCGCCCCCGTGACGCGCAGTCCGGGCCCGAGCAGCGCCGCGGCGATCCGGCGGGCGGCGTCGTCCTCGCCCACATCGCCGGGCTCGAGCCGGGCTGCGACGACCGGGTCCAGCCCGGCGGCGCGCAACGCCTCGACGGCGCCCGCATCGAGCAGCGTGCCCTTTTTCACCACGCGGCCGGGTGTGCGGTGGGTGTGGGCGAGCACGGCGCCCTCCGCGTCGGCCAGCGCCGTCGGGCCGAAAATCACGCGAGCGGGGCCCCGCGACGCACGGCGACGATCTGCGCCAGCACGGAGAGCGCGATCTCCGGCGCCGTCACCGCGGCGATGTTCAGCCCGACCGGCCCGTGGATGCGCGCCAGCGCCGCGTCGTCGTGGCCCAACGCGCGGAGCCGATCCAGCCGCTTGGCATGGGTGCGGCGGCTGCCGAGGGCGCCGATGTAGAACGCCTCGGACCGCAGCGCCCGGTCCAGCGCCGGGTCGTCCAGCTTCGGGTCGTGGGTGAGGGTCACGATCGCGGTCCGGCTGTCGGGGCGCAGCGCGTCGAGCGCCTCGTCCGGCCACTCGGTCGACACCGACACGTTGGGGAACCGCTCGTCGGTGGCGAACGCGCGCCGCGGGTCGGCCACCGTCACGCCGTAGCCGAGTTGCGCCGCGAGCGGCACCAGCGCTTGCGCGATATGCACGGCGCCGACGATGACGATGCGCGCCGGCGGGTTGTGCGCGTGCAGGAACCAGGTGACGCCGTCGACCTCGTGCGTGCCGCTGCGCTCCGCCGCCAGGGCCTGCCGGGCTGCGTCGTCGAGCGCTCCATAGGCTGGGTCGGGCAGCAGCACCTGGTCGCCGCCGGGCAGCCGCGTCGCCAGCACCACCCCGCGGCCCGCCTCGCGCGCCGCCTGCACCGCCGCGAGAAGCTCCGGCGTCAACCGACTGCTTCCACGAACACTTTCAGCTTGCCGCCGCACGCGAGGCCGACTTCCCAGGCCCGCTCGTCGGTGATGCCGAAATCCAGCAACTGCGGCGGGCCGCCCGCCAGCGTCGCCTGCGCCGCCTCCGCGACGGCGCCCTCGATGCAGCCGCCGCTCACCGAGCCGGCCATGCGCCCCGAGGCGGTGACCGCCATCTGGCTGCCAGCCGGGCGGGGAGAACTGCCCCACGTCTCGGTCACCGTCGCCAGCGCGACCTTCTCGCCCTCGCGACGCCAGGCGGCGGCAACGGACAGGATGTCTTCAGCCTCGGTCATGGATGGCCTCCCTAAAGCGCTCCCGCGCCGGCGCCGGTCGCGACAGCGATGCGATCAGCGCGCGCAAGCTGGCGATGTTGTGCACCGGACGGAACTCGTCCACGTGCGGCAGCATGGCGCGGATGCCTTGTGATTTCGGCTCGAACCCGTCCCAGCGCAACAGGGGATTGAGCCAGATCAGCCGGCGGCAGGATTTGTGCAGCCGCTCCATCGCTTCCGGCAGCCCGTCCGCACCCGCGCGGTCCAGACCGTCCGTCACCAGCAACACGATGGCGCCCTGCCCGAGCACGCGCTTGGCCCATTGCCGATTGAACTGCGCGATCGTGTCGCCGATGCGCGTGCCGCCGGACCAATCGGGCACCATCGCCGCCACCGCGGCGAACGCCGCTTCCGGGTCGCGATGCCGTAGTTGGCGGGTGATGTTGGTCAGCCGGGTGCCGAACAGGAACACGCTGACGCGGTCGCGGTCGTTCGCCACCGCATGCAGGAAGTGCAGCAGGATCTGGGCGTAACGGCCCATCGATCCGGAGATGTCGCACAGCACGACCAGCGGCGGCGGTCGCACCGTGCGTTCCGAGCGGGCCAGGTCGACCAACTCGCCGCCGTGCCGCAGCCCGGCGCGCAGCGTGGCGGCCATGTCGATCCGGCTGCCATTCGTCGCCGGCCGGGTGCGCCGCGTCTGGCGCAGGTCGAGCGGCAAGCGCAGACGGCGGATCTCCGCCCGGGCGCCGGTGATCTCGGCGGCCGACATCGCCTCGAAGTCCATCGTCTGCAGCCGCTCGGAGTCGCTTACGGTCAACACCGCGTCGATTTGCGGCGCAGCATCGGACTCGCTTTCGCGCTTACGTTCGTTGAACGCCTCCGCGACCCGCCGGCTGCCCGGCGACGAACGCTGGTCCGGCGCCGTCTCGCCCAGCAACGCCATCGCCGCGTCGAACTGGTCCGCCTCCGGGTCGCGCCAGAACAGGTCGAACGCGCTGTCGAACACCGCCGCCTGCTCGTGACGGTGCACCATGGTTGCGCGCAGGGCGGTGCGGACGTCGCGGCGCGAGGCGACCCCGGCGACGTCCAGCGCCTGCACCGCGCTCAGCATGTCGGCCGGGCCGACCGGGAGCCCGGCGCGCCGAAGCAGGCGGCCGAACTCCAGCACATTGGCGGCGAGCGCTACGATTTGGTCCGCCCATGCTTGTTGTCGTGCTCGCCCTCGGCGACGTCCTTCAGGTGGTCCTTCGCCGACCCCGGATGCCCGCCGCCGTCCTTGTGCCCGGTGTCCTGATGGTTCTTGCCCGGGTGCTCGCGGTCCTGGTGGCTGGACCCGGGGCCGCCGAAGCGGCCGGTGTGTTCGTTCTTGTCTGGCATCGTCGTGCTCCGTGTTGGCTCCAGGTTAAACGGGCGCCCCGCGCCGCGGTTGCCGGTGCGCAAGGCCGCGAGCCGGGCTATGCTGCACGCAACCAATGGGAGCAAGGCCATGTCCGGGTTCGCGAGCCAGAACGACCTGGCGGAGAAAGCCGTCAGCTTCGACGAACTGGGCCCGGGCCTCTACGGCTACACCGCCCAGGGCGACCCGAACAGCGGGATCGTCATCGGCCCGGACAGCGTGCTGGTGGTGGACGCGCAGGCCACCCCCGCCATGGCCGCCGACGTCATCGCCCGCATCCGCACCGTCACCGACAAGCCGGTGCGCCACGTCGTGCTGTCGCACTACCACGCCGTGCGGGTGCTGGGCGCCTCCGGCTACCAGGGCGCCGAGATCATCGCGTCGGACGTGACGCGCGACATGATCGCGGAGCGGGGCCAGCAGGACATGGACAGCGAGATCGGCCGCTTTCCCCGCCTGTTCCGCGGCAAGGACAGCATCCCCGGGCTGACCTGGCCGACGCTGACCTTCCACAAGCGCATGACGCTGTGGATGGGCCAGCGGGAGGTGCAGATCATCCACATCGGCCGCAGCCACACCGCCGGCGACACCGTGGTGTGGCTGCCGCAGGACCGCGTGCTGTTCGCTGGCGACACGGTGGAGTTCGGCGCGACCCCCTACTGCGGCGACGCGCATTTCAGCGACTGGCCGGCGACGCTCGACGCCGTGGCCGCGCTCGGGGCCAAGCGCCTGGTGCCCGGCCGCGGCCGCTCCTTAATGAGCGAGGCGGACGTCGCCGAGGGCATCTCGGGCACGCGCCACTTCACCGCCGACCTGTTCGCGTCGGCCAAGGCCAGCGTGGCCAAGGGGCTGGAGCTGAAGGACGCCTACGCCGCGGCGATGGAGGTCATGCGCCCGAAATACGGCGCCTGGGTGATCTTCGAACACTGCATGCCGTTCGACGTGTCCCGCGCCTACGACGAGGCGAAAGGGATGGACACGCCTCGCATCTGGACCGCCGAGCGCGACGTCGCGATGTGGCGCGCGCTCGAACACGGCGAGCCGATGGATGGGGAGATCGCCCAATGAACGTTACGACCTGCCTCGTCGGCCTTGCCGCGTCCGGCTACCAGACCGGTTTCGGCAACGGCTTCGAGACGGAGGCGCTGCCGGGCGCCCTGCCGGTCGGCCGCAACTCCCCCCAACGCTGCGCCTACGGGCTTTATGCCGAGCAACTGAGCGGCTCCCCGTTCACCGCGCCCCGCGCCTCCAACGAGCGGAGCTGGCTGTATCGCATCCGCCCGACGGTTAAGCACTGGGGCCGCTTCACTCCGGCCGACCCAGGCCTGTGGCGCACGGCGCCTTGCAACGAGGTGATGATCCCGATCGGCCCGCTGCGGTGGGACCCGGTGGCAATCCCGGACGAGCCGACGAGCTTCCTGGCAGGGGTTCGCACGGTGACCACCTGCGGCGACGCCGGGTCGCAGTCGGGGATCGCGGCGCACCTGTATCTGCTGAACGCCTCGATGGTTGACGAGTATTTCTACGATGCCGATGGAGAGCTGCTGTTCGTCCCGCAACAGGGGCGCATCCGGCTGTGGACCGAGTTCGGCATCATCGACGCCGAACCCGGCGAGATCGCGGTCATCCCGCGCGGCGTCAAGCTGCGGGTGGAGGTCCTCGACGGCCAGGCGCGCGGCTATCTGTGCGAGAATTACGGCGGCACGCTCACCTTGCCGGAGCGTGGCCCGATCGGCGCCAACTGCCTGGCCAACCCGCGCGACTTCATGACGCCGGTGGCCGCCTACGAGGACCGCGAGGCGCCCTGCCGGATGGTGGTGAAGTGGGGCGGCGCGTTGTGGCAAACGACGCTCGCCGCCAGCCCGTTGGACGTGGTCGCGTGGCATGGCAACTACGCGCCCTACAAGTATGATCTTCGACGGTTCTCGCCGGTCGGCCCGCTGCTGTTCGACCACGCCGACCCCAGCATCTTCACCGTGCTGACCGCGCCCAGCGAAACGCCCGGCACCGCCAACGTCGATTTCGTCTGCTTCCCGGACCGCTGGGCGGTCGCGGAGGACACGTTCCGTCCGCCCTGGTACCACATGAACATCATGAGCGAGTTCATGGGCCTGATCTACGGCGTGTACGACGCCAAGCCGCAGGGCTTCATTCCCGGCGGTTTCAGCCTGCACAACTGCATGCTGCCCCACGGCCCCGACACCGAAGCCTTCGAGGGCGCCAGTCGCGCGGAGCTGGCCCCGCGAAAGCTGACCGGCACCATGGCGTTCATGTTCGAGACCCGCTTCCCGCAGAAGGTCACCGCCTGGGCCGCGAACCTGCCTGGCCTGCAGGATGCCTACCAGGATTGCTGGCAGGGCCTGGTCAAGCGCTTCGACCCGACCCGGCTCTGACACCCTAACGCCGTCACGCCAGGGCTTGGCCTTGGCATCCACGGCGTCGCAGCGGCGCCGGCCCATCGTGATGGCGTTCCAAAGCGCCGACGAGGTGCGACGTGGCCAAACGCGGCCCGTGGACACCAAGTCAAGCCCTGGCAGGACGGGCGCGGTCAAGGCCTGCGCTGAACGCGTCGGTGGTCAGCGCTTCCCACGTCAGCGCGGCGGCGACCAGCGCGGCGACCCGCAACTCGGCCGTCGTCACCTTGTCCCGCGTGTCCGCCGCCGTCAGCACGTGGCGCAGGTTCGACCCCGGCTCGTCGAACCCCGCCACCAGGCGCAGCGCCGGAATGCCGTGCGCGGCGAAGTTGGCATGGTCCGAGTTGGTCATCAGCGGCAGGAACGCGCCCACCGGCAGCCCCGCCGCCCCGCTCACCCGACGCACGAAACTCGCCAACAAGGGGAAACCGCTGCACAGCGCGGTCAGCCGCCCGGCGCCGCCAACGGAATCCAGGTTCACGTTGAGCACGATGGCATCCCGCTCCGCCTGGCTCAGCCCCTCGAGGTAGACGCGGGAGCCGGTCAGCGCCCACTCCTCCGCGCTGAACAGCGCCAGGCGCAACCCGTGGCGGAACTGGGCGACATACGGCGCCAGCGCCCGGGTCACCGCCAAGGCCACGGCGACGCCGGTCGCGTTGTCGATGGCGCTTTCCGCCGGGTCATGCCCGTCGACATGCGCGCTGAGCACCACCCAGCCGGACCCCGTTCCTGGCAGGTCGAACAGCACCGTGTCCGTCACCGCCGGCGCCGCCCGCGCGTGCAATACGATCCGGGCCCGCGCGAGCCCGCCGCGCCCGGGCGACAGCCGCGCGGCCGCCTCGGGCGAGATGCCCAGCGCGGGAATGCCAGGCGCCGCCCCACCTGCAACGGCCGAGCCCGGCAGCGGACCGGCGATCAGGAACGCCGCCGCCCCCGCCGCCAGCGCGGCCGCATATTTGTGCCGCCGGTGGAGGTGTCCGGCCGCGAACATGTACTCGTGCCGGACCAGCGCGATCCGCCCGCGCAGCGCATCGCCTGGCGCCTCGAACTCCTCCGCCGTGCCGCGCCCGACCGGCAGCACTTCCGCCTCCAGACCGTCCGTTCCATCCGAACGCAGCAGCGGCAGGCAGGCGAGCGGAACCGGGCCCTGCTCGGTCAGCAGCTCCAACCGCGCGGTGGTTGCATCCCATCCCGGGTAGGCGGCGGGCACGATCACGGGGGCGCCGTCGGCGGCGTTCGTCCCCAGCCGCCCGACCAGGGCGAGCGCCGCCCGTTCGGACGCCGTCCCTGCGCGCCGGCCGCCGCAATCGCAGATCGCCTCGAACTCCGCCGGCAGCAGCGCGTCGGCGAGGATGCTGGCGGCCAGGCCGATTGGCAGGGTCATCGTCGCCTCCAAAAGGGTTGCCCCTTTCCCTTGCACGCCCGGCCCCCGCCGGGGAAGCTGCGGCATGACCCCCAACGCTTTCACCGACGACATCCTTATAGAGACCAGCGCGGACGGCATCGCCGTCGTCACGCTGAACCGGCCCGCCAAGCGCAACGCCGTCTCGCTGGCGATGTGGCGCAGCCTGTCCGGCAGCTTCGCCGCGCTGGACGCCAGGTCGGACGTGCGCGTCATCGTGCTCACCGGCGCGGGCGGGCATTTCTGCGCCGGGGCCGACATCTCGGAGTTCGCGACGCTCCGCACCACCCAGGCCGACGCGCACGCCTACGAGGAAGCCGCCGACGCCGCCGCCATCGCGCTACGCGACTGCGCCAAGCCGACGATCGCCGCCGTGCACGGCGTGGGGGTCGGCGGCGGCTGCGGCCTGGCGCTGGCCTGCGACCTGCGCGTGGGCGACGCCACCACCCGCATGGGCATCCCGGCCGGTCAGCGCGGCGTGGTTTACGGCCCATTGGACACGGGGCTGCTGCTGCGCCAGGTCGGGTTGGCGAAGGCGAAGCTGGTGCTGTTCTCCGCCCGACTGTTCGGCATGGCGGAGTGCCTGTCCATGGGCCTGCTTGACCTGGCCGGCGACAGCGCGCTGGACGAGGCGCTCGTCCAAGCCCGGGCCATCGCCGCCAACGCGCCGCTGTCGGTCGCGGGCGCCAAGTTCGTGCTGGAGACCCTGGCGCGCGGCGAGGCGCAGGCGCGCGCCGAGGAGATCACCGCCCGCGTCGAGCACGCCGCCGCGAGCGCGGACTACCGCGAAGCCACCGCCGCGTTCACCGAAAAGCGCACCGCTCGATTTCAGGGGCGGTAACAGCGCCCACCTCTTTCTCGTCATGCCCGGACTTGATCCGGGCGCCCAAGGGTCGCCAACGTCGCCGGCCACCCGCTAAATTGAAGCGGCCGCCAATACGTCATGACGGCGGACGCGGCGCCCCTTGGATACCAGGGTCAAGCCCTGGCATGACGGGTTTGAACGGAGAGACGCCGCATGTACGACCGCTTCACCGCGCAGCGCCAGATCGACCAGTGGCTGATGGAGGACATCGGCTGCTACGACCTGACCACGCAACTGATGATCGACCCGGCCGCGGAAGCCCGCTTCGTGATGAACGCGCGCGAGGCCATGACCCTGGCCGGCGTGGACGTCGCCGCCGACGTGTTCCAGCGCTACGAGCCGCGTTGCACCGTCCAACGCCGCGCCGCCGATGGTCAGCGCGTCGAAGCAGGCGCTGTGCTGATGCTCGTCGCCGGCCCCGCGCAGGCGCTGCTCACCGCCGAACGGACTGCGCTCAACATCGTCCAACGCCTGTCCGGCATCGCCACCGAGACCGCTCGCTACACCGCCGCCATCGCCCACACCCGCGCCCGCCTGCTGGACACCCGCAAGACCACGCCCGGGCTGCGCATGCTGGAAAAGCACGCGGCGAGTTGCGGCGGCGCGGTCAACCACCGGTTGGGCCTGGATAGCGGCATCATGCTGAAGGACAACCACATCGCGGTCTGCGGCAGCATCGCCGAGGCGGTGCGCCGCGCCCGCCTCGGCGTCCCCGCGCTGACCAAGATCGAGGTCGAGTGCGACCGGCTGGAGCAGGTGACCGAGGCCCTGGCGGCCGGCGCGGACGTCATCATGTGCGACAACATGGCAATCCCGGATATGCGCGAGGCGGTGCGGATGATCGGCGGCCGGGCCATGGTGGAGGCCTCGGGCGGCATCCGCCTGGACACCATCGGGACGATTGCCGAGACGGGGGTGGACTACATCTCCACCAGCCGCCCGTTCCAGTCGGCGCCCGCAGTGGATATCGGCCTGGACGAAGCCGCCTGACCGAGCGTCCGGTCAGCGACGAAGCGGCTGCGGCGCAGATGTCGCTGCGTCGCCTGCCGATCGGGGCGGGCCGGATCAACGTGGCCTATCTGCCGGCCGACAGCACCGTCGTCGCCGCCGAGTCCTACCTGGGCGGCGGACGCATCGAGGTCGGCGGCGCCGGACGCGCCATCCGCGCCACGGTCAACCTGGTCGACCCGGGATGTTGGTTGAAACCGGACGAGATCGGCCTCTCGACCGAGGCGTTCGCGCGGCTGGGCCTGCCGGACGGCGCGCAGGTCGGCATCCGCCGCACGCCCTCGCCGGACAGCCGGGCGCTGCTGCGCCGCAAGATCGGCGGCGGCCGGCTGGACGCCGACGAGTACGAGGCGCTGTTCCGCGACATCATGGAGGACCGCTACCCCGAGGCCGAGATCGCCGCCTTCCTGGTTCAAACCATCCAGCAGCTGGACGATCCCGAGACGGTGGCGGTCGCCCAGGCGCGGTCCCGCCTGGCGCCTCGCATCGCCTGGAACGCGCCCATCGTGGTGGACAAGCACTCGCTCGGGGGCGTGCCCGGCAACTGCATCAGCCTCATCGTCGTGCCGATCGTGGCCGCGCACGGGCTGCTGATGCCCAAGACTTCGTCGCGCGCCATCACCTCGGCGTCCGGCACCGCCGACGTGATGGAGGCGGCCTGCCGCGTCGACCTGGACGCGGACGAGGTGCAGCGCGTGGTGCGCGAGACCGGCGGCTGCGTCGCGTGGAACGGCCGGCTGAACCACTCCGCGCTGGACGACGTGGTGAACGCGATCACGCGCCCGCTGGACCTCGACAGCAATCGCTGGTCGGTGGCGTCAATCATGTCGAAGAAGTGGACGGCCGGGTCGACACACGTCGTGGTCGACCTGCCGTGGGGCGCCAACGCCAAGCTGCGCACGCAGGCCGACGCGGAGGAGTTGGGCCGCGTGTTCGCGCTGGTTGGCGCCGGCCTCGGCCTGGTGGTGCGGCCGCTGGCGAGCGAGGGCGCCGGCGCGATCGGCCGCGGCATCGGCCCGGCGCTCGAGCTGCGCGACGTGATGCTGGTGCTGGACAACGATCCGGCCGCGCCCGCCGATCTCCGCGACAAGGCATTGTGGTTCGCCGCCGAGATCCTGGCGTTCGACCCCGCCATCGGCGACCTTGTCATTGGCATGACGCGTGCGAAGGAACTGCTCGCCTCGGGCGCCGCGCGCGACCGGTTCGCGCGCATCGTCGCGGCGCAAGGGGCGTTGCCGCGCGCCCGGCCGGCGCGGCTGACCCACATGGTGCGCGCCCCCTCCGGCGGCGTGGTCGCTTCAATCGACGGTTGGCAGATCGGCGGGATAGCGCGGCAGGCCGGCGCCCCGGCCGACAAAAGCGCCGGCATCGACCTTGCTGTCGCGGCGGGCGATCGCCTACGGTCGGGCGCGGCGCTCTACACCATCCACGCGGCCGCAGCCGCCGAACTGGAGGCGGCAACCGCGATGGCTCACCGGAACAACGGCGTGGCGCTGCACCCAACGGAGCGCCCGCCATGCGGCTAAGGCTCGTCCTCACCCTGCTCGCCCTGTTCGCCGGCGCCGCGCATGCCGAGGAGATCACCGTCACCCAATGGGGCGCCAGCTTGTATGGCGCGCCGTTCGCGGTGGCGCTCGAGCGCGGCGACTTCAAGAAGGCCGGCATCGACATCACCGCCATTTCCGGCTCCGCCGGCGGCGGCACCAGCGTTCGCAACATCCTGGCCAGCGCCACCCCATACGGCGAGGTCGCCACCGCCGCGGCGCTGGCCGCCGCGCGGCAGGGCCTGGACGTGGTGATCGTGAACGCCGCCACCCGCACCGTCGCGGAGTCGACGCTGGTCGCCATGCCTGGCGGCGGGGTCAACGACTTGCGCGACTTGGCCGGCAAGCGGGTCGCCATCACCTCGCCGAAGTCCACGTCGGAGATGGTGTTCCTGCTGGAGCTGCAGGCGGAGGGCATCGACCCGGCCGCCATCCGGCGCGTGTATTCCGGCGGCTACACCCAGGGGCTGACCATGCTGGAGCAGGGCGCCGTGGCCGCCGCCGTGCTGATCGAGCCGCTGTCGATCATCCGGCGCGACCGCTACCAGACGGTGATCCGCGCGAAGGGGCTGCTGCCGGCGATGACCACCTCCGTCGGCATCACCACCCGCGCCTTCGCCCACGCCCACGGCGACGCGTTGCGCGCGATCATCGCCGGGCGGCGCGCGGGGGTGCAGGCGATCTACGCCGACCCGGACGCGGCGGCCAAGCTGGTGGCCAAGCAGTTCGACATGGACCCGGCGCTGGCGCAGACCGCGGTGGCGAACATGATCGCGCCGCGCATGTGGAGCGAGGGCGGGTTCGACCAGGCCGAGCTGGACCGCATCGCCGCCGGGCTCAAGCTGGTGGGCGAGATCGACACGTCGCCGGCCTGGGCCAGCCTTATCGACCGCCAGTTCCTGCCGGCCGATCTGCAACCTTGAGCGCGGCGGTCCTGCCCCTGCCTCGCGTGGCGGAGATCGCCGCGACACTGGCCGGCGTCACGCGTGTTTATGGCGACCTGCACGCGCTCGGCCCGGTGGATCTGGACCTGCGGCGGGGCGAGTTCTTCGCCGTCGTCGGGCCGTCCGGCTGCGGCAAGTCCACCCTGCTGGACATCCTGGCCGGGCTGAGCCCGCCGACCGCCGGCAGCGTGGAATTCGAAGGCCGCCCTATCAACGGCGTTCCGGACGGGGTCGGCGTGGTGTTCCAGGAGGACGCCTGCTTCCCCTGGCTGAACGTGCAGGCGAACATCGCGTTCGGCCTGCGGCGCGCCGGGTTCGCCGCAGCCGAGACCGACCGCCGAGTCGAGTACGCGCTGGGTTTCATGAAGCTGGCCGAGTTCCGCCGCGCCTATCCCGCGCAGCTCTCGGGCGGCATGCGGCAACGCGTCTGCATCGCGCGCACCCTGGTGCTTAGGCCGCGCCTGATTCTGCTGGACGAGCCGTTCGGCGCGCTGGACCAGCAGAGCCGGCTGCTGATGGGCGACGAGCTGCTGCGCCTGTGGCGCGAGACGGGCGCTACGGTGCTGCTGATCACCCACTCGCTGGACGAGGCGGCGTTGCTGGCGGACCGCGTCGGCGTGATGTCGGCCCGGCCAGGCCGTTTCCTCGAGATCATCGACACCGGCTGGCCGCGCGACCGCGACAGCCGCATGATGTCGGACCCGCGTTTCATGGCCCTGACCGCCCGGCTGTGGCAGCGGTTGCGGACGGAGGCGGTCCCCTGAAGTCGGGAGCGTTGGTGGCCGCCCTGGTTGCGGTGCTGGAGGCCGCGTGCCGCGCCGGGCTGGTCCCGGCCACGGTGATCCCGCCTCCGAGCGACATCGCGGCGCAGCTTTGGCAAATCTTACGCTCGGGCGCGTACGCGCATGCCATCCTGCTCACGCTGGGCGAGGTCGCCGTGAGCGCCGTGTTCGCCATCGCGGGCGGGTTCGCGCTCGGCGTCGCCATCCACGCCAGCCGCTTCCTGCGCCGCGGACTGGAGCCGTTCCTGGCCAGCTGGTACGCCGTGCCGACCTTCATCTTCTACCCGGTGTTCGTCGTGCTGTTCGGCGTCGGCAGCACCGCCATCGTGGCGATCTCGGTGCTGCTGGCCGCGGTCGCCATGGTGACGGCGACGCTGACCGGGCTGGACCGCGTGCCGCGCGCGCTTTCCCGCACGGCGCGCATCCTGCACATGCGGCGGCTGCGCACCGCGCTGCTGGTCCAGTTGCCGTCGGCCGCGCCGCAGCTGTTCGGCGGCGCGCGGCTGGCCGTAGCCTACGCCTTCATCGGGGTGATCGCGTCGGAGTTCATCCTGTCCGGCGACGGCTTAGGCTACGCCATCGCCTACAGCTACAACGATTTCGACAACCGCACGATGTACGCTCTCATGCTGCTGGTCATCATTGTCGTGGCGGGCGTGAACTCGGCGCTCGACGTCCTCGACCGGCGACTGCAGTCGCGGTTGCGCGGATGACACGCTTGGTCCCAGCTTTCGTCGTCGTCTTGGCACTGCTGGCTTGCTGGCAAGCGCTGTCGTCCGCCGGCGGCGGCTACGCGATCAGTTCCCCCGCGCAGACCGCCGCCCGGCTTGCCGCGCTGGCCGCCACGCCGCGGTTCTGGCGCGACGCCGCGCAGACCGGGCAGGCGTTCGCGTGGTCGCTGCTGCTGTCGATGGCGCTGGGCGTGCTGCTGGGCGTGGCGCTCGGCCTGAGCCGCGCGACCGGCGAGGTGGTCGAACCCATCCTGGTCGCGTTCTACTCGTTGCCGAAGGTGACGCTGTATCCGCTGGTGCTGCTCGCGTTCGGCCTCGGCATGTCGGCCCAGGTGGCGTTCGGCGTCATGCACGGCCTGGTCCCGGTCACGCTGCTGACCCGCAACGCCATCGGCCAGCTATCCCCCATCCACCTGCGCACCGCCCGTGTGCTGCGCCTAACCCGCGCGCAGATCGTGCGGACGGTCGTGCTGCCGGCGATCATGCCGGAGCTGCTGGCCGGCATCCGCATCGGCTTCTCGCTGAGCCTGCTGGGCGTGCTGATCGGCGAGATGTTCGCCGGGCGGCGCGGCCTCGGCTATGCGGCGATCACCGCGATGGGCCTGGGCGACATCGCCACCATCATGGCGATCGGGCTGTTCCTGGCGGTGTTCGCGATCGCCGGCAACACCGCGCTGCTGGCGCTGGAACGCGCGGTGCGCGGCGCGCCTGCATGATCCTGACGGTCAACGGAAAGACCCACGCGCTGGACCTGCCCAGCGACACGCCCCTGCTGGCGGTGCTGCGCAACGACCTGGCTCTGAATGGTCCGAAATTCGGCTGCGGCCTGGGCGAGTGCGGCGCCTGCACCGTGCTGATCGACGGCGTCCCCGCCCGCGCCTGCGTGCTGCCGGCCGCGCTCGCGGAAGGCCGCGCCGTGACGACGCTCGAGGGCCTAGGAACGCTCGATGCGCCGCACCCGGTGCAGGCCGCGTTCATCGCCGAGCAGGCGGCGCAATGCGGCTACTGCCTGAACGGCATGATGATGGCCGCGCACGCGCTGCTGGCGAACACCCCCAACCCAAGCGAGGCCGAGATCCGCGAGACGCTGCGCCACCACCTCTGCCGCTGCGGCGCGCACTACGAGATCATCCGCGCGGTGCAGCGCGCCGCCCGCCTGCTGGCATGACCGCCGCCGCCATCCTGGCCCGCGACGGCACGCTCGTCGTCTACCGGGAGGCGGCAGCCGGGCCTGAACTGTTCGTGGTCGTGGATGCGACGGGCATCGTCGCCTACAATGGCCACGTCGATTTGGGGACCGGCATCCGCACCGCGCTGGCGCAGATCGTGGCGGAGGAACTCGACGTCGACCTGCGCCGGGTGCGCATGGAGTTGGGCGTGATCGGCGCCGGCCCGGACCAGGGCGCCACCATCGCCAGCACTACGCTGCAGGTGACCGCCATCCCGCTGCGCGCCGCCGCCGCGCAGGCGCGCGCCGCATTGGTGGCCCTCGCCGCCGCGGAACTCGGCTGCGAGGCGGACGCGCTTCACGTGACCGACGGCGTGGTCACCGCAGCGGAGAACCGCTTCACCACCTACGCCGAACTGCTGCGCGGCCGCCAAGTCCGCCTGCTGCTGGACGAGACCACGCCGGTCAAGCCCGTCGCATCCCACCGCGTCGTGGGACAGCCGGCGCCGCGGACGGATATTCCCGCCAAGGCCACCGGCGGCCTGGTCTACGTCCACGATGTGCGCGTGCCCGGCATGCTGCACGGCCGGGTCGTACGCCCGCCCTACGCCGGCATCGACGCCGGCGCCCACGTGGGGACCAGCCTGCTCGGCGTCGACGAGTCCTCCATCGCCAGCATTCCCGGCATCGTCGCCGTGGTGACGCAGGGCGACTTCGTGGGCGTGGTGGCGGAGCGCGAGGAGCACGCCACGCGCGCCGCGCAGCAATTGGCGGTGAGTTGGCGCCCAGGCCCGCACCTGCGCGACCTGTCGGACGTGGAAGCGGCGTTGCGCGCCAACCCGAGCACCCCCCGAACCCTGCTCGAACGCGGCGACGTCGACGCCGCGCTGGCCGGCGCTGCAATGCCTATGCGGCGGACTTATGTGTGGCCTTGGCAGATGCACGCCTCCATAGGCCCGTCCTGTTCCGTCGCCGACTGGACGCCGGACGGCCTCACCCTGTGGTCCGGCACGCAGAACCCGCACAATCTGCGTGCCGACCTGGCCCTGCTGCTGGACCTGCGCCCCGAGCGCATCACGCTGCATCGCATGGAGGCGGCCGGCTGCTACGGCCGCAACTGCGCCGACGACGTGGGCGCAGACGCCGCGCTGCTGTCCCGCGCGGTCGGCCGCCCGGTGCGCGTGCAGCTGACCCGCGAGCAGGAGCACGCGTGGGAGCCGAAGGGCGCCGCCCAGCTCATGGACATCCACGGCGGGCTGCACGCGGAAGGCGGCGTGGCGGCCTACGACTTCAACACGCGCTACCCCTCGAACCGCGCGCCGACGCTCGCGCTGATCCTGACGGGCGCCGTGCCGAACGTGCCGCTCACCTTCGACTACGGCGACCGCACCGCCATCCCGCCCTACGATTATCCGACGATCCGGGTGGTGGTGAACGACATGCCGCCGATCGTGCGCGCCGCCTGGCTGCGCGGCGTGTCGGCGCTGCCCAACAGCTTCGCCCACGAATCCTACATCGACGAGTTGGCCATCGCCGCCGGCGTCGACCCGGTGGAATACCGCGTGCGTCACCTGCGCGACCCCCGTGGCGTGGCGCTGCTGGAGGCGACCGCGGCGCAGGCCGGCTGGCAGAAGCGGACCGCCGCGCGCATGCGGCAGGACGCCGACGGCGTGCTGCACGGCCAAGGCGTAGCCTACGCGCGCTACGTGCACAGCGCGTTTCCTGGCTTCGGCGCCGCCTGGTCGGCGTGGGTGGCGGACGTTGCGGTCGATCCGCGCAGCGGCGAGGTCACGGTCGAGCGCGTGGTCGCCGGGCAGGATAGCGGGCTGATGATCAATCCGGACGGCGTGCGCCACCAGTTGCACGGCAACGTCATCCAGTCGATCAGCCGCACGCTGAAGGAGGAGGTGCGTTTCAACGGCGCCGCCGTCACCAGCCGCGAGTGGGGCGCCTACCCGATCCTGACCTTCCCCGAGCTGCCCGCGGTGGTGGAGACGCTGCTGCAGCCGCGGCCGGACGAACCGCCGCTCGGCGCTGGCGAGTCCGGCAGCATCCCCAGCGCCGCGGCGATTGCGAACGCCATTTTCGACGCCACGGGAGTGCGCTTCCGCGAGGTCCCGTTCACGCCGGAGCGGATCAAGGCCGGCCTCTCGCTCCCACCGATCAGGAAGCGCGGCTGGCGGGCGGCGCTGGCGGCGGCGTTGGGCGGGCTCGCCGTCGCGGCGCTGCCGTTCCATCCCGCAATCGACCCGGTCGGCCCGGTCGACCCCGGTCTGTACTCGGACGCGACGATCGCGCGCGGCCGGGTGCTGGCGGCGCTCGGCGACTGCGCGGTCTGCCACACCGCGCCTGGCGGCCAGGCCATGACGGGCGGGCGCCTGCTGCACACGCCGTTCGGCGGCATCGCCACCCCGAACCTCACGCCCGACATGCAGACCGGGATCGGCGCCTGGTCCTACGCCGCGTTCGAGCGAGCGATGCGGCGCGGCATCGCGCGCGACGGCCGCCACTTGTTCCCCGCCCTGCCCTACACCTCGTTCACCCGAATGTTCGACGCGGACCTGCAGGCGCTCTACGCCTTCCTGATGAGCCAGCCGGCCGTGAGCGCGCCGCGCCAGCCCAGCACGCTGCGCTTCCCGTTCAATCAGCGCGCGCTGATGGCCGGTTGGAACGCGCTGTTCCTCCGCCCCGGCCCCGCAACGCCCGACCCGGCCCGTTCGGCCGAGTGGAACCGCGGCGAGTATTTGGTGAATGGCGTGGGCCATTGCGGCGGCTGCCATACTCCGCGCAACGCGCTGGGCGCCGAGCGCGGCGGCGCCGCCCTGGCCGGCGGCATGGTGGACGGCTGGCAGGCGCCGGCGCTCAACGGCGCGTCGGATGCGCCGCTGCCGTGGACGCAGGCCGATTATTTCGAGTTCCTCCGCACCGGCGCGTCACGGTTTCACGGCGTGGCGGCCGGCCCGATGGCCGCGGTGGTGCGTCAGCTCGCGGATGCTCCGGACTCGGACCTGCAGGCGATGGCGGTCTACCTTGCCTCGTTCACGCCGCCATCAACGGAGCCCCAAGCCGACCTTGCGGCGCGGGTCGAGGCTCGCACCTCGCCGGGCGCACCCGACAGCGTAGGCGCCCGCCTCTACGAGGGCGCTTGCGCCGTCTGCCACACTCCGGGCCGTGGCGGCGCCTTGTTCGGCGCACGCCCAAGCCTGGCGCTGAACAGCAACGTCCACGCCGCCTCGCCGGACACGCTGATCCGGGTGATTCTACAGGGTATCGAGCCGCCCGCGCTGCCCACGCTGGGCGCTATGCCGGCGTTCCGCGACAGCCTGGACGACGCGCAGGTCGTCGAACTGGTCCGCTTCATCCGCGATCAGTTCGCACCCGACGGCCCGCCGTGGACCGGCCTTGCGGAGCGCGTCGCGCAGCTGCGCCGAGCTGGGTGAGGGCTACGCCGCAAACGGCTTCGTCGCTCACCCGCCCGCGACGTAGGCCTTCAGGCTGTCCACCTCGTGCGCTTGCTCGTCCAGCCGCGCCTTCACCACGTCGCCGATGCTGATGATGCCGACTAGGCGGCCGTCCTCCAGCACCGGCAGGTGACGGAAGCGCCCCGTGGTCATCATGCCCATCGCAGCCTCAACCGTGGTCTGCGGCGTGATGGTCTGCACTGTCCGCGTCATCGTGTCGGCCGCCTTCAGGTCCAGCGCGCCGGCGCCGTGCCTCGCGAGGCAGTGCACAATATCGCGCTCGCTGAGGATGCCGACCAGATTGGCGCCGTCCAGCACCGGGACGGCGCCGATGCGGTGATGGGACAGCAGCGTGGCCACGTCCACCAGCGGACTGTCGGGCGTCACGATCAAGGTTTCGGCGGTCTTGTGGCGGAGGATGGCTGCGATGGTCATGTGCTTGGTCCTTCCATTCTGCCGGGTCTGGCGCCCGATCACGCCGCATCCTGCACGCTGCCGGCCCCTCATTGCAAAGGCGAACCGTGCCAGCCGCATGCCCATTGCGGGCTCCGAAAACAGTCGCTATCATCATGATATGGACACACTCGCACCGCTGGCGCCTGTCGCCGAATTGAGCCCGCGGACCCGGCGTCTGCTGCACGGCCCCATCGTCGCCACCCTGCTGCGGCTGGCGTGGCCGAACATCCTGGTGATGCTGGCGCAAGCATCCACTGGGCTGATCGAGACATTCTGGGTGTCCCGCCTTGGCATCGACGCGCTGACCGGCATGGCCCTGGTGTTCCCCGGCGTGCTCATGATGACGATGCTGTCGGCCGGCGCGCTCGGCGGCGGCATCTCGTCCGCGATCGCCCGCGCCCTGGGCGCCCGGCGCACCAAGGAAGCCGACGCGCTCGTGCTGCACGCAATCGTGATCAACGCGTGCATCGGTATCGCCTGCTCCGCATTGTTCCTGGTGTTCGGCCGGTCGCTCTACCAGGCCATGGGCGGGGAGGGCGCCTCGCTTGAGGCGGCGCTGGCCTATTCCAACGTCGTTTTCGCCGGCAACATCCTAATCTGGCTGATGAACGCGCTGGCCAGCGCGATCCGCGGGACGGGAAACATGCTTGCGCCGTCGCTGGCCGTTTGTTTCGGCGTGGTGCTGCTGGTCCCGTTATCCCCCGTGCTGATCTTCGGCTTCGGGCCGGTCCCCGCGATGGGGATCGCCGGTGGCGGCCTGGCGATCCTGCTCACGACGGCGCTGATGCTCGCCTTGCTGGCCTGGTACATCCTGTCCGGCCGCTGCGTCGTGCGGTTGCGCCGGGCGCGGCTCACCTGGCGGTTGTCCTACGACATCCTGCGCGTCGGTGCGGTCGGCGCGGTCAACACGCTGAACACGACGCTGACCATGGCGCTGATGACCGCGCTGGTCGCCGCCGCGGCCGGCCCGGACGCGGTCGCCGGGTTCGGTACGGGGGCGCGGTTGGAATATCTGCTGATCCCGCTGGTGTTTGGACTGGGCGCTCCGATGGTGGCGCTGGTCGGCACCAATATCGGCGCCGGCCAGGAACGGCGCGCGCTGCGCATCGCGCTCACCGGCGGCGCGCTGGCGTTCGTAATGACCGAGACGATCGGGCTCGCCGCGGCGGCATACCCGGCCGCGTGGCTGCAGGTGTTCGGCAGCGACCCGCGCATGCTGGCGAGTGGAACCACCTATTTGCGCACCGTGGGCCCGGCCTATGGCTTCTTCGGCCTCGGCTTGTCGCTGTATTTCGCCTCGCAGGGCGCTGGACGGCTCGGCTGGCCGCTGCTGGCCGGCTTCACGCGAATGCTGATCGCGGTTGCCGGCGGCTGGGCCCTCCTGTGCCTGACGGGTTCGCTCACCGCGGTGTTCGCGATGATTGCCCTCGGATCGGGTGTCTACGGCGTGATGATGGCCACCGCCGTCGGGTCCGGAGTGTGGTTCCGGCGTTCCCGATCAGGTTAGATCCCCGTCAGCAACCAATCCAACGCTCGGATAATCTCGTCGCGGTAGCCGGACAACGGGCCGACTGGTCTGCGTAATACCCGGGAATGCACCGGCGATAGTCGAGACAGAAAGAACTGTAACGCTAGCCCTGGAACGTCACGGCAGGCGCGGCCCGATCTGAGAGCAGTGCAGGCTCGCCAAAGAACAGAGGTGCAGAAAGCCGCTCGTCACCCACGGCGAAGTCCGACTGCAGTACGACGAAGAATGGGTAACTGGTCCGCGCCCTGAGGTTCGGATTGGCGAAAACGTCATGCTGCATCGTCGTCGTCGAGCGCCCAATCGGGCTTCATCTCCCCCAGGGATCGCCATAACGGTCGACGCAATGGGAGACCCAGGCAAGTTCGGCCTTCAACTCCTCCTGAACCGCCTCACGCTCCGCTTCCGTCATTGGGTCGCGCGGTGAGCGTATGTGCGAAGTGTCGGGCCGCGGCCCCGTCATTCCGCAGCGATCGCCGCAACCGGGACGGCGGTCGCTTTCAGCTCCGCGACCTT
This sequence comes from uncultured Acetobacteraceae bacterium, assembly GCA_964242925.1. Lineage (GTDB taxonomy): Bacteria > Pseudomonadota > Alphaproteobacteria > Acetobacterales > Acetobacteraceae > LMUY01. The sequence goes on from CAXTBW010000007.1 coordinate 22,866, forward strand.
CGCCTCGACCAACTCCACGATGTGGTCGACCATGCCCTCGCCCGCCATCCGGTGGTCCTGACGGCCGGCCGCGTACACCATGTGCTTGCCGTCGCCACCCCCGGTGACGCCCAGATCGGTCATCAGCGCCTCGCCCGGACCGTTCACCACACAGCCGATGATCGACAGCGTGATCGGCGTCTCGATATGCGCTAGCCGCTCCTCCAGCGTGCTCACCGTCTGGATCACGTTGAAGCCCTGCCGCGCGCAGGACGGGCACGAGATGATCTTCACCCCGCGATGCCGCACGCCCAGCGACTTCAGGATGTCCCAGCCGACGAACACCTCCTCCTCCGGCTCGGCCGACAAGGACACGCGCAGGGTGTCGCCGATCCCCGCCCATAGCAGCGAGCCGAGGCCGATCGAGCTCTTCACGGTGCCCGCGCGCTTCGACCCGGCCTCCGTGATGCCGATGTGCAACGGGTGGTCGCAGACTTCCGCAAGCTGTTGATAGGCGGCGACGGCCAGGAACACGTCGGACGCCTTCACGCTGATCTTGAACTCGTGGAAATCATTGTCTTGCAGGATCTTGGCGTGTTCCAGCGCGCTTTCGACCAGCGCCTCCGGGTTCGGCTCGCCGTATTTCTCCAGCAGATGACGCTCCAGGCTGCCGGCGTTCACGCCGATCCGCATCGAGCAGTTGTGGTCCTTGGCGGCGCGGATCACCTCGCGCACCCGCTCCGAGCTGCCGATATTGCCCGGGTTGATCCGCAGGCAGGCGGCGCCGCTCTGCGCGGCCTCGATCGCGCGTTTGTAGTGGAAATGAATGTCGGCCACGATCGGCACGTCTACCTGGGCCACGATGTCCTTCAGCGCCAGCGCGCTCTCCTGGTCGGGGCAGGACACGCGGACGATATCCACCCCCGCCTTCTCCGACCGGCGGATCTGCGCCACCGTGGCCGCCACGTCCGTGGTCAGCGTATTGGTCATGGTCTGCACCGTCACAGGCGCATCGCCGCCGACCGGCACCCGTCCGACATGGATCATCCGCGACTTGCGGCGATCGATCTGCTGGTACGAGCGGTAGTTCATAGTGGTCGGTCCCGGATCAACTGGCGCTATTCTACCGCGGCGAGTGGGCGGAGGTCGAGTTCGACTTGCCTGCGCGGGCCAACACGGGATCGAGCGGCAAGTCGTTCAGCACCGCGCCTGGCGTGCCGAGCGGCTGGCCGGGCTTGCCATCCACCAGCAGTTCGAGGTTAGCGGCATTGCCGGCAGTCAGCAGCAGGTCGGTCTCGGCCGGCACCGGCCATGTTTCCCCTGCGGCCAGCGCCCGGCGCAGCAGCGTCTTGCCCAGCCGCTCCTTCACCAGCACGAAGCCGCCAACCTTGGCCCGCAGCACGAAGCGCGTCGTGATGACCGGCGCCGCTGCCACGGGAGCCGGCGGCGCGATGGCGACCGGCACGGGCACGGGCACCGGAATGGGCGGGGGCGGCGCAGGTGGCGCGATGGCGGGCGCAGGATACGGCGAGGCCGAGGGCAGGATGGAGGCGACCTGCGGCGATTGCGGCTGCGGCTGCGGCGCCAGGGCCGCCAGCCGCTCCGGCGGGGGCGAAGCGACCTGCGTCACCCTCGCCTCGTTGCCGCCGGAGTAGCGGTACCAGCCGACGTAGGCGCCGGCGGCCAGCAACAGGCCCAACAGCACCACCGCCCCGGCCGGCGCGCCGCGCTGCGGCACGGGCGCTGGAAAGCTGAGCCGCGGCTTCTGGTTGACCTCGCCGGCCTCCAGGCGAAACCGCCGCGCCACCTCGTCGGCGTCCAAGCCGAGCATCTTGCCGTAGGCGCGGACGAAGCCGACCGCATAGGCGTTGCCGGGCAGCTCCGACCAGCGCCCGTCCTCGATCGCTTCCAGGAACGGCAGCCGGATCCGCAGGCCGTGCGCCACATCGGGCAACTGCCAGCCCAAGCGCAGCCGCGCGGCGCGCAGATCCGCCCCCACTCGGGCCGGACCGGCCGGGACCGGAACGCCATCCGGGTCGACGTAGGACATCATGACGCTCGTGTCGCCCTGGCGCGCAGTTCGGTCAAGCGACCCTCCATTCCGGGGAGCCGATGTAGACTGCGGCAGCCGCCTTGCCAAATCAGCTATCCCAGACCGGTCCGTCCAACCAGCGGCCGAAAGGAGCCTACATCCTCGCGGGCCGCGCGTAGCCCACATCGTCGCGAGCCGGGCGCGGCGGCGTGGCGAGCCAGGGCCGAGCGCATGGTGTTGGGCGGCTGGATAGCTTCCTCGCAAGCGCTCCTTGCAATGACGGCGTTGGTTCGGCCGCCGGCTCAAACCTCCAGCCCATGCTCCCGCGCCCAGGCGGCAATCGGTTCGCGCAGGCTCGCCTCCCCGGTCGCGTTTGCGCGCAAGGCGTCCAGCACCGGGCGGAACGTCGACAGATCGGCCGACCGCAGCAGGGACTTGGTCGTCAGCAAACCGGAGGCAGGCATCGACAGTGATGTGATGCCGAGCGCCGCGAAGGTCAGCGCCTCCAGCGGGCGGGACGCCGCCTCGCCGCACACGGACAGCGACACACCGGCCTCGGCGGTCAGCCGCTGCACGTGCTGCAGGATGTCCAGCACGGGGGGCGACAGCATGTCGTAGCGGCCGGCCAGCAGCGGGCTTCCGCGGTCGGCGGCGAACAGGAACTGCATCAGGTCGTTGGTGCCGATGGAGAGAAACTGGCAGTCCTTCAGCAACGTCGGCAACTGCCACAACAGGGCTGGGACTTCCAGCATCGTTCCCACATTCAGCAGGCTCGGCGCCGGGCGCACGCGGGCGGCCTCGGCATACAGCAGGGCGCGGGCGGCGCGGAACTCCGCCACAGTCGCCACCATCGGGAACATCACGGAAAGCGGGCGCCCATTCGCGGCCAGCAGCAGCGCGCGCACCTGCCGCCGCAGCAGCGCGGGACGATCCAAGGAGATCCGCAACGAGCGCCAGCCCATCGCCGGGTTCTCCTCCTCCGGCGGCGCGGTGTCCGGCAGCAGCTTGTCGCCGCCCAGATCCAGCGTGCGGAACAGCACCGGGCGTTCGCCGGCCGCGTCCAGCACCCGGCTGTACAGCGCGGCCTGCTCCGCCGTGTCCGCCAGCGCGCCGCGCGCCAGCATCGCGATCTCGGTGCGGAACAGGCCGATGCCGGCGGCGCCGACCCCTTCCAGTTGCTCCAGCTCCAGCGCCAGGCCGACGTTCAGCATCAGGCTGAACGGCGTGCCGTCCGCGGTCACGCTCGGCTCCTTGCGCAGCCTGCCATAGCCCGCGCGGCGCGCCGCCCTTGCCTCCTGCGCGCGCTGGTAGTTGGCGCACACCTCGGTTTCGGGGCGCAGGATCAGCTCGCCCTCGTCGGCGTCCAGCACCGCCTCGTCGCCCGTCGACATCGCGTCCAGCAGGCCGCGCACGCCGCCGATGGCGGGCAGCCCCAACGCGCGGGCCAGGATGGCGGCGTGGCCGGCCGGGCTCGCCTCCTCGATCGCCACGCCCGCGATGCCGCAGGCGTGCCATTGCAGCAACTGCGCCGGGCCTAGGCGACGCACCACCAGGATCGTCCCCGGCGCCACCGGCCGCGGCGCCAGGCCGCCATCCAGCGCCTGCAGCAACTGCGCCGCCAGGTCCTCGATGTCGGCCAGCCGCTCGCGCAGGTACGGGTCGGTGATCCGCCGCATCCGATCGCGCAGGTCGCCAGCGACGCGCACCACCGCGGCCTCCGCCGTCAACCCGCTGTCGATCGCGTCGGTCACCCGCTTGACCCAGCCGTCATCCGCCGCGACCAGCCGCGTCGCCGCCAGCACCTCGCGGGTCTCGTCGCTGGCCAGCGCGCCTTGCTCGATGAGAGTGTCCAGGCCCTTCCGCATCGCCGCGAGCGCCCGGGTCAGGCGGGCCTGCTCCGCCGCCGTGTCGTTGGCCAGGAAGTGGCGGGGCCCGGCGCCCAACCCTCCGCCGATCAGCGGGCCGATCGCCAGCCCGGGGGCCAGCGACGTCGCCTCGAACAGCCGCGGCAGGGTGGCGCCCAGCGCGTCCTCCGCCACCGAGGCGGCGCCGGCGGCGGCCAGCGCCTCGGCCAGCAGCATCGCCACCGTTTCCACCACGTCCACCTCGTCCGGGGCGTAGCGGCGAGGCGCGCGGTTCTGCACCACGATCACGCCCATGGTGTGCCCGCCGCGCCGCACCGGCACCGCCAGCAGCGAGGCGAACCGGTCCTCCCCGGTTTCCGGCCGGTAGGCGAAGCCGGGGTGGTTCTGCGCGTCCGGCATGTTCTGCACCTGCGCCGTCGCGGCGGCCAGGCCGACGATGCCCTCGCCCATGCGCAGCTTGGTGACGCCCACGGCATCCGGGCGCAGGCCGAAGGTGGCGATCAGCTCCAGGATATCGCCTTGCCGCAGCGCGTAGAGCGAGGTGACGTCGGCAAGCAGCTCGGCGGCCACCAGCCGCACCACGTCGGCCAGCGGCGCGGCGCCGGCCGCCATCATCTCACGCAGGCGGCTCAGCAGTCGCCGCGCGCCGAACATCGTCAGTAGGCCGCGAGCAGGGCCGCCCGGCCGCGCTCGGCCAGGGCGCACGCCGCCTGCGCCACGAGTTCCTCGATGATCTCGGCGATCGGCTGCTCGGCCGCAACCATGCCGACCGACTGGCCCATCATGACGGAGCCGTGCTCCACGTCGCCGTCGATCACGGCGCGACGCAGCGCCCCGGCCCAGAAATGCTCGATCTCCAACTGGGCCGCCTCGCGCGTCAGCTCCCCAGCCTCCAGCCGGCGCACCGTCGCCGCCTGGTGGCGCAGGAACCGCTTGGCCCCCTCGTTGGCCAGGCCGCGCACCGGGATCACGGGAAACCGCTCGTCCAGCTGCACCGAGGCGGTGGCGTCCCGCGCGCGGGCGTGCACGAACGCCTGCTTGAACCGCGGATGCGCGATCGACTCAGTGGATGCGGCGAAGCGGGTGCCCAGTTGCGCCCCCGCCGCGCCCATCTCGACGAATCCCAGGATCGCCTCGCCGCGGCCGATCCCGCCGGCCACGAACACGGGCACCTCGCGCAGATGCGGCAGGATCTCCTGCGCCAGCACCGTCAGCGACACCGGGCCGATGTGGCCGCCGGCCTCCGAGCCCTCGATGATCAGCGCGTCCGCGCCGGAGCGCACCAGCCGCCGGGCCAACACCAGCGCCGGGGCGAAGCAGATCAGCTGCGCGCCGCCATCCTTGACCGCGCGCACCGCCGACGACGGGGGCAGTCCGCCGGCCAGCACGACGTGACCGACCCGCGCCTCGCGGCACACCCGGATCAGGTCGGCCAGTTGGGGGTGCATGGTGATGAGGTTGACGCCGAACGGCTGCCCGGTGAGCGCCTGGGTGGCGCCGATCTCCGCCGCCAGCGCGTCGGGCCCCATCGAGCCGCAGGCGATCACGCCGAAACCGCCCGCGTTGGAGATGGCAGACACCAGGCGCCGCTCGCTCACCCAGCTCATGGCGCCGCCCATGATGGCCACGCGGCTGCCCAGGAACCGCCTCCCGGGCGCCCAGAGCACATCCAGCTCCGTCCGCGCGCGCAGGAGTTCGGCGTCAGGCGGGGAGATGTCAGGCGGCATCGAGGCCATAGGCGGTGTGCAGCGCCCGCACCGCCAACTCGGTATACTCGGCGCCGACCAGCACCGAGACCTTGATCTCGCTGGTGGAAATGACCTGGATGTTGATGCCCTTCTCCGCCAGCGTGCGGAACATGGTGCTGGCCACCCCGACATGCGACCGCATGCCCACGCCCACAACGCTGATCTTGGCCACGTCCGGGTCCATCAGCAGCTCGGTGAACCCGACGGCGGCCTGCGACTCCGTTAGCGTCGCGCGCGCCAGCGCCAAGTCGGCCCGGCCGACGGTGAAGGTCAGGTCCGTGGTGCCGTCGGCGGCCATGTTCTGCACGATCATGTCGACGTTCACGTTGGCGGCCGTCAACGGGCCGAAGATCGCCGCGGCGATGCCTGGCCGGTCCGGCACGCGCCGCACGGTGACCTTCGCCTCATCGCGCGAATAGGCGATGCCGGACACGATTTCCTGTTCCACGATCTCGTCCTCGTCCACGACCAGCGATCCGCCCGTGCCTTCCTCCGGCGCGTCCTTGAAGGAGGACAGCACCTGGACGCGCACGTTCTCCTTCATCGCCAGCTCCACGCTGCGGGTTTGCAGCACGCGGGCGCCAACCGAGGCGAGCTCCAACATTTCCTCGTAGGCGATCTTATCCAGCTTGCGGGCCCTGGCAACGATTCGCGGATCCGTCGTGTAGATGCCGTCCACGTCGGTGTAGATGTCGCAGCGGTCGGCCTTCAACGCCGCCGCCAGCGCCACCGCGGACGTGTCGGACCCGCCGCGCCCCAGCGTGGTCACCCGGTTGTCCGGACCGATGCCCTGGAACCCGGCCACCACGGGGACCTGCCCGGCCGCCATGCGGGCCAGCAGCAAGGCGCCGTCGATCCGCTCGATCCGCGCCTTGGAGTGCGCGCCGTCGGTGTGCAGCCCGATCTGCCAGCCGGCCCACGACCGCGCGTCGACCCCGATCTCCTGCAGCGCGATCGCGGTCAGCCCGCTGGTCACCTGCTCGCCGGTCGCCACCACGGCGTCGTACTCGCGCGCGTCGTGCAGCGGCGCCAGCGACTGGCACCAGGCGACCAGCTGGTTGGTGACCCCGGACATGGCGGACACCACGACCGCCACCTGGTGCCCGGCGTCGACCTGCCGCTTCACCCGGCGCGCCACGTTGCGGATGCGGTCGAGGTCGGCCACCGAGGTGCCGCCGAATTTCATAACGATGCGCGCCATCGAGCTGCCCTGGTCAGACGGCGGCCGGGTTGCGGCGCACGCCAAGCGCGTTCACATACCGGCCATGACAGCCGCGAACAACCTAGGGGCTGCGCAAGGCAGGGTTTCCACGCCCGGCGGGGCCGCCTCGACGGCCGAGATCGCCCGGTTCGACGCGCTTGCCGCGCAGTGGTGGGACCCGGCCGGCCCAATGGCGGCGTTGCACGCGATGAACCCGCTGCGGGTCGGCTGGATCACCGCCCGCCTGCCCGCCCCCCGCCTGCCAAGTCAGGGCACGCTGCTGGACGTGGGCTGCGGCGCCGGACTGGCGAGCGAGGCGCTTGCCCGCCGGGGCTACGCGGTGCTGGGCATCGACGCCGCCGGCCAAGCGCTGGACGCCGCGCGCGCCCATGCGGGGGCGCTGCCGATCGTGTACCGGCAGGCGACCACGACCGACCTGGTGGCGGAAGGCCGCCGGTTCGACGCCGTGACCGCGCTCGAGGTGATCGAGCACGTGCCCGACCCGGCCGGCTTCATGCGCGACCTGGCAGCCCTGTTGACGCCTGGCGGCACGCTGGTCGTGTCGACCATCAACCGGTCGGCCCGCTCGCTGGTGGTGGCGAAATGGGGGGCGGAATACGTGCTGCGGCTGCTGCCGGTGGGCACGCATGACTGGCGTCGGTTCGTGACCCCGAGGGAGCTGGCGAGGCTCGGCCGGGGGGCTGGACTGCGGGCGGTGGACAGCGCTGGGATGACGTTCGCGCCGCTTCGGCAGCGCTGGGTGCTTACGCGAGACTTGGCGGTCAACTACCTGATGGCGTTCTCGCGCTAGCCGCGTCCGTCATCGCGAGCGACGCGCGCCAATCCAGGGAGCACACGGCTTGCGCCTGCCAGACTCCCCTGGTTCGCCACGCCGCAAGAGCGGCTCGCGATGACAACGTTGCGTCGTCCCGGCGGCCTTCCAGCATTAGCACGAATATTGCTACGAGTCATTTGAAAGCCGGAGCACCTGACATGGCCATCACCCGACGCGCGGCCCTCGCCGGCGTTCTCGCCGCGCCGATCGTCCTGCGCCATGCGCGCGCCGACACCGTGGTCAAATTCGGCACGCTCAAGCTGATCCACGCGATCACGCCATATTTCTACCAGCAATTTGCCCCCGCCGGCCTCACTATCCAGGTCATCCCGTTCGAGAGCCCGACCGACGGGAAGGACGCGGTGGTCAGCGGCAGCGTGGATTTCGGCACGTTCGGCGTCGCCGCGTCGATCTTCGCGGTGTCGGCGCATCAGCCGCTCGTCGTGATCGCGTCCGAGTGCAACAAGGGCATGGCGATCGTCGCCGGCAAGAACAGCGGCATCAACACCTTGGCGGACTTGAAGGGCAAGCGCGTCGCCATCTGGCCCGGCACCACGCAGGAGGTGTTCATGCTGGAGCGCATGCGCATGGAGGGCATGTCGATCAAAGACGTCACCCCGGTCCGCGTGTCGTTCAGCGAGATGCACGCCGCCCTGGCCCGCGGCGACGTGGACGCCTATGTCGGCGCCGAGCCCGGCCCCGGGCTGTCGCTGTCGTCCGGCATCGGCAAGATCGTCGAGTATCCCTATTCGACCCCCATGGGCAGCCTGAACATGGTGATCGCCACCACCCGCGACGTGGTGGACAAGAAGCCGGACCTGGCCCGCCAGATCGTCAGCCTGCAACGCCAGGCCAGCACCTTCGCCATGGCGAACCCGGACGCGATGGTCGCCATGACGGTGGGCAAGCTGGGCATGCAGAAGGCGGCGGTGGAGGTCGCGGTCGCCAACGTGGACCTCAACTGGCGCATGACGCCACTGATGATCCAGCAGGCCAAGGCCTATGCCGACCAGATGCTGGCGCTGAAGCAGATACGCGCCCTGCCGGACTTCGCCGCGTTGTTCGACACCCAGTTCTCCGACCAGGTTGCCGGCTCCGCCTGATGAGCGCCTCAGCCCCCGCGCGGCCGATCAGCCTGGTGCGAAGCCGGGCGCTGCCGGGAGCGCGGCGGCTGCTCGGGCTGCTGATGCCGGTCGTGCTCGTCGCCGCCTGGTGGTGGGCGACGCGCGGGCGGGAGTTCGGGCTGATCCCATCGCCGGGCGAGGTGGTGACGGCGCTGCTCGACCTCGCCTTCGGCAGCGACGACAGCGCGTTCAGCGGCAGCCTGGCCGGCCACATCGTCGCCTCGGTGCGGCGGGTGTACGGCGGCTTCGCGCTGGCCGCGCTGGTGGCTCTCCCGCTCGGCATGCTGATCGGCCGGCTGGCGCTGGCGCGGACGCTATTGGACCCGCTGCTGCAGCTGCTTCGGCCGATCCCGGTGACGGCGTGGCTGCCGCTGTCGATGATCATCTTCGGGCTGGGCGCGCGCTCGGCGTTCTTCCTGGTGGCGCTCGGCGCATTCTTCCCCATCCTGGTCAACACCATCTTCGCCGTGCGCAGCGTGGAGCCGCGCCTGTTCGAGGCGGCGTCGATGCTCGGCGTGTCGTCCACCAGGATGTTCCCGACCGTCGTGCTCCCCGCCTCGCTGCCGGGCATCTTCACCGGGCTGCGGCTCGGTTTGGGGTTCGCCTGGGTGGTGATCGTGGTGGGAGAGATGACGGGGGTGCAGACCGGGCTGGGCGCCATGATCATGGACGCGCGGCAGCTCTCGCGCACCGACATCGTGGTCGCGGGCATGGCGGTGATCGGCACGCTGGGTTTCGTGTCCGACTGGGCCGTGGTGGCGCTCGGCCGCCGCCTGCTGCGCTGGAACCCGACCAATGGCTGAACCAATCCTCCGGGTCGAGGCGCTGGGCAAACGCTACGGCGTGGTCGAGGCGCTGCGCGGCGCGGACCTGACCGTCGCGCGCGGCGAGTTCATCTGCCTGCTGGGCGCTTCCGGCTGCGGCAAGTCCACGCTGTTGCGCATCGTCGCCGGGTTCGAGCCGCCCAGCGCCGGGCGGGTGACGGTGGCGGGCAAGCCGGTGACCGGGCCGGGGCCGAACCGCGGCATGGTGTTCCAGGATTACGGCCTGTTCCCCTGGCTGACGGTGCGGCAGAACGTCGGCTTCGGCCCGCGCGCCCGCGGCCTGCCCCGCGACGAAGTGGCTCGCATCGCCGACCAGTTCGTCGCCACCGTCGGCCTGCAGCGCTTCGCAAGCGCCTATCCGCACCAGCTGTCCGGCGGCATGAAGCAGCGCGTGGCGATCGCGCGGGTGCTGGCGAACCAGGCCGAGCTGCTGCTGATGGACGAACCGTTCGGCGCGCTGGACGCCATGACCCGCGAGCGGCTGCAGGACGAGCTGCTGGGCATCTGGGCCGCGCAGACGCTGACGGTGCTGTTCGTGACCCACGCCATCGAGGAGGCGATCCTGCTGGCCGACCGGGTGATCGTGATGTCGCCGGGCCCCGGCCACATCGTTGCCGACATCCCCATCACGCTGCCGCGCCGCCGCGACGTCGCCTCCCCCGAATTCAATGAGGTGCGCCGTTCGCTCGGGGCGTTGCTGCATTCGGACCACCAACGGCAGGAGGCGGCATGAATCACTGGGGCGCGATGAGTCGGGCGGAGCGCGATGCCGCCTACAACAACACCGCAGCCGTCGCCGACAGCGCGGCGCTGAACGCGGCCCGCACCGCCGCCTCCGCCGCCTGCCGCGCCGCCTGGCCCGGCTCGCTGGACGTGCCCTACGGCGCGGGCGAGCGCCAACGGTGGGACATCTTCCCGGCCGCCGATCCGGCCGCGCCGTGCTTCGTGTTCATCCACGGCGGCTACTGGCAGCGCAATCGGCGGGAGGACTTCTGCTGCCTCGGCGAGGGTCTGCGCGCGCATGGCTGGTCCGTGGCGCTGCCCGGTTACACCCTGGCGCCCGAGGCCACGATGACCGAGATCTGCGCGGAAATCACCGCCGCGCTGGACTGGCTGGCCGCGCAGGGCGCCGAGCACGGGATCGCCGGCCCGGTGCTGCTGTCCGGCTGGTCCGCCGGGGGGCATCTTACGGCGATGGCGCTCGGTCACGACCGGGTGGCGGCGGGGCTGGCCATCTCCGGCATCTACGAGTTGGGGCCGGTGCGCGACACCTACCTGAACGACGCGCTGCGCCTGTCGGACGTGGAGGTCGCCGCGCTGTCGCCGCTGCGCCTGCCGCCCGTGCGCAAGACGCTGGCGATCACCTACGGCACCGCGGAGTTGCCGCCGCTAGTGGCCGACAGCCGGGCGCTGCATGCGCTGCGGTCCGCCGCCCATTTGCCTGGCGCGCTGGTCCCTGCGGCGGGGGCCGATCATTTCACCATCGTGGAGCAGCTGCGCCATTCCGACGGCCTCCTGGTCCGCGCCGCCCTCGAGGCGCTTCGCTAGCCGTTCTTCAAAGCCCGCTCCCGTGGCAGGCGAGGGAGTAGGAAGGCTACCGTGGGGCCATGCGCAGCGCGCCGTCCAGGCGGACCACCTCGCCGTTCATCATCGGCGTCTCGGTGATGAACCGCACCGTGGCGGCGAACTCCGCCGGGTCTCCCAGGCGCGACGGGAACGGGACGGATGCGCCGAGCGATTGCTGCACCTCGGCCGGCAGCCCTTCCATCATCGGCGTGCGGAACAGGCCCGGCGCGATCGTCACCACGCGGATGCCGTTGCGGGCCAGGTCGCGGGCGAGCGGCAACGTCATGCCGGCCACCCCGGCCTTGGACGCGGCATAGGCCGCCTGGCCCGCCTGCCCGTCGTACGCGGCGATCGACGCGGTGCAGACGATCACGCCGCGCTCACCCTCGTCGTTCGGGGCGTTGGCCGCCATGGCGGCGGCGGCGAGCCGGGTCATGTTGAAGGCGCCCACCAAGTTGATCATGACCACCCGGGTAAAGGCCGCCAGGGCATGCGGTCCGTCGCGGCCGACCACCTTCTCGCCGTGCACCACCCCGGCGCAGTTGACCAGGCCGTGCACCGCGCCGAACGCATCCCGCGCCGCAGCCACGGCGGCCTGGCCGTCCTCCTCCAGGGTCACGTCCGTGCGCACGAACCGCGCGGCCCCGCCCAACTGCGCGGCCAAGGCCTCCCCCCCGGCGATGTTCAGGTCCGCGATCACGACCTTTGCCCCAGCGCCGACCAACATGCGGGTGGTGGCCGCGCCCAGACCGGAGGCGCCGCCACTGACGATGAAGACGCTGCCGTCGATCTGCATCGCCTGCCCTAGGTGGTTCGGGTGACGGTGTAGTCCGCCACGCCCTGCAGGCAATCGCGCAATTCGCTTGCCGGGAAGACGTTGAGCGCCTGCTTCGCCGCCTCGGAGAACAGGCCGGCGCGGGCCAGGGTCGCCGTCAGGGCGCCACGGCGCTGCATCAGCAACAACGCTTGGTCGAGATCGGTGTCGTCCTGCTCCGAGCGCTCGATGGTGCGCTCCCAGAACTCCCGCTCCACGGCCGAACCGGCATGATAGGCGGCCAGCACCGGGAGCGTGATCTTGCCTTCGCGGAAGTCGTCGCCGACCGATTTGCCGAGCGTCCTCTGGTCCGCGGCATAATCCAGCGCGTCATCCACCAGCTGGAACGACATGCCCAGGTTCGCGCCGTACTCGGCCAGGGCTGCAGCTTCCTCCGCGGGGCGGTCGGCCACCACGGCCCCCACCTGGCACGCGGCGGCGAACAGGGCGGCGGTCTTGCCGCGAATCACGTCCAGATGGCGCTCAACGGACGTGGACAGGTCATTCTGCGTCGTCAACTGCAGCACCTCGCCCTCGGCGATCGTGGCGGCAGCGTGGGACAGGATCGCCAGCACCGGCAGCGACCCGTCCTCGACCATCAACTGGAACGCCCGCGCGAACAGGAAGTCGCCGACGAGCACCGAAGGCTGGTTGCCGAACAGAGCGTTCGCGCTGGCCAACCCGCGCCGCAATACGCTCTCGTCCACCACGTCGTCGTGCAGCAGGGTTGCGGTATGGATGAACTCCACGCACGCGGCGAGCCGGATGTGACGCTCCCCGGCATAGCCGCACATGCGGGCCGCTGCCAGGGTGAGCATCGGTCGCAGCCGCTTGCCCCCGGCCGCGACGATATGGGCGGCCAGTTGCGGAATCAGCGCGACCGGGCTGTCCATCCGTTCGACGATGGTGCGGTTGCACGCCTGCAGGTCGCGGTCGAGAAGCGCGGTCAGGCGCGACACCACGTTGCCGCCGGGCGCCGACGCGTCCTGCGGATCATCGCGGTTCGGGGCGAACAGCGCAGCGGCTGGTTTGCCGCTGACCGGGTCAGGCAGCGGTGGGCTGGCGAGGGCGCCCAAACGAGACCTCCGGATGGAATTGGGTATCAGCGGCGATGCCCGTAGGCCACCATATCGGCGGCCTCGAAAATCGGTCAAGACGAGCCGAGGAATAGCCGAGCCGGAGAGCGGAGGCGCCAGGCGTTGCACATCGTCGCCATAACGAACGAGCCGGTCCGCCTCAGCTTCCTGGTGGCGCTGCTGCGCGACGCCGGGATCGCGGCCGTGGTGCTGGACGCGCATGTGAGCGCCACGGAGGGCAGCATCGGCGCGATCCCGCGACGGATCGCCGTCCCTGCCGGCGACGCCGCCGCCGCGTCGCGCGTCCTGCAGGAGGCCGGGGAGGCGTGAGCCTGCTGACCGATGGCGCCTTGCTTGGCGGCCGGGTGCGGTATCGGCAGCAGGCGTCTGGTTACCGCACCGGGATCGAACCCGTGCTGCTGGCCGCCTGCGTCGCGGCCGAAACCGGCCAGTCCGTGCTGGAGGCAGGCACGGGCGCCGGCGCCGCCATGCTCTGCTTGCTTGCCCGCCTGCCCGGCGTGCGATGCCACGGGATCGAGCGCGATCCGGCGCTTGCCGCGCTGGCCCGCTTCAACCTCGACGACAACGGCTTCGCGGATGCAACGGTCGAGACGGCAGACCTCGCGCTGGCCGCGCTCGCGCCGCAGTTCCACCACGCGATCGCCAACCCGCCCTGGCATGCTGCAGCGGCAACCGCATCGGCGGACGCGACGAGGGATGCTGCCAAACGCGGCGCCCCCACGCTGCTCGCGACCTGGGCGGCCGCCCTGGCCCGCGCGCTGGTCGACGGCGGAAGCCTGACGATGATCTTGCCCGCAGCCGAGACCGCGAACGCGCTCGCGGCCATGGCCGCAAGCCGCTGCGGCAGCCCGGTGTTGCTGCCGCTATGGCCGCGCGCCAAGCGTCCTGCCCGGCTGATGCTGGTGCGCTCGTTCCGGTTCCGCCAAGGGGCGTGCAAGGTTCTGCCAGGCCTCACGCTGCACGACGAGGATGGTTATTCTCCGGCCGCGCGGGCGATCCTGTGGGACGCGGCGCCGCTCGTCTGGGCCTGACGCGCCTATTCGACGTCGTTGGGGCGCCGCAGATGCCACAGCCGCTCGTGCGCGGCGACGAGGCTCTCCATGCTGCGGCGGCGCCCGCCATCGGTGGGGAACGGTCTGCGCGTCAACATCAACTCAAGGGCGATCAGGAGATGATCGGCAACCTCGAAATCGTTCACATCGCAGGCGTGGTGAAACGCAACCAGTATTTTGTCCGAGAGCCGCCTTCCTTGCCGAGGCGCCGCCCCGGCTTCGCGCAGGGTGTCTTCCGCGATTTGGGACACGGCTTTCACCTTCTTCTCAACGTCCGTCAATTCTCTCGCACTTCAACAGTTGCATGATTTGTCTCGCCCGTTCAACAGCAAACGAGACTCTACCAGAAACGAGCGCTCCTAGGAACAAAGTCAATCATTGCCATTACATTGGCGTCAATACTGTTTACCGGGTTCCAAGGACGAAAGCCCGCACCGCGAGCCAACGACCTCTTGCCTTGTAGCCGGTCCTTACGTTCCCAGCACCATCGCTCCAGCCGGCTGGCTGACCTCGAACACGGAACTCGCGAACGCCTCCTCCCACGTGCCCTGGGTGGAGGCGCGACTGTATTCGGTGGAACGGTTCTCGAAGAAGTTCGCGTGCTCCACTGCATTGAGCATGTCGTCGAGCCACGGCAACGGGTTGGTCTCGACAAGGTAAAGCGGGTCCAGGCCAAGCTGGATGAGACGACGGTCGGCGATGTACCGGATGTAGCGCTTCACCTGTTCCGCGCTCAGTCCCTCGACGGAGCCAAGCTCGAATGCGAGGTCGATGAAGGCGTCCTCGTGATCGACGATGGTGGCGCAGATCTCAACCAGCTCGGCCCGCAAATCGTCGGTCCAGATTTCTGGATTCTCGCCCACGAACGTGCGGAACAGCCGGATCACCGACAGGCAGTGCAGCGTCTCGTCGCGGACCGACCAGGACACGATCTGGCCCATGCCCTTCATCTTGTTGAACCGGGGAAAGTTCAGCAGGATGGCGAACGAGGCGAACAGCTGCAGCCCCTCGGTGAAGGCGCCGAACGCGGCGAGCGTCTTGGCGATCTCGTGCTTGCTGTCCATGCGGAAGGACTGCATGTAGTCGAACTTGTCCTTCATCTGCTTGTATTTCAGGAACGCCGTGTATTCCAGCTCCGGCATTCCGATGGTGTCGAGCAGATGGCTGTAGGCCGCGATGTGAATGGTCTCGATGTTGCTGAATGCCGACAGCATCATCAGCACTTCCGTTGGTTTGAACACCTGGCTGTAGTGCTTCATGTAGCAGTTGTTCACCTCGACGTCCGCCTGGGTGAAGAAGCGGAAGATCTGCGTCAGCAGGTTCTGCTCGGGCGCCGTCAGGTTGCGGTGCCAGTCCTTCACGTCGTCGGCGAGCGGCACCTCCTCCGGGAGCCAATGCACGCGCTGCTGCGTCAGCCACGCCTCGTACGCCCACGGGTAGCGGAACGGCTTGTAGACCGGGTTCTCGGTCAGCAGGTTCTTCTGCGCCGGAATGCTGGACGAAACGGGCGAGATGCCATCCATGGTTGGTTTCCTCACGAAATGATTGTGTTTGGTTGGGCCGTTCGCGTCCTCCCCCAACTGGGGGAAGAGGCTGCGCCCAGTTGGACGTCGCCCGGCGTTACCGAAGCGACGCGGCGACACTCACTGACAGGCGAGGCATTCCTCGTAGTTGGTCGACTCCGCCACCACCGCTTTCGGCGCGATCGGGATGAAATCGACCGGGCCGACAGCCTTCTCGCTCACGTTGTCAGCGCGTTGGATCGACAGGCTGCGGCAGTAGTAGAGCGACTTCAGTCCCCGCTTCCAGGCCAGGTGGTGTATCTGGTGCAGGTCGCGCTTGTGGATGTCGGCCGGCAGGAACACGTTCACCGACTGGCTCTGGCAGACGAACGGCGTGCGGTCGGCGGCGTGCTCGATGACCCAGCGCTGGTCCAGCTCGAACGCGGTCTTGAATACCGCTTTCTCGTCGTCGGACAGGAAGCTCAGGTGCTGCACGCTGCCCTTGGACAGGGTGATGGACGACCAGATCTCGTGGTTGTCCATGCCCTTGCGGGCCAGCAGTTGCTGCAGATGGCGGTTGCGCACGGTGAACGAGCCGGACAGCGTCTTCTGCAGGAACACGTTGGCCGCGATCGGTTCGATCCCCGGGCTGGCGTTGCCGGCGATGATCGAGATGGACGCCGTCGGCGCGATCGCCATCTTGTGGGAGAACCGCTCCTGGATGCCGTACTCCGCCGCGTCCGGGCAGGCGCCGCGCTCGGCCGCGAGCGTGCGCGACGCCAGGTCCGCACCGGCGCGGATGTGCTTGAACATCGTCTTGTTCCACACCTTGGCCATCACGCTCTCGAACGGAATGCCGAGCGCCTGTAGGAAGGAATGGAACCCCATCACCCCCAACCCGACCGAACGCTCCCGCGACGCGGCGTATTTCGCCCGCTCCATCTCGTCCGGCGCGCGGTCGATGAAGTCCTGCAGCACGTTGTCCAGGAACCGCATGATGTCGGGGATGAAGCGCGGCTCGTCCTTCCACTCGAACCAGGTCTCGAGGTTGATCGAGGATAGGCAGCAGACCGCCGTGCGCTGGCGGCCATGCTGGTCGATCCCGGTCGGCAGGGTTATCTCGCTGCACAGGTTTGAGGTGCGGACCTCCAGCCCGGCCAGCTTATGATGCTCCGGCCGGCCGCGGTTCACGTGGTCGGAGAAAACGATGTACGGCTCGCCCATCTCGATGCGGGCGGTCAGGATGCGGATCCACAGATTGCGCGCGCTGATCTGGCGCACCGGGACCTTGTCCTTGGGCGACAGCAGGTTCCACGGCTCGTCGGCTTCCACCGCGCGCATGAACGCGTCCGACACCTGGATGCCGTGGTGCAGATTGGGCGCCTTGCGATTCGGATCCCCGCCGGTCGGGCGCCGAATCTCGACGAACTCCTCGATCTCCGGATGGCTGACCGGCAGGTAGACCGCCGCCGAGCCGCGCCGCAGCGAGCCCTGGCTGATCGCCAGCGTCAGGCTGTCCATCACCCGGATGAACGGGATCACGCCCGAAGTCTTGCCGTTCTGCCCGACCTTCTCGCCGATCGAGCGCAAATTGCCCCAGTAGGAGCCAATGCCGCCGCCCTTGGACGCCAGCCAGACGTTCTCGTTCCAAAGCCCGACGATGCCGTCCAGGCTGTCCGACGCCTCGTTGAGGAAGCAGGAGATCGGCAAACCGCGCTTGGTGCCGCCATTGGACAGCACCGGGGTGGCGGGCATGAACCACAACCGGCTGATGTAGTCGTAGATGCGCTGGGCGTGGTCGACGTCGTCGCCGTAGAAACTCGCCACCCGCGCGAACAGGTCCTGGTAGCTTTCCCCCGGCATCAGGTAACGGTCATCCAGCGTGGCGCGGCCGAAATCCGTCAACAGAGCGTCGCGCGAACGGTCGACATGCACCGGGAAGCAGCCGGGCATCTGCACATCGTCGCTGCTGAGCAGGGCGGTTGGCTTCGTCATCTCGTTCATACGGCCGACTCCACAGCATCACTCGGACAGACACTCTATTTAGTTTAGCGCGCGGCGCACACTACCAAATAGCGTATCCCCTGTGGCGCGGCACATTTGCCACAACCCATCCAGCCGATCGAGGATGGCTTCAAAACGATGCCGAGTCAGGCAAACAAAACGTGAACGATCAGGTGCGATCGACGCTTGCGTAAACGGCGGTTTCGAACGCATCCAGCACCGCAAGCACGCCGGGATCGGCGAACGGCAAAACCTGCGTCATCAGCACGCCCGCAACCTTGTGCGCCGGGTCGACCCAGTAATAGCAGTTCGCCAACCCCGCCCAGGCCAGGCTGTTCGCGGCGCGTCCGGCATGCCCGGCCTCGTTGTTGATGACGAATCCGTAGCCCCATCCCTTCGGCTTGCCGGGAAAGAACTCCGCGTCGTTCGACAGATGCGGCATGGCGCTCCGCAACAGCGTCACGTCCAGTGCGCCAATCTGGTTGCGGCCCATGGCGGCGATGGTCTCCGGCCGCAGCACCGAGTCGCCGCCGCGCAGCAGCATGGCGAGGAAGCGCAGGTAGTCGGGCGCCGTCGAGTACAGCCCGCCGCCGCCGCTTTCCAGCTCGGGCTTGGATGGCCGGCCGGAGCTGCCGACGCGCAACGAGCCGTCCGGCTGGCGGTTGTGCAGGGTAGCCACGCGTTCGCCGTCGGGCCGGCCGAATTGCGTGTCGACCATGCCGAGCGGGGCGAAGATGTGTTCCGCCAGATAGGCGCCGAGCGTCTGCCGGGTGACCGCCTCGACGACCTTGCCGGCCCAGTCGATGCCGATGCCGTATTCCCAGCGCTCGCCGGGGTCGAACGCCAGCGGCATCTCGAGCCCGGCGTTCGTTCCGCTGGCTGACCCGGGCTTGCCGGTGACCTGCACGTAACGGCCGAGCTCGGCATTCCAGATCTCGTAGACGAAGCCGGACGTGTGGGTGAGCAGGTCGTGCAGCGTCACCTCGCGCCGCGCCGGGCGCAGCCGGGGTTGGCCGTCCGCATCCCACCCGTCCATCACCTGCAGGTTCGCCAGCTTGGGAACGATCGGTCCCAGCGGCTGGTCCAGCCCGACGCGCCCGGCCTCGACCAGCTGCATGGCCGCCGCCGACGTCACCGCCTTGGTGAGCGAGGCGATCCAGAACTGGCTGTCGAGCGTCATGGCCGCATCGCCCCCCAGCGCCCGCACGCCGAACGCGCCCTCGTACAACGTGCGCCGCCCATTGGTCGCCATCGCCACGACCCCTGGAACGATTCCCCGCTCCACCGCTCCCCGCAGAACTTGGTCGCTCATCCGGATGCTCCTTTACAGAAGGGGTGCAGGGGACGACTGTCCTCTGCCGGGTCGGGGGCAGCGCCCTCGCCTTTCCTTGCGTAGGCGCCAGTCATGACCCTTTCGGACGACATCGACAACCGCACCGACGCCTACTTCACCCGCACTCGGGACATCGTGGCCAGATTCGGCGACCGCCGCGTCACCTACGCCGTTTTCCTGCGCCGCCCGGTGGTTTCCGCCCCGCGCCTGATGCTCGACTGGCTGCGCGCCGTAGCCGCCGAGCAAAACTTTCCCATCGAGCTGGACGTGACGCATCCAGAGGGCAGCTGGGTCGGCGCCGGCGAGCCGCTGGTCTACATCACCGGCTCGTTCCAGCGTTTGTCGAACTGCGAGACGCTGTTTCTGCAGAAGCTCGGCGCCGCCTGCGTGGCTGCGCACAACGCCTACCAGATGTGCGCCGCGCTGCCGAAAGTCGCCTTTCTGGCGATGGACGCGCGGCACTGCGCGGGCGCCGAGATGCAGGACCTGATGGGCTACGCCGCCAGCGTCGGCAGCGCCGCGGCGCAGAAGGAGGGCGCGCGCGGCTTCGTCGGCACCGCCACCGACCTTACCGCGCACTGGTTCGGCCAGGAGCGCGGCGCCGGCACGATGCCGCACGCTCTGATCGGTTATGCCGGGTCGACCGTGCGGGCGGCCGAGATGTTCGTGGAGACCTTCCCCGACCAGCCGCTGACCGTGCTGACCGACTATTTCGGCCGCGAGATCACCGACGGCTTGGCGGTATGCCGCCGCTTCCCGGACCTCGCGGCCGCCGGCCGCCTATCCGTCCGCCTGGACACCCATGGCGGCCGCTTCCTGGAGGGGCTCGATCCGGGCGAGAGCTACGCCGTGCTCGAGCGCCACCAGCCCGGCGCGATCCGTCGTTACCGCAGCGATACCGAGCTGCGTTACCTGGTCGGCACGGGCGTGTCCGCCGCCGCTGTCTGGCGCATGCGGGACGCGCTGGACGAGGCCGGATTCGGCAAGGTCCGCCTGGTGGTGTCGTCCGGCTTCAACGTGGACAAGTGCCGCGTGATGGCGGATGCGCGGGCGCCGATCGACGTGATCGGCACGGGCAGCTTCATTCCGGACGCTTGGGGGGAGACCTACGCCACCGCCGACATCGTCGACTACGACGGCGCGGCGCGGGTGAAGGTCGGGCGCGAGTTCCTGCTGCGCCGCGCCGGCGACCGCAAGCGTGGTTCGGTGGACAATGCGTCCCTCGCCAACGGCCAAGTTGATAAAGCGCTGGTTGCTCCCTAGCTTCTGCGGATGACCGAAACGCTGCGGATCGCCCTGGCGCAGATCAACCCGCACGCGGGCGAGATCGAGGCCAACGTCGCCGCCATCCGGCGCGCCCGGGCGGAGGGCGCGAGGCTGGGCGCCGACCTGGTGGTGACGCCGGAGTTCTCCATCGGCGGCTACCCGCCGGAGGACTTGGTGCGCAAGCCCGCCTTCGTCGCCGCCTGCGAGGCTGCCGTGGCAAGGCTTGCCGCGGAAACCGACGATGGCGGCCCCGGCTTGGTGGTCGGCGGCCCGTGGCACGACGGCGCGTTGCTGCACAACGCCGCCTTCCTGCTGGATGGCGGCCGCATCGCGGCGCGCCGCGCCAAGCACGAGCTGCCGAACTACGGCGTGTTCGACGAGAAGCGCGTGTTCGACGCCGGCGCCTCTCCTGGCCCGGTGTCGTTTCGCGGTTTCCGCCTGGGCCTGATGATCTGCGAGGATTGGTGGTTCCCGGCCGTGGCCGAGACCTTGGCGGAGAGCGGCGCGGAGCTGCTGCTGTCGATCAACGGCTCCCCGTTCGAAGACGGCAAGCCGGCCCGGCGCGTCGCCCTTGCGGTGGAGCGAGTGGTTGAGACGGGGCTGGCGTACGTGTTCCTGGCGATGGTCGGCGGCCAGGACGAACTGGTGTTCGACGGCGCGTCCTTCGTGCTCAACCCGGACCGCTCGCTGGCTGTTCAGATGCCGTTCTTCACCGAGAGCGTGACCATCACCGAGTGGATCCGCGTGGACGACCGCCTGGTGTGCGCGAAGCAGCCGCCCGCGCCGGAGCCGGGCCGCCTGGAGGCGATCTATCGCTGCATGACGCTCGGCCTGGCCGATTACGTGCGCAAGAACCGCTTCCCCGGCGTGCTGCTGGGCCTGTCCGGCGGAATCGACTCCGCGCTGTCCGCGGCCGTGGCGGTCGATGCGCTCGGCGCCGACCGCGTGCGCTGCGTCATGCTGCCGTCCCCCTATACGAGTCAGCATTCGCTGGACGACGCCGCGGAATGCGCGCGTCTACTCGGCATCCGCTGCGACACGGTGCCGATCACGCCGGCGATGGGCGCCTTCGAGAGCGCGTTGGCGCCGTTGTTCGCCGGCCGGCAGTCGGACACGACGGAGGAGAACATCCAGTCGCGCTCGCGCGGGCTGATCCTGATGGCGCTGTCCAACAAGTTCGGCGACATGGTGCTGACGACCGGCAACAAGAGCGAGATGTCGGTCGGCTACGCCACGCTGTACGGAGACATGTGCGGCGGCTACTCGGTGCTGAAGGACGTCTACAAGACGACCGTGTTCGAGCTGTGCCGCTGGCGCAACGCGCATCATCCGACGGACGGGTTGGGCCCGGACGGCGCCGTGATGCCGGATCGGGTGATCAGCAAGCCGCCTTCGGCCGAGTTGAAGCACGACCAGACCGACCAGGACTCGCTGCCGCCATACGACGAGTTGGACGCCATCCTGTCCGGCCTGGTGGAGGGCGAGCGGTCGGTCGACGAGATGGCGGCGGCGGGCCACGATCGCGCGACCGTGCTGCGGGTATGGCGGATGCTGGACCGCGCGGAATATAAGCGGAGACAGGCGCCGCCGGGCGTAAAAATCACCGCACGCGCGTTCGGCCGGGACCGGCGTTACCCGATCACCAACGGCTACACCGGGCTGGTGGCGTAAGCTTGAGCGACCTGTTCGCCCCAGAGGGCGGTTGGCGCGTTCGCATCTTGGACCTTTCCGGCGCATCCGACGACCGCTTGGTGGAGGAGGTCGGCGGCTTTCCGACCCTGATGCAGGCCAACGCCTTCGCCCGCGCCTACGTGCGCGACAGCGTGGAGCGGTGCCGCGGCGAAGGCCTGGCGCCGCGCGAGGTGCTGGACGCCTGGTTCGCCTTCGGGGAGGACGCGGAGATCGCGGACAGCCCGCAAGGCGCCTGGCGGAGCGCGAACGAACTCGCGTCGTTTGGCGACACCCCCGCCACCGAGGAGGAACGCGACTGGCGCGCGCTGGATCCCCGTCAGGACGGCGAGGAGGAGGAGGACGAATGACCCCACCCACTCCAAAAAGCCCTCTTCCGCTTGCGGGAGAGGGCTGGGTGAGGGTCCTTGCGGTAGGCCGGCGAGTCCCCTCGCCCCGACCCTCTCCCAGGGGGAGAGGGAGAAGACAGTGAAGCTTCGCTTCGCGCCCTCTCCGACCGGCCTGCTGCACGTCGGCAATGTCCGCGCCGCGCTGGCCAACTACCTGTTCGCGCGCAAGCACGGCGGCAGCTTCCTGCTGCGCCTCGACGACACCGACGCCGCCCGCAACCGCCCGGAATACGCCGACGCCATCGAGCAGGACCTCGCCTGGCTCGGCATCGCCTGGGACGAGACGTTCCGCCAGTCCGACCGCCTGCCCAGCTACGAGGCCGCCGCGCGCCGCCTGGAAGCGTCCGGCCGGCTGTATCCCTGCTTCGAGAGCGAGGCGGAACTGCAGGCCAAGCGCGACCAGCGCCTGCGCCGCAACCTGCCGCCGCTGTACGACCGCGCGATGCTGAAGCTGACCGCAGCCCAGCGCGAGGCGGCGGAAGCGGGCGGCAAGACCCCGTATTGGCGCTTCCGCCTGTCCGACGGCGCCGTCGCGTGGGACGACGCGGTGCTGGGCGCCAAGCAGGTCCGGCTGCCCACCATCTCCGACCCGGTGCTGGTGCGGGCCGACGGGACGCCGCTCTACACCTTCACGTCCGTCGTCGACGACCTGGCGACGGGGATCACCCACATCATCCGCGGCGAGGACCACGTCACCAACACGGCGGTCCAGCTCGACATCTGGGCCGCGCTGGGCGGCGACGTCCGGGCTGTCGCCTTCGCGCACCTGCCGCTGCTGGTTGGCGACGACGGCGGCAAATTGTCCAAACGCACCGGCGCGCTGTCGTTGCGCAGCCTGCGGCAGGACGGCGTGGAGCCGACCGCCATCACCTCCGTGCTGGCCCGGCTCGGCACGTCGGACGACCCGGTGCCCGCCGACATGGACGAGTTGGTCGCCGGATTCGACCTGACGCGGTTTTCCCGCTCGTCGCCGCGGTTCGACGTGCGGCAGCTGCTGGCGATGAACCGCCGCGTGCTGCACGGGCTGAGCTTCGAGGCGGTGCAGCCGCGGTTGCCGCCGGGCGCCACGCAGGCGTTTTGGGAGGCGGTGCGCGGCAATCTCGACATGCTGTCCGAGGCGCGCGGCTGGTGGGACGTGGTGGCCGGGACGATCGTGCCCCCCGTGGTGGAGGGCGAGGGCGCCTTCCTGCGCGACGCTTTGGCCGCGCTGCCGCCGGATCCTTGGACGCCGGAGGTGTGGACCACCTGGACCGACGCGCTGCAGGCCAGCAGCGGCCGAAAAGGCCGGGCGCTGTTCCACCCGCTGCGCTTGGCGCTGACCGGCGAGGACCGCGGCCCGGAGATGCGCGGCCTGCTGCCGCTGATCGGCCGCCCCCGCACCGCGGAGCGCCTGCGCGTGGCGCAGAGCTGATGCCTAGACCATCATGGCCGGGTTTGACCCGGGCGCCCGCGCAGCGCCAGAGCGCGCGTGATGCGGGTTATGTCGGCATCAAAACCAACGCCAGAGGTACGTCGTCAGGACGCCGTGGGTCCCCGGGTCAAGCCCGGGCATGACGGTGAGGGTGCGCTGATGGCAGGCAGCATCCTCGGCGGCGACGCTCTGACCGACGTGGCGCACGTGATCCAGACCGCGCTGACCCCGGTGTTCCTGTTGTCCGGCATCGGCACCCTGTTGAACGTGTTCAGCACACGGCTCGGCCGGGTGACGGACCATTACCACAAATTGGCTGACTCGTTGGCGAGCAGCGACGATCCGGCGCAATCGGCGTCGCTGCGCCGCCACATGGCCCGCGTGCGCCAGCGCCGCTCCGCGCTGGACACCTCGATCATCCTTGGCGGCATGGCCGGCGCGCTGACCTGCGGCGCGGCGTTCGCGCTGTTCCTGGTGACGCTTCGCAGCGCCGAGGACACCGCGATCCTGCTCTGGCTGTTTGGCGGCGCGCTAGGCTGCACGATGGCGGCGCTGATGTCGTTCCTGATCGACACCGGGCTCGCATGGCACGGGCTTCGCACCGACGGGCCCGTGCCGCAAACGACGAAGCTCCCTGTCGCTGGCCGGTAGTCAGGGCGGCGCCGGGCCATACAGCGTCAGGATGGCGACCCGGCCACGCGAGTAGTTGAAGCCCCGCAGCGTCGTCAGCGGCGCCAGGTGCAAGCCGAGGCGGGCCGCTTCGTCCCGGAACGACGGCGCGTCAGCCGCGGCGACGATGGCGGACGCCGCCTGGTGATCGGCAAGCGCCCGCGCGCCGTCCGTGCCGGTCGCCGCCATGACGGTCGTAGTGCCGGCCTCGAACATCAGGCTCGGCTCGTGGAAGCCCACCGCAACCAGCGGGCGCTCGGCGAGATGCGCATCCACCAGCGCCTGCTCCACCTGCGGCGCGAGCCAGAGCGGCGCCGCGTGCGGCAGCTCCCACCCGAGCACGGCGGCGGTGAACAGCGGCATCGCGGCGAGCGCCAGGGCCGGGCGGTGGCTGGCCTGCAGGGCGAGCCAGCCGGCGAGGCAGGCGGCGAGCAACGCCGGCACGCCCAGCCACGGGTCGGCGTGGACCGCGAACGGCAGCGCCACCGCGCCGATGGCCAGCACGGCGGCGGCTGCGGCGGTCAGGCCCGGCGCGGCCCAGCGCCCCCACCACCCGGCGGGCAGAGCCGGGAAAGCATCCCACGCGCGGGCAGCCAGCAGGAAAATGGCCGGGTAGAGCGGCAGCGTGTAGTGCGGCAGCTTGGTCGGGGTCGCCTCGAACACCAGCCAGGCGGGCACGATCCAGGCCAGCAGGAAGCGCTCCGCCGGGGCGCGCCGCATCCGCCACCAGGCCGGCAGCGAGCGCAGCACCGGCAGCGTCAGCGGGAACGCGAGCAGCGGCAGCAGCACCAGGTGCAGGCCCGGCGGAGCGCCGTGCGCATCGTCGCCGCTGGCCAGCTTGCGGCCGAGATCGCCCCCCACGGCGTCTGAGAAGAACGCCCCATGCGTCGCCAATCCGATCGCGACGAACCACGGCACCACCACCAGGAGCGTCAACGCGATGCCGCTGAGCGGCCGCAGCGCCAGCAGCCATCGCCCGCGACGGTCCGCCACCGCCAGCGTGACAGCCGCCAGCCCGGCGACCATGGGCGTGATCGGGCCTTTCAGCAGGATGCCGGCGCCCATCGCCAACCAGAACACCGCCGCCCTGCCCCGCCCGACCGGCTGCCCGGCATAGGCCCGCGCCAGCACCGCCATCGCCACCGTCGTGACGCCGATCAGCGCGGCGTCCGTTTTGGCCAGGTGCGCCTCGGTGACCAGGATGACGCTGGCGCCTAGGCCGCACGCCCCAAACAGCGCCGCTCGCCGGCCGCCCATCGCCAGCCCGATCTCGTACGTCGCCAGCACCGCCAGCAACGCGCCGGCCGCGGAGGGCAAACGGTACGGCCAAACCGAGTGCGCGGTCGCGACTCCGGCGGCGCGGGCGGCGGCGGCGAGCGGCGCCTGCAGCCAATGGATGCCGATCGGCTTGCGGTTGCGCGGCTCGTCGCCGTTCATGATGCGGACGTAGTCCCCGGTCTCGATCATCTGCCGGCTGGCCTGCACGAAGCGGCTCTCGTCGCGGTCGGTCGGCGGCAGCGTGAAGAAGCCGGGCAACCACACCAGCAGGCAGAACGCGATCAGCAGCGCCCGCGGCCACCGCGTGTCGAGCACGTCGCCCTCACTGGAGGCCTGGTTCGCGCCCTGCCTCGCGCCCTGCCTCGCACCTGCCTCGTGCGGTCTGATCCCAAGCGCGCCCGCGTCGTCCATGCCCGGCGCTCTAGCATGCGACCCCGAACCGCGCCATGAAGGGCGTTCCCATGCCAGACACACGCTCCGACCCGACGCGCGAAGACGCGTTCGACCTGCTGTCCGCCGTGCTGGTGCGCCACCGCTCGCTGGAGGACGCGTTGGACGCGCTGCCGGCCGGCGACCAGCGGGACCGCGCCGCCGCGCACCGCTTGGCGGCCGCGGTGCTGCGCCGCGCCGGGTCGCTGGACGCGGCGGTCGAGCCGTTTCTGCGCAAGGCGCCGCCCGACCTGGTGCGGCTGGCGCTTCGGATCGGGGCAGCCGGGCTGCTGCTGCTGGACACGCCGCCGCACGCTGCGGTCGCCACCGCAGTCGCGCTGACCCGGGCGCGCGGCCTCGCCCCGTTCGCCGGGATGGTGAACGCGGTGCTGCGCCGGGTCGCCGAGCAAGGCGCCGCCGCGCTGGCCGAGTTGGACGGCCCGCGGTTGGACACGCCCGCTTGGCTGTGGACGAGTTGGGGCCAGGCGGCCCGCGCGATTGCGACCGCCCACGCAATCGAGGCGCCGCTGGACCTGACCGTCGCGGGCGCGGCGCCGCCGGGTGGCGAACTGCTGCCGACCGGCAGCGTGCGCTACCCGGCTGGAACCCGGGTCGCCGAACTTGCCGGTTTCGACTCGGGCGCTTTCTGGGTGCAGGATGCCGCGGCCGCCCTGCCGGCCCGGCTGCTCGACGCCAAGCCGGGCGAACGCGTCGCCGACCTCTGCGCCGCGCCCGGCGGCAAGGCGGCCCAACTCGCCGCGACCGGCGCCCACGTCATGGCCATTGAGCACGACAAGCGGCGGATCGGCCGGCTGCGGGCCAACCTGGAGCGCCTGCGCCTGAAGGCGACGGTGATCGAGGCGGACGCCAACACCTGGCAGCCGTTCGCCCCGTTGGACGCCGTGCTGCTCGACGCGCCGTGCAGCGCGACCGGCACCATCCGCCGCCACCCGGACGTGCCGCACCTGAAGGGCGTGCGCGACGTCGCCGCGTCCGCCCTGCGGCAGCAGGCGCTCATCCGCGCCGCGGCCGCCCTGCTGCGGCCGGGCGGGCGCCTGGTGTATGCGGTCTGCTCGCTGCAGCCGGAGGAGGGGCCGGGCGCGATGCCGGCCGCGCTCGCCGCCGGGTTGCGGCACAGCCCGTTCCTGCCGGACGAGCTGCCCGGGTTGCCCGAAGCATTGACGCCGGATGGCTGCCTGCGAACGCATCCCGGCCTTTGGCCCGAGCGCGGCGGCATGGATGGCTTCTTCGCCGCCCGCTTCGTCAAGCCTTGAGCAGCCGGCGCTCGCTTGTGTTGCAACGAACGCGCGCATTAGAACGGACGATCACTGAAGCATGAAGATGTCCCACCCGGTCCTGATAGCCCCGAGCCTGCTCGCCGCCGATTTCGGCCGCCTGCGCGACGAAGCGATGGCGGTGGAGCAAGCCGGCGCCGACTGGCTCCACCTCGACATCATGGACGGCCACTTCGTCCCCAACCTCAGTTTCGGCCCGGCGGTGCTGAAGGCGCTGCGGCCGCACGTGCGGCTGCCGTTCGACGTCCACCTGATGATCGCGCCGGCCGACTCGTTCATCGCAGCGTTCGCCGAGGCGGGGGCGGACCATATCGCCATCCACGTGGAGGCCGGCCCGCATCTGCACCGCTCGTTGCAGTTGGTGCGTTCGCTCGGCAAGTCGCCCGGCGTCGCGATCAACCCGGCCACGCCGGCCAGCGCGGTCGCCGAGGTGCTGGATCTGGTCGACGTGATCCTGGTGATGACCGTCAACCCCGGCTTCGGCGGCCAGGCGTTCATCGAGTCGGTGCTGCCGAAGATGCGCACGCTCCGCCAGATGGCCGACGCAACCGGACGCGCCATCCGCATCACCGCGGATGGCGGGGTCACGGCGGAAACGGCGCCCCGCATCCTGGCCGCCGGATGCGACACGCTGGTGGCCGGCACCTCCGTCTACGGCGCGCCCGACTATGCGGCGGCGATCCAAGCCCTGCGGCCGGCGACCTGATGGCGGGTCGCTGGCTGCGGGACGTGCGCCGGACGCTCGCAAAACTGCCCAACCTTCGCATGGCCCGCATACCGGACGGCCCGATGCTGCCGGTGCGCGACCTGTGGCCCGGCGACCCGGCGCTTGGCGAGCGGCTGTTGAAGGGCGAGTTGGACGTGTCCGGCGCCATCCTGGGCCTGCGCCCCGGCAACTGGGGGCACCCGGGCGCCGCCCCCATGCTGATCGCCGCCGCGCACAGCTTCACCTGGCTGCGCAACCTGCGCGCGCTGGGCACCGATGCAGCGCGCGGCCGGGCCCGTGCGCTGGTGTCCGAGTGGATCGCCGCGCCGGCGGAGCCGATCATGCGACGACCGGACGTGGCCGGCGCGCGGCTGGCGGCCTGGCTGGGCCACTACGACTTCTTCGCCGCGTCCGCCGACGACCTGTTCCGACAGCGCATGATGGCCCGGCTGGTGGCCGATGCCCGCGCCCTGGCCGCCGCGTTGCCGGCGGAGGAGATGGACGCGCGCGCGCTCACCGCGCTGAAGGGTCTGATCGCCGCCGCGGTCGCCCTGCCCGACCAGGCCGCTTTCCTGACGCGCGCGCTGCGCTTCCTGCCGCAGGAGATCGCCCGCCAGATCCTGCCCGACGGCTGCCATGCCGAGCGCAGCCCAGCCGCGCAGTTGGCCGCGCTGGAGGACCTGGTCGAAATTCGCGCCCTGCTGCAGGCGGCCCAGGCGCAGCCCCCCGCCGCCCTGGCCAGCGCGATCGAGCGGATGGCGCCGGCGTTGCGCGCGATGCGGCACGGCGATGGCGGCCTGGCGCTGTTCAATGGCAGCAAGGAGGGTCAGGCGAGCCTGGTCGAGCTGGTGCTGGCCCAGGCTGGCCGGATCGGCCGCGCCCAGGTGAACCTGGCGGAAGGCGGCTTCCAGCGCCTGCAGGCCGGCCGAACCGTGATGCTGGTGGATTGCGGCCGCCCACCGCCACCGGGCGTGGACCGCCTGTCCCATGCCGGCACGCTGTCGATGGAGGTGTCGATCGGGCGCGAGCGGCTGATCGTGAACTGCGGCGCCGCCCCCGCCGGCGGCCGCCAGTGGCAGGACGCCAGCCGCGCCACCGCCGCACACTCCACCCTGGTGGTGGCCGACACCAACAGCAGCGAGCTGAAGGAGAGCGGCATCGGCCGCCAGCCCGAACGCGTGGAGGCGCAGCGGCAGGAGGCCAACGGCGCGCACTGGCTGGAGGCCAGCCACGACGGGTATCGCAAACCGTTCGGGGCGCTGCACCGCCGCCGGTTGTATCTGGCCGAGAGCGGCGAGGACATCCGCGGCGAGGACGCCATCGAGGCCGCGACTCCGCTCGCCTACGCGCTGCGCTTCCATCTGCACCCCGGCGTGAACGCCAGCCTGCAGCAGGACGGCGAGGCGGTGCTCCTCCGCCTCCCCTCCGGCGCCGGTTGGCGGCTACGCGCGGAGGGGGCGCGGATGACGCTGGAGGAGAGCGTCTACCTCGGCGGCGCCGCGCCCAAGCGAAGCGAGCAGGTGGTGCTGACAGGGTATGCCGACGGCCCGCAGCAGGTGAAGTGGGCGATTTCGAAGGTGGGTTAGACCCTCACCCTCACTCCCAACCGTCATGCCCGGGCTTGACCCGGACAGCCACGCCGCGCCCGCAACTCCGGCTCATCGTGCGGGAATGCCGTAATATCGACGGGAGAGCCGGTGTCGGCTGGACGCCGTGGGTGCCCGGGTCAAGCCCGGGCATGACGGTTGGGGGGTGGGGAAGGTCGTGCGCTACCCGTAAGCGACGGTGATCGTCTCCGCCACCAGCGCGGGCCGTTCGGCGCCCTCGATCTCCACCGTGGCCTCCGTCACCAGGCGGCGGCCGCCGGTCACCGGCTCGGACGCCTTCAGCCGCAATTGCACCCGCACGCGCGACCCGGCGGGCACCGGGCTGGTGAAGCGCACCTTGTTCGAGCCGTAGTTCAGCCCGTGCGACCGGCGCGTGATGCGATACACCTTGGCCACCAGCGCCGGCAGCAGCGACAGCGTGAGGTAACCGTGCGCGATCGTGCTGCCGCCGGGCATCTCCGCCTTCGCGCGCGCCACGTCGACGTGAATCCATTGATGGTCGCCCGTGGCGTCGGCGAACTTGTCGATCATCGCCTGCGTGACCTCGAGCCAATCGCTGGTCCCGAGTGGTTGGCCGACCAGGGCGTCCATGTCGGCGGGGGTTTCTACTTCCAACATGCCGCCATCATATCCCCTTCTCGCCCGCGTCCGCCAGCGGGTGATGCGCTTCCACCAGGCGTTGCAGCCGCTCCGGCAACACGTGGGTGTAGATCTGCGTGGTGGCGATGTCGGCGTGGCCCAGCAGCGACTGCAGGCTGCGAAGATCGGCCCCGTGCGCCAGCATGTGCGACGCGAACGAATGCCGCAGCACGTGCGGCGAGACGCGCGCCGGGTCGATGCCGGCGGCGAGCGCGACCGGCTTGAGCATCAGCGCAAACCCCTGCCGCGTCATCGCGCGGGCCGGGTTGCGACCGGGAAACAGCCATTTGTCTTCGCGCTCTGCCGTCAGCGCGGCGGCGGCGCGGCGGGCGGCGCCGCCGAGCGGGACCAGCCGCTCGCGGCCGCCCTTGCCGCGCACCGCCAGCATGTCCGCGCCGATCGCCACCGCCGTGCGCCGCAGCGCCAGCAGCTCGGACACGCGCAGCCCGGTGGCGTACAGCAGCTCCAGCGCCGCCACCGCGAGCAGGCCCGGGCGGCCCGGCTGGCGCGCAGCCGCGTCCAGCAGCGCCCCGATCTCCGCCTCCGTCAGGTATTTCGGCAGCCCGAGCGGCAGACGGGGCGAGTCGAGCGTCTGGGTCGGATCGTCCGCGCGCACGCCCTCCTGCAGCAGGAAGCGGTGGAACTGGCGCAGGCATGACAGCCGCCGCGACGCGGTGCGCGCCGACAGCCCCGCCGCGTGCAGCCCCGCTAGGTAGGCTTGCAGCGTGTGAGCCGACGCGCCCGCCAATGCCTCCCCGCGCTTGGCGGCGAAGGTGGCGAAGTTCGAAAGGTCCGCGGCGTACGCGAGCCCCGTGTTGCGCGCGGCCCCGCGCTCGGCGACCAGCATCTCCAAAAAGGCTTCACCGTGGCGGTCTTGCAAAGCGGGGGCCAGGTCTAGTGCCCGGTGAACCGGTCATTCGGCAGCGTATGCGCGACCGGCACGGGCGCTGGATGCGGCGGGAACGCGCCGAGCAGCAGCACCCCGACACTGCCGAGCACG
Organism: uncultured Acetobacteraceae bacterium; assembly: GCA_964242925.1. Classification (GTDB taxonomy): domain Bacteria; phylum Pseudomonadota; class Alphaproteobacteria; order Acetobacterales; family Acetobacteraceae; genus LMUY01. The sequence goes on from CAXTBW010000007.1 coordinate 54,220, forward strand.
ACGACTGCCAGAACGATGAGGAGTACAAGCGGGCGCATCCACCATCCTTGGCCGTGAGCAGCGCGGCTGTGCTAGCGTCGCGCGTCATGACACGCAACACCGCCTTTGCCGCTCGGCTGGCGGGGCAGGCCGCATCGGCGCCCGCCCGCAGCGTCGTGCTGGTCGGGTTGATGGGCGCCGGCAAGACCGCGATCGGCCGCCGCATGGCGGTGCGCCTCGGCCTGCCGTTCCGCGACTCGGACGCCGAGATCGAGGCCGCCGCCGGCCGCAGCATACCGGAGCTGTTCAGCCAGTTCGGCGAGCCCGAGTTCCGCATCGGCGAACGCCGGGTGATCCAGCGTTTGCTGGACGGCCCGCCTATCGTGCTGGCCACCGGCGGCGGCGCATTCATGGACCCGCAGACCCGGGCGGCGGTGCGCGCGCAGGGCGCCTCGATCTGGCTGCGCGCGCCGCTGCCGGTGTTGCTGCGCCGGGTCGCGCTGCGTCGCAACCGCCCCTTGCTGGCCGACGGGGACCGCGCCAGCATCCTGCGTCGCCTGATGGACGAGCGGCACCCGATCTATGCGGAGGCCGACATCATCGTGGATTGCATGGACGACCTGCCTGAACAGACCACCGCCCGCGTCGTCGCGGCCCTTGCCGGCTGGCGGCCGCCGCAGCGCCTGACGGTGCGGACCGGCGCCGCGAGCTACGATGTGGTGGTCGGCGACGGCCTGCTGCGCCGCGCCGGCGCGTTGCTGGCGCCCGTGCTGCCGCAGAAGCGGGTGGTGGTGGTCAGCGACCACACTGTCGCCGCGCTGCACGGCGCGGCGGTCATGGACGGGCTGGCGGAAACGGGGTTCGCCGCGACCCTGCTGAGCGTGGCGCCCGGGGAGGCCTCGAAATCCCTCCCCGTGCTGGGCGACCTGCTGGACCGCCTGCTCGCCACGGGCGCGGAGCGTAGGACGGCGGTGCTGGCGCTTGGCGGCGGCGTGGTGGGCGACCTGGCCGGGTTCGCCGCCGCGGTGGCGCTGCGCGGCCTGCAGTTCGTGCAACTGCCCACCACCCTGCTGGCGCAGGTCGACTCGGGCGTTGGCGGCAAGACGGGGATCAACACCGCCCGCGGCAAGAACCTGGTGGGCGCGTTCCATCCGCCGCGGATGGTGATTGCCGACACGGGCGCGCTGGCCACCCTGCCGGTGCGCGAACGCCGGGCCGGCTATGCCGAGGTGGTGAAGGCCGGGCTGATCGGCGACCGAGCGTTCTACGAATGGTGCGAGCGCCACGGCGCCGGCGTGGTGGGCGAGGACCGCGACGCGCAAGCCGAGGCGGTGCTGCGCGCCTGCGCCTTCAAGGCCGCCGTGGTCGGCGAGGACGAACGCGAGGAGCAGCCCAGCGGCGGCCGCGCGCTATTGAATCTCGGCCACACCTTCGGCCACGCCATCGAGGCGGAATGCGGTTACGGCGCCGTGCTGCATGGCGAGGCGGTGGCGATCGGGCTGGGCCTCGCCTTCCGCCTGTCCGCCGCGCTCGGCTATTGCGACCCGGCGGACGCCGCCCGGGTGGAGGCTCATGTGGCCGCCGTCGGGCTGCCGGCGGAGCTGTCCATGCTGAATCGGAGGTTCTCCGCCGCGCGGCTGCTGGATCGCATGGGCCGCGACAAGAAGATGCGTGACGGCCGCTTGACCTTCGTGCTGGCCCGCGGCATCGGCGCGGCATTCACCGCAGACGACGTGCCGATGGAGGCGGTCGAGGCGGTGCTCCGCCGCGCCGGCTGCGAGGCGTAGCGCCTCAGCCGAACCGCCGGCGCAGGTGTCCGAACGGGGAGCGCGCGAAGCGGGGCGGGTGCAACGCGGCGCGGGCCAGCAGCGCCGGGCCGACGAATAGCGGCGACGTCGCGAGCGCCTTCAGGCCCAGCGCGCCGAACAGCAGCACGCCGGCGGCCACCACATCGGCCTGGCGGCTGGTGTAGATATCCCGCCGGCTGCTTGCCCGGGCATCGAACCGGCCCCGCGCCGCCTGGTCCGCACCGGGCGCCGGCGTGAACAGGTTGCCGTCGGTGACCGGCGCCGCTTCCTTGCCGAGTTGCGCCGAGTAACCCTTCGTCGCCAGCACCCGGTCCATCACGCCCGGCGCCAGCCGAGCGGCCAGGATCGCCGCCGGGGTGGAACTGCCGACGAACACGTCCCGCCGGCGATGCGTTGCCGCGAACACGATCGCATCCGCCGCGACCTCCGGCTGATAGGGGCCGGGCGCGTTGGTCTGCCGCCCGGTCTTGTTGCGCGCCCAGTCGTATTGGGGCGTGTTGATCGCGGGCAGGTGCACCATGGTCAGGCGCAAATGGCTGCGGTCGTGGATCAGCTCGGACCGCAGCGCCTCGGTGAAGCCGCGCAACGCGAACTTCGCCGCGCAATAGGCGCCTTGGATCGGGAACGCGCGCCAGGCCAGCACCGAGCTGACCTGCACGATCGTGCCGGCGTTCATCCGCTTCAGCGCCGCCAGCGTGCCGTTCACGGCGCCCAGATAGGTCACCTCGGTCACTCGCTTGACCTCGTCGGCCGTCACCTCGCGGATCGGCGCGTAGACCGTGGCCATCGCGTTGTTGACCCAGACCGTGATCGGGCCCAGCGCCGCCGTGATCGCATCGGCGGCAACCTCGACCGCGGCGGCGTCGGCCACGTCGGCCGTCGCGGTATGCACCCGGGCGCCCATCGCCTCCAACTCGGTCCGGGCCGCATCCAACCGTTCCTGCCCGCGCGCAATCAGGCCGATTGCGTAGCCCTTTGCGGCGAACGCCCGCGCCGCGGCGCGCCCGATGCCCGCGCTTCCTCCCGTGATGACGACCACATCAGCCATGCCCGAACCCTCCGACTGAACGGCAGGTGGCGTCGCGGCGCGGGTCCGCTAGTGGCTGGTCGCCGCCCCTTGCGGCGCCGGTGGCTTCGGCTGGTTCACGATCGCATCGCGGATCTCGGTCAACAGCAGGTCGGTCTTGGTCATCGGCGCGGCGGCGAACGGGTCGCGGCGCTCCAGCCGGGCGAGCGCCTTGACCACCCAGAAGATGGCGAACGCCACGATGACGAACTGGATCACCGCGTTCAGGAACAACCCGATATTCATCGTCGCCGCGCCCGCCTTCTGCGCCGCATCCAGCGTCGGCTGCGACGGGCCGCGCAGGGTTATGAAGATGTTGGTGAAGTCGATCCCGCCGACCAGCAACCCGATCAGCGGCGTGAAGATGTCCTTCACCAGGCTGTTGACGATGCCGGTGAAGGCCGCGCCGATGATGATGCCGACCGCCAGGTCGACGACGTTGCCGCGCAGGATGAACGACTTGAACTGGCTGACCCAGCCCGGTGCCGACAGGTGAATTGGCGGCTGCATGGCGTGCTCCCCTATGTTGCGCAGCCATTCCGACATGAACCGCGGTGGCCGCGCAACGCCGCCTTGTCTCGCACAGACTGTTCTGTCTAACTATTGCGCAAGCGGCCCGGTTGCCACTCAGCAGGCCTGGAACCCCGAACGGAGCATCGCCTTGAACGACGCCAAGACCGCCCTCGGGCAGAAGATCATCGCCGCGAAGAAGGCCAAGGGCTGGACCTGGCCGCAGGTCGCCGAGAAGCTGGGACACGCGCCGGTCTGGACCTGTGCGGCGTGTCTCGGTCAGATGTCGATGACGCCGGAGACCGCCGAGAAGGCGGGCGTGATGTTCGACCTTTCCCCGGCCGAGATCGACTTGCTGGCGCAGGCGCCGTATCGAGGCTCGCTGCCGACCGCCGTCCCGACCGACCCGCTGATCTATCGCTTCTACGAGCTGGTCAGCGTCTACGGCACGACCTGGAAGGAGCTGATCCACGAGGAGTTCGGCGATGGGATCATGTCGGCGATCGACTTCGACATGACCTTGGACCGCCAGCCCGACCAGAAGGGCGACCGGGTCAAGATCTCGATGAGCGGCAAGTTCCTCGCTTACAAGCGCTACTGACCGCTCGGCTTCACGACGCCGCCGAGGCCAGCATCCGGCGCAGCACGGGGATCGCGTAGTCAAGCCGGCGTTGCAGCTTCGTTCCGCCATCGCTGATTGCGAGCGATGTGTTGTGGCGAAGCCGGTGCAGGTCCCGCATCGACACGTCCAGCATCGTGCGCTCCTCGGCAAGGTCGAGCTTCAGGCCGGCAGCAAGATCCAGGAAAACGTCGAGCTTGACCGCGAGTTGATCCTCGGGCGTCATTGCGCCGACTCCGCTCACGCTGTCGCGAAAGTCGTGCGACAACTTGTTCCGGTCCGCCAGGGCAGCGCGCATGCGAAGGTCCAATTCAGCTAAGTTGGATGGTGCTGTATCAACCGGGGCGCATCTGGGCTAATCCGTATGACTACTTAGCAGGGTCTCCCGCGACGGATCGTTGCATCCGCGTGGCGGTGAAGCTTTGCAGGCAAGCGGAGGGCCCGGATTGCGCGGAACGCTGCCGACCTCGCTCAACCCGCGAGGGAGCGTCGAACGCGTCTGCGCGGCGCTAAGTCTGCGTTGGTACCTCATTGCGCTGACCATGGCGGTGACGCTGCCGCTGCTCGGGTTGGCTACTCTCGAGTCCTGGAATGCGGTGCACGCCCGGCGTTCCGAGGCGGCGCTGCGCATGCGGATGCAGTTGTCGGAAACGATGCAGGGCCTGGTGCAGGGCGTGGCGACCATGACCGCCATGGCCGAGATGCTTGCAGCCGCGCCCGCCCTGAGCGAGCGCGACCTGGCGGCGTTCCGCGCCTATGCGGAGGAGTTGGCGGACAGCCAGGGGGTGGACGTGGCGCTGCGCGACGCGAGCGGGCGCCAGCTGGTGGCGACGCGCGTGCCCCGCGAAGCGCCGCCGCCGTCGCTGCCGTCCGAGGATAAGCAGGCCCGCGCCGCCATCGAGAAGGGCCTCGTCTACGTGTCCGACATCTACAGCAGCGGCATGACGCACCCGTATATGGCGCGCATCGTCGTGCCGGCCCTGTTCGGCCGCGGCAACGCGGAGGAGAAGGGCTACTCGGTGGAGGTCGCCTTCACCCCGGGGATGATCGCGGCGTGGCTCGACGCCAGCCATCTGCCGCCGGGATGGATGGTGAGCGTGGTCGGCCGCGACGGGCTGATCATCACGCATAACGGCAACCCCGACGCCTATGTCGGCCGGGTCGCCGCCAAGCTGCAAGACGACGAGGACGAAGGCCCCTGGGTCGGCGTCGAGCTGGATGGCCAACCGCTGACCGGCATCTTCAGGCGCCTGCCATGCGGCTGGGTGGTCAAGGTCGGCGCGACCGACCGGGTGCTGGCGCAACCGCTGCGCACGACGTTCGAATGGGTCGCCGTCGCCCTCGTGCTGCTCATGCTGGGCGGCCTGACGTTGTCGCTGTTGCTGGTGCGGCGCATCAACTGGAGCGCGGCGACGCTCGAACGCGCGGCTTGGGCGGTGGCGGAGGGGAAGGCGGTGTCGCGCGCCAGGCTCCCGGTGCGCGACCTGGCGTTCGTGCAGGAAGCGCTTGCCGACGCGGGCGACGAGCTTGCCGCCCAGCGCATCACCGAGCGCAAGTTGCACGACGACGTGCGCAGCGCGCGCGACCTGCTGCAGGCGGTGATGGACGGCTCCGACGACCTCATCTTCGCCCGTGACGGCGAGGGCCGGTTGGTGCTGGTCAACCAGGCCAGCGTCGCCCTGTTCGGCCTGCGCTCCGGCGAGGAGGCGATCGGGCGGCGGCTGGAGGATGTGCTTGCGCCGGCGCGCGCGGCCGGGCTCGCATCGTCGAAGGCCGAAGCCGGGCTCGCGTCCGTGGACGGGCGGCTGTTCGAGGTCGGCCACTCGCCGTTGCGAGATGCGGCCGGGTCGAAGATCGGCACGATCTCGATCGCCCGCGAGATCACCCAACGGGTCGCCGAGGAAGCGCGGCTGCAGCGCCTGCAGGCCGACCTGGCGCGCGCAGGCCGGCTGAGCGCGGTGGCGGCAATGGGCGCCGGCCTGGCGCACGAGCTGCATCAGCCGTTGTCTGCCGCGGCGAACTTTCTCGCGGTGGCGATGCGCCGGCTGGCCAGCAATACGGATTTGCCGATGCCCGCGGTCTCGGAGGCGAGGGCGGAGGCGTCGGGCCAGGTGCTTCGCGCCGGCGAGATCGTGCAGCGGCTGCGCGGCTTCATCGAGGAGGCGGAGATGCAGCCGACCCGGTTGGCGCCCTTGCTGCAAGAGGCGGCGGAGGCCGCCTGGCAACATTGCGGGCCCACCGACGGGCGTCTCCACATGCAATTGGACGAGCGGCTGGAAGCTCTGATCGATCCGGTCTCCATCCAGCAGGTCGTCTCCAACCTGGTGCGCAACGCAGCGGACGCGGTGGCCGCTGGCGGCGGCGATGTGTGGCTCGCGCTGGCGGCGGCGGCGGACGGGTCCGCGACCGTGAGCGTCATGGACACGGGGAGCGGCATCGACGCGAGCGATTCGGAGCGGCTGTTCGACGTGTTTAGCGGCAGCTCCAAGAAGAACGGGCTCGGGGTCGGGCTGGCCATCTGCCGCACGATCGTGGCTGCGCATGGCGGCTGGATCAGCGCCGCGAACCATGCCGGCGGGGGCGCCGCATTCGTGTTCACGCTGCCGCCCGGCCCTGCTCCGCTGGGGGCTGCCTCGCATCCCGGGCCGGATTCGCAGCGACGGGTCGCCTGAAGCGTCATGCCTGCCGCGATGATATACGTGGCGGACGACGACGACGCGGTGCGCCGCTCGCTGGTGATGTTGCTGGACGGCGCCGGCTACGCGGTCGCGGCCTTCGCGACCGGCGAGGCGATGCTGGCGGCCCTCGAAGCCGCCGCCACGCCCGCGCCGGTTTGCGCGGTGGTGGATGTGCGCATGGGCGACGGCATGACGGGGCTCGACGTGCAACGGATGCTGTCGCTGCGGGGCGGCCGGCCGCTCCCCGTGGTGATGGTGACGGGCCATGCCGACGTGCCTCTCGCGGTGGCCGCCATGCGCGCCGGCGTGGCGGATTTCATCGAGAAGCCCTACCCGCCCGACCGCTTGCTGGAGGCCGTGGCGGAAGCGGCGGCGGCCCGTGCGGCTGTAGCCGCGGCGCCCCTGCCGCCGCTGACCGCGCGGGAGTTGGATGTGCTGAGCGCGCTTGTCTGCGGCCAATCCAACAAGCAGATCGCCCGCGAACTCGGCATCAGCCATCGCACGGTGGAAGTGCATCGGGCCTCGATGATGACCAGGCTGGGCGCGCGCAACATGGCGGATGCCGTCCGCATCGGCCTTGCCGCGGGCCTCGGCGGGTAGTGCCGGACGTTGGACGGGGCGGCCTGGATGCACCGTTGTCGCTGTGTTTACACGTTCGTGATCGTACGAGGCTCTAGCACGCACGTTGTATCTAATGATGGCTCTGGAACGAGGCGATCGCGTGGCGGCAGCGCCGTATTGATGCCCTGATCGCGTTGTTAATAGGGGTCGAAGCACAGGAGAAACCACCGATGCGAATCGCTCAGATCGCCCCCCTTCACGAGGCGGTGCCGCCCAAGTTGTACGGCGGCACGGAGCGTGTCGTGTCCTTCCTGACGGAGGAGCTGGTGGCGATGGGTCACGATGTGACGCTTTTCGCCAGCGGCGACTCCGTCACGTCGGCCAAGCTCGAGCCGATCTGGCCGCGCGCCCTGCGCCTGGACCCGGCCATCCGCGACCCGATCGCCCCCCACATGCTGCTGATGGAGGCGGTGCGGCGTCAGGCGGAGGAGTTCGACATTCTCCACTTCCACATGGACTACTGGTCGTTCAGCCTGTTCGGCCGCCAACGCACTCCGTTCGTCACCACGATGCACGGCCGTCTGGACCTCCCGGAGCTGCAGCCGGTTTTCAACATGTTCCCGAACGCGCCGGTGGTGTCGATTTCGAATAGCCAGCGCAAGCCGCTGCCGCAGGCCAACTACGTCGACACCGTGCTGCACGGCCTGCCGGAGAACCTGCTGACGCCGCAGGGACCGACGCAGGGCTACCTTGCCTTCCTCGGTCGCATCGCGCCCGAGAAGTGCCCGGACCGCGCCATCCGCATCGCCCAGGCTGCTGGGCTGCCGATCAAGCTTGCCGCCAAGGTGGACGTTGCCGACAAGATCTACTTCGAGAAGCATATCCGCGACCTGCTGGAGTTGCCCGGCGTCGAGATGATCGGCGAGATCAACGACGCGCAGAAGCCTGCCTTCCTGTCCGGCGCCCTCGCCCTGCTGATGCCGATCGACTGGCCGGAGCCGTTCGGCCTGGTCATGATCGAGGCGATGGCTTGCGGCACGCCGGTGATCGCGTTCAACCGCGGCTCCGTCCCCGAGATCGTGGAGGACGGCGTCACCGGCTTCATCGTGGAGACCATGGACGAGGCGATCGCCGCCGTCGCCCGCATCCCGGGGCTGGACCGCGCCACGGTCCGCCGCCGCTTCGAGGAGCGCTTCACCGCCCGTCGCATGGCGGAGGATTACCTGGACGTCTACCGCACCCTGGCCGGCGAAGACCGCTCGGTGCTCCGCGCCATCAGGTGAGCCGCCACGCTTCCTTCTCCCTCTCCCGCCTGCGGGAGAGGGTCGGGGTGAGGGGACCGGTCGCATGACCCTTCCTCACGACGCTGTCGCCCAACTCTGGCGCGACGCGCAGATGCCCGAGGACGCCCTTGGTTGGCTCACGCTGACCGGGCGCGACCCCGTTCTCCCCTCCTCCTTCGCCGTCGGCGCCGCCGCCCAGTCCAGCCTGGCCGCCGCGGGCCTCGCCGCCGCCGCGCTGCACCGTCTGCGCACCGGGGTCGAGCAATTCGTCTCCGTCGCCATGCGCGACGCCTGCGCCGAGTTTGTCTCCGAGCGCCTCATCCGCATCGACGGCCAGCCCCCGCCCGAGCTGTGGGACAGCGTCGCCGGCCTCTACCCGACCGCCGACGGCTACGTCCGCCTCCACACCAACTTCCCGCACCACCGCGAGGGCGTGCTGCGCCTGCTCGACTGCGCGGGGGACCGCGCCTCCGTGGCGGCCGCGCTGGGCAAGCGGCGCGCCGTACCGTTCGAGGAACAGGCGCAGTCGCGCGGCCTGTGCGTCACCGCGTTGCGCACCCGGGCGGAGTGGGAGGCCTCGCCCCAGGGCCTGGCCGTGGTCGACACGCCGCTGCGCATCACCCGGATCGGCGACGCGCCGCCGCAACCCCTGCCCGCCGCGGCGCGCCCGTTGTCAGGCGTGCGGGTGCTGGACCTGACGCGGGTCATCGCCGGCCCAGTCTGCTGCCGCACCCTGGCCGCGCATGGCGCCGACGTGCTGATGGTGACTGGCCCCCATTTGCCGAACCTGCCCGGCCTGCTCCTCGACACCAGCCGCGGCAAGCGCGCCGCCGCCCTCGATCTGCGCGACCCGGCCGGCCGGGAGGCGCTGCACGGCCTGGTGCGCGAGGGGGACGTGTTCGTGCAGGGGTATCGGCCCGGCGGCCTCGCCGCGAAAGGTTTCGGCCCTGGAAGCCTCGCGATCGAACGGCCCGGCCTGGTCTGCGCCAGCCTGACCGCCTACGGCGAGGAAGGCCCTTGGTCGTCGTATCGCGGCTTCGACTCGCTGGTGCAGACTGCGTCCGGCTTCAACACCGACGAGCGGGACGCGGCGGGCGACCCTGCGCCGCGCGTGCTGCCGTGCCAGGCGTTGGACCACGCGTCCGGCGCGCTGATGGCGTTCGGCGTGATGGCCGCGCTGCACCGCCGGGCGACGGAGGGCGGCAGTTGGCTGGTGCGCGTGTCGCTGGCCGGGACCGGGCGGTGGCTGCGCTCGCTGGGCCGGGTGGCGGACGGGTTCGACGGGCCGGCGCCGGACTGGACGGGCTGTCTGGAGCAGTCGGGCGCCGTCTTCGCCGCGCGCCATGCCGCTCGGTTGTCAGCCACTCCGCCGGCCTGGACGCGCCCCGCGCCGGCATTGGGCGCCGACCCGCCCGACTGGCTCGATCGCGACCCCGTTGTGCGGCCTCCGCAGCGCCGGTGAAATTTGCGCTTAACAAGTCGTGACGTGGGGAGAAACGGGATGTTGCGCGCTCTTGCCGGGGCAGCTTTGGCGCTGCTTGTCTTCGGGATGACCGCCCATGCGCAACCCGCCGGCGACGAGGCGGTCTACACCATCCCGCACTTCCAGTTCGAGAACGGGAAGACGCTTGACGACATGAAGGTCGGCTACGTTGCGTTCGGCAGGCTGAACGCAGCCAAGTCCAACGCCGTGCTGCTGGTCGCCGGCACCAGCAGCACGCGGCACTGGGTGGACGACTACATCGGCCCGGGCAAGATGTACGACACCGACAAATACTACTTCGTCAGCGTCGATGCGATCGGCGGCGGCACGTCGTCGCAACCGAAGGACGGCCTCGGGGCGGACTTCCCGCACTACACCATCCGCGACGAGGTGCGCGCGCAATACGAGATGGTGACCAAGGGGCTGGGCCTCGACCACTTGCTGGCGGTGGCCGGGCCGTCGATGGGCTCGTTCCAGGGCGTCGAGTGGGGCGTCACCTACCCCGGGTTTGCGCACGGCCTGGTGCTGATCGTGCCCGCCGCGCGGAGCGACAACCATTTCCGCGCCCTGGTGGACGCCATGACGGCGATGGTCACGCTCGACCCGGCCTATCAGGGCGGCCGCTACGCGACCAACCCGACCGAGGGCATCCGCCGCGCCGGCACGATCTATTTCCCATGGCTGTGGAGCGATGCGTACCTGCAGAACCTCACGACGCCGGAGGCCTACCAGAAGGCGCTGGTGGCGTTCGGCGACGGCTGGGCGAAGACGTGGGACACCAATGCAATTCTGCTGCGCTACGAAGCGTCGCGGAACCACGACGCCTCGACCCCCTATGGCGGCGACATGCGCGCCGCGCTGGCGCGGGTGCGGGCGAAGACGCTGATGCTGGTGAGCATGACCGACCGGACCATCCCCGGTTACCTGTCGCGCGAGTTGTACGCCGGTCTGCACGACGCGACCTGGGTCGAAATCCCGACCATCCGCGGCCATTTGGGCGGCGCGGCGCCGCCGGCGAACTCGGGGGAGTACGTGTTCATGGCGGAGCGGATCCGGGCGTTCCTGGACTCGCTGGAGTTGTAGCGCGTCAGGCCGGTCTTGAACGACGGCGATCCAGCACGGGATAGTTGACCGCGCAACAACGTCCTCGCCCACACCGTCATGCCAGGGTTTGACCCTGGTATCCACGGCGTCCCGCTCGCACAGCCGCTCCACATGCTTTTCGAGAGCGCCAACAAAGCTCTACGTCGCCTGTCGCGGCCCGTAGACACCAGGGTCAAGCCTGGCATGACGAGTTTTTCGACCGTTGCGACACGGGCGCCGTGCCGGACAGCTGTTGGCTTGACGGAATACCTCAACCCGTCCCGACGCGATCTGCGCTCTAACCCCGCGTCAGCACGATCATGCCCTGGCCGTCGATCGCCGCGGTCCATAGCGCGCCGACCAGGGTGGAGGTCTCGTCCTCTGCGATGATCGCCGGGCCGTGCACCGTGGCGCCCGGCGGCAGCGCGGCGCGGTCGTGCACCGGCCAGGCGGCCACCTCGCCGCTCACCGGGTCGCGCACGTCCTGGCTGCGCGGCGGTTCGGCGGCGCGGGTGGCCGGCGGGGGGTCGGCCAACGCCACGGGCTGGGTCGCCACCGCCACGGCGTAGCTCATCACCTCCACGTCGGAGCCGGGGACGGGGCGGTCGTAGAACCGCGCGTACTCGGCATCGAACGCGGCGCGGATCGCCGGCGCGTCGCCAGGCTTCAGCGCATCGTCCGGCAGCCGCACCGGAATCTCGTGGCCCTGGCCGACATACCGCATGAACGCGGTCCGCACCGCGGTGGTGGGCGCGCCGAAGCGGCCCGGCTCCACTACGCCCGCCGCCTCCGCGTGCATGTCCGCCAGCAGCGCATTCACCGCCGCCACGTCCAGGCTGCCGAGCCGCTGATACAGGCTGCGCACCACCTCGTAGCCGACCGGCGCGCGCAGGAAGCCGATGGCGCTGC
>CAXTBW010000008.1:0-26537 GCA_964242925.1 uncultured Acetobacteraceae bacterium
CCTGCAGCATGCGGCGCTCGGGGCTGAACCAGAAGCCGTTGTAGATCAGCTCGGCATAGCGCGGCATCAGTTCGTCCTTGAGGTGCGCCGCCTCGCGGTCCAGCGTAATGCTCTCGATCCCGCGGTGCGCCTGCAGCAGGATCGTCCCGCCCGGCGTTTCGTAGACGCCGCGCGACTTCATGCCGACGAAGCGGTTCTCGACCAGGTCCAGCCGGCCGATGCCGTTGGCGCGGCCCAGTTCGTTCAACCGTGTCAGCAGGGCGGCGGGGGACAGCGCCACGCCGTCGATGGCGACCGGGTCGCCGCGCTCGAAGGTCATGTTGATGATGGTCGCCTTGTCCGGCGCGTCCTCCGGGCGGATGGTGCGCTGGTAGACCAGTTCGGGCGCTTCCACCGCCGGGTCCTCCAGCACCTTGCCCTCGCTGGAGCTGTGCAGCAGGTTCGCGTCCACCGAGAACGGGGCGTCGCCGCGCTTGTCCCGCGCGATCGGGATCTGGTTCTGCTCGGCGAATTCGAGCAGGCGGGTGCGGCTGGTCAGCTCCCACTCGCGCCAGGGTGCGATGACGGTGATGTCCGGCTTGAGCGCGTAATAGGCCAGCTCGAACCGGACCTGGTCGTTGCCTTTCCCCGTGGCGCCGTGGGCGACCGCGTCGGCGCCGACCAGCTCGGCGATCTCGATCTGCCGCTTGGCGATCAGCGGCCGGGCGATCGACGTGCCGAGCAGGTATTGGCCCTCGTAGACGGTGTTGGCGCGGAACATCGGGAAGACGAAGTCGCGCACGAACTCCTCGCGCAGGTCGTCGACGAAGATCTCTTTCACGCCGAACATCTCCGCCTTGCGGCGCGCCGGCTCCAGCTCCTCGCCCTGGCCGAGGTCGGCGGTGAAGGTGACGACCTCGCATCGGTACGTCGTCTGCAGCCAGCGCAAGATCACGCTGGTGTCGAGGCCGCCGGAGTAGGCGAGCACCACCTTCTTCACCGAGCGGATCGGATCGTGAGGCCGCATGGAAGAACTGGGCATGGCGGTGTAGCCTCCGGGCAGGTCAGGGGTCGCGCATAGCGCCGAACGATGGAGGGCGGCAAGCGATGCGCGGCGTGTGGTTGGCGGTGCTGCTGCTGTGGGTTCGCGCCGTGCAAGCCCAGCCCATCCTGGATGCGAGCGCCGTGCCAGGACCGCCCGCCAGTCGCGCGGCCTACGCCGAGTTCCTGCTGGTCAACACGCCGCGCGTGTTCGCGTTGGACGACGCCGGCGTGTTCGGCTGGTACGCCGGCGGCGCCTCGCTGGAGGCGGCGCGCGGGAAAGCGGTCGAGTTGTGCCGCGCCCATGGCGGCGCCGACTGCCGGCCCTATGCCGAGGACTTGGCGATCGTCTGGCCCGGTCGCGCCTGGGCGCCGCCGTCGCCGCCCGGGCCGCTGGTGGACAGCATCAACTACGGCTTCGCGCCGGACGCGCGGTTCCTATGGCGCGGCCCGGCCGCTGCGCGAGGCGTGCTGGTCTGGTCGCACGGCAAGTCCGGCGATGTCGACGCCCGGGGATTGCAGCCGCCGTCGTTCGTCCGCGCGTTCAACAACGCCGGTTTCGACGTCGTCCGCTTCGACCGCGCGCCGCTTGCCGACGACCCGGTGCGCGCGGCCGGCTGGCTGCGCGACGAGCTGCCGGTCTTGCGCCGCGCCGGCTACCGCCTGGTGATCGCGGCCGGTCAATCGCGCGGCGCCTGGACGTCGCTGCAGATGCTGGACACGGCCGGGCTGGCGGACGTGGTGATCGCGGCCTCCCCGGCGGCACACGGCGCCGGAAGCAGCACCAACCTGTCGGCGCAGAACGACGACCTGCGCCGCATGGTGGCCGATGCGGCGCCGTGGCGCACGCGCGTGGCGTTCATCCAGTTCAGCGCGGACCCTTACATGTCGGATGCCGACACCCGCGTGCGGCTGATCGAGCGGCTGCGGCCCAAGACGGGCGGCGTGCTGCTGATCGACCGTCCGCCGGGGCTCAGCGGGCACCTTGCAGCCGGCGGCGCCGCGTTCGCCAGGCGCTTCGGCGCGTGCCTGGCGGCGTTCGCGACCGCCTCGCCGCCGCCGGAGCGCTGCCCCGACGAGTGAGGCGACTCCCTTCAGGCCGCGGCTGCGGCTGCGGGAACGCCGGCGAGACTTAGGCCGGCGATATAGTGCTCCATCGCGTTGCCATCCTCGTGCGGGTTGCGTTGCAGGGCGGTGCCCAGGTTGAAGCTCGGTTCGATGGCGAACAGGCGCTGGCGGACTTCGGTGATCTCGCTCGTCTGGCCGGCATGGCCCAGGGCCGACAGGTAGGTTTGCAGCGACGGGGAGTAGAACGGGTTCAATTCCGTCGAACGGCGGCCGTGCTGGACCGCCAAGTCGTAATCGCGCCGCGACAACTCCAACCGGGCCATCCCCGCGTCGAAGAAGAACGCCTGCGGGTCGACCGGGCAGAGCCGCTTGTAGCGGGCGAAGCACTGCGCCGCATCATCGTAGCGCCCGAGATAGGTGTAGGCCATGGCGGACAATCCCCACGCCATCGGCAGGTTTGGGTTCAGCGCGAGCGCGCGGCGGTGCAGTTCCAGCCCCTCGCGCGGACGGCTGAACAGGAACGCCCGCACGTGCCCGGCGATCGTCAGCCCTCGCGCGTCCTGCGGATCGAGCGCGACGGCGCGCTCGGCCGAGTCGCCGGCGACCGCCAGCATCTCCTCCGGGTGCTCCGCCCAGCCCTGCGCCAGGGAGAAGCCGGCCCAGCTGGCCCGCCAGAAATGCGCGCTGGCGTAATCCGGCTCGAGCTGCAGGGCGCGCGCGAGCAGGGCGCCCGCCTCGGTGAACTCGTCCTTGCGCAACCGCACGATCATGGGCAGCGCGCGCAGCACCAGGTCGTAGGCGGTGCTGTCGTCCCTGGACAGGCTGGCGGCGCGGCGGCTCTCGATCAGCAGCATCTCGGGATCGATCTGCGCCGCCGCCTCCGCCGCGATCTCGTCCTCGATCTGCAGCATGTCGTCGGTCGTGCAGTCGAAATGCCGAGCCCAGACCACCAGATGTCCCGCCCGCAAGTCCAGCAGGCGGAGCGTCACGCGCAGGCGGCGGTCCACCCGGTGCACGCTGCCGTCCAGTAGGAAGTCCAGGCCGAACTCGCGCCGCAGCGCCGACTCGTCGCGGGTGCCGGCTTGGGCGAGCGAGGAGGTCGACACCAGCGCCAACCAGCGGAAGCGGGCGAGCGCCGCGGTCACCGCCTCGGCCAAGCCGATCGAGAAGCCCAATTGGTCGTGGGCGGTGTCGATCAACTGCGGCGGCAGCATGCCTACGCGGGCGGCGCGCCGTGCCGGGACTATGGACGCCGCCGGTTGCGCTAGACCGCCGGCGCGGATGCCCACCAGCAGTTGCTGCGTCTCGGCCGCAGGCTGGGCGCCCATCAGGTCCTCCAGCGCCGTGCGACAGCGCTCGTAGGCCTGGATTGCCATGCTGCGCTCCCCGAGGGCCGCGTGGGCCCGGATCACGGCGCGCCAGGCGCCCTCGTGGGCCGGGTCGATCTCGATGACGTGGCGCGCCGACCGCAACACCAGTTCCGGCGGCGCATCCTCGTCCAGCATGCTCAGCGCCACGGCACGGGCCTGGTCGCGCAACCGCCCTCGTTCGACGCCGAGCCATTGGTCGAGCGCCGGGTCGATGCCGTCGAAGTCGCTCAGCAGCGCGTCGTCCAGCAGCGCCAGGCCGGACGCGTTCTCCGGGGTGGCCGCCAGGACCATGGTCACATCCAGCCAAACCACCTCCGGACGCAGCGCGAGGTGGTCGCGGGAGACCCGCAGCACGTCGACGCCGAACGGTTGCAGCGCATCCAGCAGACGGTGAATTTCCTGACGGAGCGAAGCGCGGGCCTGGTCCTCGTGGCGGCGGGACCACAGCAGCTCCGCGAGGCGGGAGCGGCTCACGGGGCGAGGAGCGGAGATTGCGAGTATCGCGAGCAACGCCCGCGTCTTGCGGCCGAGCGGGAGGACGCTTCGGCCGTCTGCGGCGGTCGCCTCCATTTGGCCGATCAGGCGCAGCCGAAGTGAGAGCGGAACCGGCTCGGCGCGGGACGATGGCGGAATATTGTCAATAACTAAAGTTTCATTTCATGTCCGGCATCGGAAGCGAAGAACTTATCATACGTTAGTACGGCGATCTAGATAGCAGCCTCGCCGAAAATCCGGGTCACGTTTCCGTGCCACAATGTCCCGCACCGATCGAGCCATCGCTCCGCCTCGGTAGGGGCGCCGTGCGCTATCGCGAGCAGTGGATCGAGGTACCCCGCTTCGTCCCCCCCGCCCTGCAGACGCCCCCGCGCGCGCAGCCCGTCTTGGGCGATCGCCAGCACCTCGCGTCCGAGGTCCCGCAATGTGCCGGCGCCCCATGGCGTCCCCATCGCGAGCCTTGGGACGACCGGGCGCAGCGCCTTGAAGGCCTCGATCGGGTGCGCCCGCACCAGCGCGTCGGCTGCGGCAAGCGCGGCGCCGTCGTACAGCAGCCCGACCCAGAACGCGGACAGGGCCAGCATCATCGCCGGGCTGCCGGCGTCGGCGCCGCGCATCTCCAGGTAGCGCTTCACCCGCACGTCGGTGAATGCGGTCGTGACGTGGTCCGCCCAGTCGCCGATGGTCGGGGCGTGGCCCAGCCGCCCGGCCATGAAGTCGCGAAACGAGCGGCCGGCCATGTCGACGTAGCGGCCCTCGCGCTTGATGAAGTACATCGGCACGTCCAGCAGCCAGCCGGTGAAGCGCTCGAAGCCGAAATCCTCCTCGAACATGATCGGCGGCATGCCGGTGCGCGCGGCGTCCACGTCGGTCCAGACATGCGCCCGGTTCGACAGCAAGCCGTTCGGCCGCCCTTCCTTGAACGGCGAGTTCGCCAGCAGCGCCGTCGCCAGCGGCTGCAGCGCCAAGGACACGCGCAGCTTGCGGCGCATGTCCGCCTCGTCGGCGTAGTCCAGGTTCACCTGCACCGTGCAGGTGCGCAGCATCATGTCCAGGCCCATGCCGCCGACTTCGGGCATGTAGCGCCGCATGATCGCGTAGCGGCCCTTGGGCATCCACTCGGCCGTCTCCCGCGTCAGCGTCGGGTGGTAGCCGAGCGGCGCGAAGCCCATGCCGAGCCCTCTCGCCAGCCGCGACACGGCGGCGCAGTGCGCGTCCAGCTCCGCCTTGGTGTCGTGCAGCGTTGCCAGCGGCGCGCCCGACAGCTCGAACTGGCCGCCTGGCTCCAGGGAGATCGACGCGCCGTCGTTGGCGCCCAGGCCCTTCAGGCCGATCGGCAGGCCGTCCTCGGTGATCGGCTCCCACTCCGGCGCCGTCATCGCGTCGAGCAACGCGCGGATGCCGCCGGGCTCGTAGGGCGGCGATGCATGGGTGTCGCGCAGGAAGCCGAACTTCTCGTGCTCGGAGCCGATCAGCCAGTCGCTCTGCGGCTTGCCGCCGGCTTCGAGGTGGTCGGCGAGCTGCTGCGCCGAGCGGATCGGCGTCTCGTCGGTTTCGGACGGGTTGGACATGCAGTCGGCGCCTTCGCTTCAAACGCGCCAGGGATGGTGCAGGCCGCCCGGTCGCGTCAAGCGGGGACGCCGCCCGCGTTCAACCCTCCGGCGTGAGGGTGGGGATCACCTCGGCGGCGTGACGGTGGGTTTCGGCCTGCTGCTCCAGCGTTTTCGGGAACCGGGTGCGCTTGGCCATCACCAACACCTGCTTGGCCTTCGCCTCGTGCCATTCCCGGGCGGCCTGCAGCGCCGCCGCCCAGCCGCGCTCGAACTCGGTCAGTTGCGCCAGCTCGTGTCGCGCCGGTCCAGGTGGCGCAGCATGGCGGGCCACTCGCGCAGGCCGAAATTGCGCGTGGTGGGCTGGTAGAGGTGGATCGCCTTCTCCACCGCCTCGGGCTCGGGCTCGTTCAGCGGCGTGTTGGCCGCCATCATGTCCACCTGCGCCTTGCAGGCGTTCTCCAGCCAGTAGATCGCGTTGAACGCCTCGGCGGCGGAGGGCCCCATGGCGAGCAGGCCGTGGTTGCGCAGGATCATGAAATTCGCCGTGCCCAGGTTGCGCACCAGGCGCTCGCGCTCGGCCAGGTCCACAGCGGGGCCTTCGTAGCCGTGATAGGCCATCGGCATGCAGCGCGTGGCGGTCTGCGACAGGGGCAGCAGGCCGCACTTCATCGCCGACACGGCCATGCCGGCGCGGGTGTGGGTGTGGATGACGCAGCCGACGTCGTGCCGGGCGGCGTGCACGGCGCTGTGGATGACGTAGCCGGCGCGGTTAACGCCGATGCCTTCGTGCGGGTTCAGCAGCTCGTTGCCGTCGATGTCGATGGTGATGAGGCTGGAGGCGGTGATCTCCTCGTACATCCAGCCATACGGGTTGATCAGGATGCGCTCGCGCCCGGCGTCGCCGCCCGGGACGCGTACGGTGACGTGGTTGTAGACCAGGTCGCTCATGCCGAAGAGCGCGATCAGGCGGTAGGCGGCCGCGCAGTCTAGCCGCGCCTGCCACTCGGCGGCGCTGACCTGCTCGCGGACGGGAACGCGGATCGGGGCGACGTTGGTGTCCGGCATGGCTCGGTTCCTTGCTTAGGGTTTTGGACTTGCGGTTTTGGGCAGTCTATCCCCCCTCCCGGCGGAGTGGAACACGCTGCGTATTAACTCGGCGTCAACGCCGGTTCCGCAGAGTGGCGGGACTGCATGCGGAGAGCGTCGATGCGACCCGGCCCAGCCCTGACCATTCCCGTTGCGCGTCCGTTGCTGCCCCGCGCGGAGGCGCTGCTGCCCTACCTGCGGCGGATCGACGAATATCGGGTCTACGCCAATTTCGGGCCTTTGGCGCGGGAGCTGGAGGCGCGGCTGACGATGCATTTCCAGGCGCCGGCCGGCTCCGTGGCGACGGTGGCGAACGCCACGTTGGGCCTGACCTTGGCGTTGCAGGCGCAACGCCCGCGCAAGGGGTCGCTGTGCCTGCTGCCGGCCTGGTCGTTCGCCGCCTCGGCGCATGCGGTGGTGAATGCCGGGCTGCGGCCGCATTTCCTGGATGTGGCGCCGGGCAGCTTCCTGCTGACGCCGGAGCATGCGCTGGCGGCGCTGGCGAAGCTGCCGCCGGGCCAGGTCGGCGCGGTGATGCCGGTGGCGGCGTTCGGCCACCCGGTGGACGCGGCGGCGTGGGACCGGTTCCACGAGCAGACGCGCATCCCCGTGGTGGTGGACTGCGCCGCCGGGTTCGACGGGCTGCAGCCGGGTCGCGCGCCGGCCGTGGTCAGCCTGCACGCGACCAAGATCCTGCCAGCGGGGGAGGGCGGATTCGTGATCGCGCGGGACAGGGCGCTGATCATGGCGGTCGAGCGCCGGTCCAATTTCGGTTTCATGGGCGGGCGGGAGGCGCGGGTGGCCGCGACCAACGCCAAGATGAGCGAGTATGCCGCCGCCGTGGCGCTGGCCAGCCTGGATTCGTGGGCCGAGATGCGGGCGCGCTTCATGGCGGTGGCGCAGGCCTACGCGCGCCACCTGCGCCACATCCCCGGCGTCGAGCTGCAACCGGGATTTGGCGCCGACTGGGTGAGCGCCACCACCGTGGTGGCGTTCGCGCCGCACCACCGGCCGACCGACGAGATCGTCGACGCCTTGGCGGATGCCGGGGTCGCCACGCGGCGCTGGTGGGGCCGCGGCCTGCACGAAGAGGCGGCGTTCGCCGATTGCACCCGGGAGGAGCTGCCGATGAGCGCGCAGTTGGCGGCGGCGACCTTGGGCCTGCCGTGCTGCGCCGATTTGGGCGCGCCGGAGATCGCGCGAGTCTGCGCCGTGCTGGCCGACGTGCTGGCCGCGCCCGCGGTGCGGGAGCTGGCCGTGCCCGCGCCGCGGGAGCTGGTTTGTGCCGCTTGATGCGATGGCCGGCGCGCCGCCGGTCTATGGGTCGCTGGCGTACGCGCATACGCTCTCACATGCCGGGCGCGCCTGGTTTGTGCCGGGCTGGGACACGCCGGTGCTGCTGCGTCCCGTGCCGGACTGTCCGGGCGTCGTCGACGCGATGGGGGCGTATCCGGTCTGCACCCTGCCGCCGCACGCCGACCTGGGCGCCGGCCTGGAGGCTTTGCGCGCCGCGCGGGCGGTGAGCGTTGCGCTGGTGGCCGACCCGCTGGCCGGGCCGGCGCCGCACGTGCTCGCGCGCCATTTCGGGCTGTGCCGACCCTACAAGACCCACCACCTCATCGAGCGCTGCGGGCAGGTGGACTTCAGCAAGCACCATCGCGACCGCATCCGGCGGGGCGAACGGCACGCGACGGCGCGCCTGGTGTCGCTGCGCGACCCGGTGTGGCGCGCGCATTGGGGCCGGTTGCATGCCGGGCTGGTGGCGCGCCACGGCGTGACCGGCGTGCAGGCTTTCCCGCCCGAGGCGTTCGACCAGTTGGCGGCGCTGCAGGACCAATTGCTGGTCGTGGCGGTGGTGGACCGCGCCGGGGCGCCGCTGGCGATGCAGATCTGGGTGCGGCAGGGCGACATCGCCTACAGCCACCTGACCGCGACCAGCGAGGCAGGCTATCAATTAGGCGCCACCTACGTGGCGTATGCGGCGGCGATCGAGGCGCTGGCGGATTGCCAGGTGCTGGACCTCGGCGGCGGGGCAGGCGACGGCGACGATCCGGCGGACTCGCTGGCGGCGTTCAAGCGGGGCTTCGCCAATGCATCGGCGATGGCGCATTTGTGCGGGGCGGTGCTGGATGATGCGGCGTATGCGCGGCTGTCCGCCGGGCGGAACGGGTATTTCCCGGCCTATCGCGGCTAGAGTGCGCGCATCGACTGCAGTCCCTCCGGGTACGCGTAGCCACCCGCGCCGCGCCGTGGCGACCAGGGTTTTGCGGTGTTCGACAGCCTGTATGGGCTGGCGCCCAGTCGCAGATGGTCGCCGGCGCCATCCGCGGCGCCAACGACACCGAGTGGCGGCTCGCCTGCGTCCCGGCCTGAAGTTCCACGACGGCGCCCGGCGCTGGCGCGGGACTGCCTGGACCGCATCAAGCGCTGGGCGCCCGCGACGCGTTCGGCCAGGCGCTGCTGGCCGCGACCAACGGGCCGGCAGCGCCGCCGGACCTGCAAACGGCGGCTTGGCATAGACGACCCAGGTCTTCTTGCGCACGAGCGCCACGCGCTGCCGGAACGCTGCCGGGTCGGCGAGTTCGGCCTGCTTGCGGAAGAACAGCAGCTGTCCGTTGGTGTGCAGGCCCAGCAGCTTGGTCAGGAACAGGCGATGGAACAGCGCGCCGAGCACGCGCACCGGCAACAGGAATGCCGGCCGGGACGAGCCTCAGCGCTGGCCGTCGAGGGAGATGCCGCCTTGGGGCACGATCCTGTGGATGTGCGGTGGTGCGTCAGGGCCGAGCCCCAGGTCTGCAGCACGGGGCGTTGGTGCAGGGAGGTCGCCGAGTAGCCTGATGGCAGCAAGCCGTCTGCTCCGGCCGGATGCCGTTCAAGCACAACGCCGCGCGACGTCACCGCATTCCGAAGGCACGTGACAGGTCACGAATTGGCTAGCCTACGAAGCTGGACTGCGCCGACGCGGGCACGTGACGTTCTGGGTCAAGGAGAACCTGATGCTGGACTTGCCGTGCCGCACGGTGTTCGCCGCCGGCCAGCGGAGGCGGCGGTGACGGGGCCTCTGCTCGAGGCGGAAGCGCGTGCGGTGCATGACGGGTTCTGGACTTTGCCCGGCGGCAAGTCTGGCACGGAGTCTGCTTAACGTTTCCGTGATCGGACAGAGCGATCGCAAAAAGGGAGCGGGACGGTCATGGACAGACGTGCCTTCACCAAGCTGATCGGCGGCGGCGCAGCCCTGTCAGTCGCCCCCTCCCTGCTGAGGTCAGCCAAGGCTGCGGAGCCGATGAAGGTCGGGTTCGTCTATCTTGGGCCAGTGGGCGACTTCGGCTGGACCTATCAGCATGATATCGGGCGCAAGGCGGCGGCTGAGCATTTCGGCGATAAGATCAAGACGACCTATGTCGAGAACGTGCCCGAGGGACCGGACTCCGAGAAGGTGATCAATGACTTGGCCAACTCCGGCCATCAGCTGATCTTCACCACCTCGTTCGGCTACATGAACTACACGCTCAACGCCGCGAAACGGCGCCCGAAAGTGTTTTTCGAGCACGCCACCGGCTACAAGCGCGCCGCCAATGTGTCGACCTATAATATCCGGTTCTACCAGGGGCGCTACGTGCAGGGCGTGATCGCCGGCAAGCTGAGCAAAGCGGGGCTCGCCGGCTACGTCGGGTCGGTTCCGGTTCCGGAAGTGGTCCAAGGCCTCAATGCATTCGTTTTGGGCATGCAATCGGTCAATCCGGCGGCGCGGCTCAAGTTCATCCTGATCAACTCGTGGTACGACCCGCCGAAGGAGGGCGATGCGGCCAAGGCGTTGATGGACCAGGGCTGCGACGTCCTCACGCAGCACACCGATTCGCCCGCCCCGCTGCAGGCGGCGGCCAGCCGCAACGTCAAGGCGTTCGGCCAGTCGACCGACATGGCGAAGTTCGCCGCAGGCACGCAACTGAGCGCCAGCACGGACAACTGGGGGCCGTACTACATCGAACGCATCGGGATGGCGCTGGATGGAACCTGGAAGAGCACCGACACCTGGGGCGGCTTCGACAGCGGCCTGCTGACCATGTCGCCGTTCACCAATATGCCGCCCGACGTGGCGGCGCTGGCGACCGAGACCGAGGCGGCGATCAAGGCGGGCAAGAACAAGGTGTTCACCGGCCCGATCAAGGACCAGTCCGGCGCCGAGAAAGTCGCGGCGGGCAAGACCATGGATGACGGCGAACTCTCCGGCATGCAATGGCTGGCGCAGGGCATCGATGGCAAGCTGACCTGAGCATGCAGTTGGCTGCCTCGAGTGGCCCCCTGCTGACAATGCGGGGGATCACGAAGCGCTACCCGGGTTGCCTGGCCAACGACGGCGTGTCGTTGACGGTCGAGCACAACCAGATCCATGCGCTGCTCGGCGAGAATGGCGCCGGCAAGAGCACGCTCGTGAAGATCATCTACGGCGTGACCCGGCCGGACGCCGGGGAGATGGTGTGGAACGGCCAAAGGGTGAGCGTGGCCAGCCCCGGTGAAGCGCAGCGCCTGGGCGTGGGGATGGTGTTCCAACACTTCTCCCTGTTCGAGGCGCTGACGGTGACGGAGAACATCGCGCTAGGGCTGGGCAGCGCCGCCGAAAGGCGTGGCCTACGCGAGCGGATCGTCGCCGTGTCCACCGAATACGGTCTTCCGCTGGACCCGGAGCGGGTGGTGCACGACCTGTCCGTGGGGGAGCGGCAGCGCATCGAGATCGTGCGTTGCCTGTTGCAGAACCCCAAGCTGCTGATCATGGACGAGCCGACCTCGGTGCTGACCCCGGCCGAGGTGCAGCGCCTGTTCGTGACGCTGCGGCGGCTGGCGGCGGAAGGCTGCTCGATCCTGTACATCAGCCACAAGCTCGAGGAGGTCCGCGCGCTGTGCTCGGCGGCGACCATCATGCGGCTGGGTCGCAACGTGGCGACGTGCACGCCGGCGGCCAACACGGTGAAGGAACTGGCGGAGCTGATGATCGGCGACCAATTGGCCGCCCCGGCATCCCGCCCGCCGCCGATTGCCGGCGCGTCCCCGCGCCTGGTGCTGGACCGGCTCACGGCGGCGGCGCCGGACCAGTTCGGCACCGACCTTAAGGACATCACGCTGTCCCTCTCCGGCGGCGATATCCTCGGCGTGGCGGGCATCGCGGGCAACGGGCAGAGCGAGCTGATGGATGCGCTGTCGGGCGAGATCCCGGCGGGCCGGCCGGAAACCGTGATGATCGACGGCGTGGCGGCCGGGCATATGGGGCCGAACGAGCGCCGTCGCCTGGGCGGCTGCTTCGTGCCGGAAGAGCGCAACGGCCACGGCGCGGTGACCACGATGACGCTGGTGGAGAACGCGTTCCTGTCCGGCTTCCTGCGCGCGAAACTGGTGCGGATGGGCCTGATCGCGCAACGGCGGACGACCGGGTTCGCGCAGGACATCATCACCCGCTTCGACGTGCGGGCGAGCGGCCCGGCGGCGCTGGCCAAGTCGCTGTCGGGCGGCAACCTGCAGAAGTTCCTGGTGGGCCGCGAGATGCTGCAGGACCCCGGCGTGCTGGTGATCAACCAGCCGACCTGGGGCGTGGACGCCGGGGCCGCGCAGGCCATCCACCGGGCGATCATGGCGTTGGCGCAGGCGGGGGCGGCGGTGGTGATCATCTCCCAGGACCTCGAGGAGTTGTTCGTGGTCGCCGACCGGATCGCCGTGCTGGCCGGCGGCCGCATGTCGGCGCCCGTGCCGGTGGCGGAGGCGACGGTGGAGAGCATCGGCCGGCTGATGGGTGGTTTGCCCACGTTGACGGAGGCCGTGCATGCCTAGGTTGAGCCTCGGCATCCGGCTCGAAGCGCGCGGCGCGGAATCGCAGCTGTGGCGCGTCTTGTCGCCGGTGCTGGCGCTTGCGTTGGCGTGCATCCTGTCCGGGCTGCTGTTCGCCGCAATGGGCCGGCCGCCGTTGCTGACCACCTACACCTTTCTGGTCGCCCCGCTGCTGCAACAGGACGGGATCGCGTACTTGGTGGTGAAGGCGGCGCCGCTGATCATGATCGCCGTAGGCTTGTCCTTGGCCTACCGCGCAAACATCTGGAATATCGGCACCGAGGGACAGTTCGTGCTCGGCGCGATCGCGGCGGGCGGCGTAGCGCTGGCGTTCCCCGATGCGTCGGTTTGGGTGATCTACCCGGCGCTGATGCTCGCCGGGGTGGTGGGCGGCGGGGCAGGCGGCGGACTGGTGGCCTGGCTGCGCATCCGGTTCAACGCCAACGAGATCCTGACCAGCCTGATGCTGACCTACATCGTGCAATACCTGCTGCTTTACCTGGTGACCGGGCCGTGGCGGGACCCGATGGGTTTCGGCTTTCCGCAAACCGCGCTGTTCTCCGACGCGGCGGACGGCCCCCGGCTGATCGAGGACACCAACCTGCATTTGGGCGTGGTGTTGGCGCCGCTGATCGCGGTGGGCTTGTGGGTGATGCTGGGCAAGACGGTGATCGGTTACCAGTTCCGCGTGCTGGGCCAGGCGCCGCGGGCGCTGCGCTTCGCCGGTTTCAGCGAGAGCCGGCTGGTGTGGGTTGCAATGCTGATCAGCGGCGGGTTGGCCGGACTTGCGGGCATGTTCGAGGTGACGGGCACGCTCGGGCAATTGAACACGAACCTGTCGCCCGGCTATGGCTTCACCGCGATCATCGTCGCCTTCCTCGGCCGGCTCAATCCGCTGGGGATCATACCGGCCGGGCTGTTGCTTGCGCTGTCCTTTCTCGGCGGGGATGCGGCGCAGATCAACCTTGGATTGCCGAACGCGGTCACGGCGATCTTCCAGGGTATCCTGCTGTTCTGCCTGCTGGGCTGCGACGTGCTGCTGCTCCACAGGGTGCGTTGGCGCCGGCGAGTCGCCGCATGAGCGTGTTGCTCGTGGCGTTCCTGGTGAGCGTGGCGGCCGCGGCGACTCCGCTGCTGCTGGCGGCAGTGGGCGAGCTGGTGGTGGAGAAGGCCGGCGTGCTGAACCTGGGCGTGGAGGGCATGATGCTCGGCGGCGCGCTGGCCGCGTTCGCCACCGCGCACGAGACGGGACAACCCTGGTTGGGCGTCGGCGCGGGGCTGCTGGCGGGCGTGCTGCTGTCGTCGCTGTTCGGCGTGATCACGCTGACTCTGCACGCCAACCAGACCGCGACCGGGCTAGCGCTGACGATATTCGGCCGCGGGCTGAGCGCGCTGCTGGGGGCGGGCTACGTGGGCATCCCGGCGCCGGTGTTGCCGAAGCTGCACGTCGCTTGGTTGTCCGACATTCCCCTGCTCGGGCCGGTGGTGTTCTCCGAGGATGCTTTGGTTTACGTCTCGCTGGCGGTGCTGGCGGTCGTCGGCTGGTGTCTGCGGCGCAGCCATCTCGGGTTGATCGTGCGTGCAGTCGGCGACTCCCACGATGCGGCGCATTCGCTCGGCTACGCGGTCGTGCCAATCCGATATGCGGCTGTGATGTTCGGCGGGGCGCTTGCCGGGCTGGCGGGGGCATACATGTCGCTCGCCTACACGCCGCTTTGGGCGCAGGACATGACAGCTGGGCGAGGCTGGGTGGCGGTGGCGCTGGTGACGTTCGCAGCGTGGCGTCCGGCCTGGTTGCTTGCGGGGGCGTGGCTGTTCGGCGCGCTTGGGTATCTCTCGTTGTATGTGCAGGCGCTGGGGAGTTCGGTGCCGTCGGCGCTGCTGTCAGCGCTGCCGTACATCGGCACGGTGATCATGCTGGTGCTGATCTCCCGCGACCAGCGGCGCATCCGGCTGCATCGGCCGGCGATGCTCGGCCGCCCATTCACGGCGGGGGCGTAGCGGCTACGCTCGAGACCAGGTCGGCGCCCTGCATGGTGAAGCCGAAGCATTGGCTGACGTTGTGGACGGTCGCGTTTCAACAGAATTGCGGCGACGTCGTGGTGCTGCGGTCATCGAGCATGGTCGTGGGTGATGGCCACGCTGCAGGATGCGACCTTCCTGGGCCACGACAGAGACGGCGCTGTTCGGCGGCGTCAACGCGGACCGGTGTAGGCAAGCGAGAAACAGGGTGCGATGCTGGCCCGCACGCGGCGAAGGACGGCGATGACGGATATGCGCGCGGCGACGCGTGAAGCGGCGTCGATGCAGACCACCGATGGCGTCCGGCTCGATGCCGACGTCTGGCGCCCGGCGGGCGATCGGCCAGTTTCGCAGGAGCAATGAAATGCGGCTTCCAGTCTTCGACGCAGGCACGTTCGTCGTCCAAATCGGGGACATGTTCGCGCGCTGGACCAACGACCGCTATCGCGCCACGCGGCGCCCGGCGGTGAACAGGTCGGGGCGGGACCGTCACGCCATGCCGTTCCTTTTCCAGGGCAACCCGGGCCATCCTGTCGTCGCTCTGGCCAGATGCGTGCCGCCAAACGGCCATGCACCGCCAGACGTTTCCGTGAACGCGCTACTGGGTTTGCCCGGTCATCGCCCGACCATGCACGGCCGACGCCGCCGCCGAGTCAGAGCCAGGTCCTTGCGAGGCGTCATGATCGAGCAATGGGGCGGAGCAACCCGCGACCGCAAGCAAACATGCGAGCGCAACCCCAGCGCACAGAGTAAAAGGACGCTTCGCCATCAGGTTCTCTCCACCAATGCCCAGCTACATTGGGACGGGCCTGCGACCATCCAACCCCATCCGGCGCCGCGCGCGTGACCGTCACGCTGAACGCCCTGAACACCATGCCGGCGGATGGTTTCGTCGCCGCCTTGGGCGCCGTGTTCGAGGACGCGCCTTGGGTCGCGGCCCGGGCGGCGGCGTTGCGCCCGTTCCCCACCATTGCAGCGCTGCACGCCGGCATGATGGACGTGGTGCGGGCCGCGTCCCCGCCCGAGGTGCTGGCTTTCCTGCGCGGCCACCCCGAGCTTGGGGGCGCCGCCGCGCAAGCCGGGACGATCGGCGCGGACTCGACGGCGGAGCAAGCCGCGCTCGGCCTGCAGCGCCCGGCGAACGAGTCCGCCGCTATCGCCGAGCTGAACGCAGCGTACGGGGAGCGTTTCGGGTTCCCGTTCATCCTGTGCGTGCGGCGGCACACCCGCCCGTCCGTGCTGGCGCAATTTCGGCGCCGGCTGAAGGCGGATCCGGCCGTCGAGCGGAAAGCTGCGCTGGCGGAGATCGGCTACATCACCCGCTTGCGGCTGGTGGACCGCGTGGACGGCCCCGGCGCGCCTACGGTGAACGGTTGGCTGTCGACGCACGTGCTCGACGCTGCGCGCGGGCGGCCCGCCGCCGGCGTTCCGGTCGAACTGGCCGAGGCGGATGGTGGAGTGCTGGCGCACAGCGTAACGAATGCGGACGGGCGGACGGATGCGCCGCTGCTATCGGGCGCGCCGCTGCGGATCGGGGTGTATGAACTGCGCTTCGACGTCGGCGCCTATTTTGGCGCGGGTGAAGTGGAACTGCCGTTCCTGGACCACATTCCGCTGCGGTTCGGCATCAGCGAGCCGGAGGCGCACTACCACGTTCCGCTTCTGGTCAGTCCGGGGGCGTATTCGACGTATCGCGGGAGTTAGCCCGCAGCGCCGCCCACACCGTATCGGCCGTGAACGGCGGCGCCGTGAACCGCACTCCGGTCGCGTCCGTCAGCGCGTTGGCCAGCGCGGCGCCCACGGGATTGTACGGGCTTTCGCTCATCGACTTGGCGCCCATCGGGCCGAACGCGTCGTAGGTGTCGGCGAACAGCACCTCCGTCGCCGGCAGGTCGGCCCAGGTCGGGATGTGGTAGGCGCGAAACGCCGGGTTGCTGACCGCGCCGTCGACACCGATGCGGACCACCTCGTGCAAGGCTGCGCCTAATGCCTGGGCCACGCCGCCCTCCACCTGGCCGCGGCACTGCATCGGGTTGAGCACCGTGCCGGCGTCCGCCGCGTGCACGCTGCGCAGGATGCGGATCTCGCCGGTGTCTCGGTTCACAGCAACGCGGAAGCCCTGCACGTTGAACGCGACGGAGCGGGGGGCGGCGTCGGCCTTTCGCATCGCAGCCAGGACGCCGGCCCCGGGCAGGTCGCGCAGGGGAAGCGCCTGGTTGCCGTGCATCACCATGCCCTCGGTCAGCCGGCAGGCGGCTGCCTCAGCGCCGAAGGTTTCGGCGGCCGCGGCGAGGATGCGGTCGCGCAACGCGGTGGCGGCGAACTCGGTGGCGCGGGCGGCCACGACGACCCCGGTGCTTCCGAACGCGCCCGTGTCATGTCCGACGAGGTCCGTGTCCGAACGATGCAGGCGGATGGAGCCGGGCACGGTGCCGAGCATGGCGGCGGCGACCTGCCGGTGCACGGTGGAGGTGCCGTTGCCGAACTCCGCCGTGCCAACCCGCAGGTCGAACAGGCCGTCGGCGGCAAGCCGGATGCTGACCTCCGCGCGGTGGCCGAACGGCGGGGCGGTGTCGATCATGCACATCGCCATGCCTTGGCCCACGGCCCAGCCCTTCGGCGCCGGAAGGCCGCCAGGCGCCGCGAGCGCGGCCTGCACCAGGTCGAGGCACTGGTCGAGGCCGTAGCTGCCGATCTCCACGTCGTCGATGCCGCCGTGCAGCGGCGGAGGCGTGTCTCCGGCCCGGATCATGTTGCGGCGACGGAAGGCGAACGGGTCGATGCCGAGCCGGCGGGCAAGCGCGTCGATCGCCTGCTCCATCGCGAACACCGTCTGGCTGAGCCCGTAGCCGCGGAAGGCGCCCGCCGGGACGGTGTTGGTGTAGGCGGCCACCGCATCCGCGGCGCGGTTGGCGCAGCGATAGACGCCTATCACCTCGCCGCATCCGTGTTCCAGCACGGCGGCGGTGTGGTTGCCGTATGCGCCGGCGTTGGCCACCACGTCCAGCGACAACGCCGTCAGCGTGCCGTCCAGCCGGGCGCCGGCGCGCGCGGTGACGCGCATCGGGTGGCGCGTGGTGGTGGCGAGGAACTGCTCGGCGCGCGTCAGCTCCAGCCGAACGGGACGGCCGAGCGCCAGGGCGGCGAGGGCGACGACGTCCTCGACCAGCATCTCCTGTTTGCCGCCGAAACCGCCGCCGACCCGGTCGCACAGCACGCGCACGCGAGCGTGGCTCAGGCCGAAAAGGTCGGCGAGCGCCTGCCGCACCAGGAACGGCACCTGGGTGGAAGTGCGAACGGTCAGGCGGCCGGCGTCCATCCAAGCGGTGGCGCCATGCGTCTCCAGCGCCGCGTGCTGCACGCGCTGCACCTCGGCGGTGATCTCGGCCACGGCGTCGGCGGCGGCGAACCCGGCTTCGACGTCGCCAGCGCGGGCATGGATGTCGGCGACCAGGTTGCGCGTCGGGTTGGGGATGCGGCTATGCGGCTTGTCGTGCAGCACGGGCGCGCCGCGCTGCATGGCTGCCGCCGGGTCGAACACGGCGGGCAACAGGTCGTAATCGACGGCGAGCAGGCGGCATCCCGCATCGGCGGTGCGCTCGTCGACCGCCACCACGGCGGCCACGCGCTGGCCGACGAAGCGCACGGTGTCGTCCAACAGCCGCGTGTCGTCGGGGTCCGCACGGTAGTCCTCGTGCCGCGCGGTGGAGAACAGGCGGGTCGGGGCGTCCTCGTGCGTGAACACCGCGACGACGCCAGGCAGCGCGAGCGCGGCGCTGCGGTCGATGCGGACGATGCGCGCGTGCGCGTGCGGGGAACGCAGCAGCCGCATGTGCAGCAGGCCGGCCGGCGCCTCGTCCATCGTGTAGAGCGCGGCGCCGGTGACGACGGATTGGGCGTCAGGCGCCGGCTCGCTGCCCGGCTGCCGATGCACGTGGGCGTGCCCGCCTATCGCATCGCGGATCGAGCGGTAGCCGGTGCAGCGGCAGAGATTGCCCTTCATGGCGGTCGGCAGATCGTCGCGCTGGGCGTCCGTCAAGGCGCTCGCCGTGAGGACCATGCCCGGCGTGCAGAACCCGCATTGAAAACCCTGCGCGTCCATGAACGCCTGTTGCATCGGATGCAGCCCACCGCCGCCCAATCCCTCGATCGTGGTTATGGCGCGACCGGCAACGCGGTGTGCAGGCGTCAGGCAGCTATGCACGGCGTGGCCGTCCAGCAGCACGGTGCAGGCGCCGCAATCGCCTGCGTCGCAACCCTTCTTGACGCCAGTCCAGCCGAGCCCGCGTAAGGCTGTCCTAAGGCACTGCCCGGGCGTCGGATCGAGCTCTGCGGCGGCGCCGTTCACCTGCAGCGTGATCATCGGGTCAGTTCCGCCAGGAGCTCGGCCGCGAGCCGGCGTGTGACATGGCGTCGCCAGGCGGGGGCGCCGTGGACGTCGTCGTACCAGCTTTCCGGCGTCAGGCCGGCGATCGCCGCATCCAGCGTGGCGGGATCGGGCGAGGCTGGCCAATCGAACCGCCTAGGGCGCGGCGTGCTGGCGGTGATGGTGAGCGCAAACGCGCCAGCCGGGTCCAGCGTGGCGGCGAGCAGCGCGGCGGAGCGGCCGAGCGCGGTCAGCGACATCTGGCGCGAGGCGACGCGGCGCTGCAGGGCGGCCATCGGCAGGTCGATCGCGCGCAGCGCCTCGCCCGGCCGCAACACGGTCCGCTGCGGGCCGAGCGCGAAGCCGTCCATCGCCACCCGGCGCTCCCCATCCGGGCCGATGAGCAACGCGACCCCGTCCAGCGCCACCGTCAAGGCCAGCATCGGCGCGGCGGCCAGCGCGAGGCAGACGTTGCCGCCGACCGTCGCCACGTGGCGGATCTTGAACGAGCCGAGCAGCGCCCGGCAGCATCCTGAGAGCAGCGGCGCCGCTGGCCAATCCGCCTGAAAGGCTTCCAGCTCGGCGATGGTGCAGGTCGCGGCAATCCGCAGCCCGGCCTGCGACGGCTCCAACGCTGGCCAGCCCAGACTGGTCAGGTCGACCAGGCGGCGAAGGTTGGGCTGCGGCTCGGAATACAGCCAAGTTCCGCCGGCAAGCCAGGCGTCGCCGGGCGCTGAAGGCGGCATATCGGCGAAGCTGCGCGGAACAAGCACGGCCTGGAGGGCATGCAGGTCCATCAGGCGGTTCCTGGCGTAGACGAGATAATGGCGGCGAGCGGGTGCAGGTGCTGCGTCTGCCAGCGGAAGCCGACGGCGGCGCCCTCTGCCTGCAAGTAATGGTATTCGGCCTCGATCGCGATGGAGGCGGGCGCGAAATCCGCCGCGTGCGCCACGCGGACCAGCTCGGGATGCAGGTGCAACATCTGCGGCGTCTCGGACGCGCCGCCGGGGATGCCGCGCCGCGCCTCCGTCTCGCCGAACAGGCCGCGCCCAGTGTTCAAGCCGGACAGGTTGGCGGCGACCCCGAACAGGCCAAGGCGCACCCGCAGGTCGCGCGCCACGATGTCCATCACCTGCGGCTGGCCGCCGTGACTGGTCAGCATGACGAACTCGCGGACACCAGCGCGCGCGACCGACTCGCCGATCTCCGTCCAAAGCCGGGTCAGCGTCTCGGCGGTGAACGCCAGGGCGCCGGGCATTGCGGCGGCCACGACGCCGGCATTGACGACGTCGTCCACGCCGACGGGCAAGTGGGGGCCATGCTGCTCGGTGGCGGCGACGGGCAGCACGACGACAGTGGACGCCGGGTCCAGCCGCGCGAGGTCAGGCCAGGACAGATCACGCCACCACCGCGCCAAAATGCCATTCTCCTGCGCCGCTCGCCGGCTTAGCATGATGCATGGCGCGACCAGAGAGGGGAACCCGCATGGACACCGCGATCGCCAAGACCGCTCGCGTCTACGAGGCTTGGCGGATCAGCCCGAACGACGGCAACCGGCTGGCCTTCGTGTTCGACCCGGTGGCGGACGGCGCGGCTTTCGTCGCCGCGAGGTGCTGGAGTCGAGCAATGCCGACGCCGTCCTCGACGTGCAGCGCCGGGTCGAGCAGCATATGCCGTCCGACCGGCCTGGCATGATCATGCGACGTCGACTGCTGGAGCTGCTGCGCGCCCATGGCGAGGAAGAAGCCACCCGCGGGTATGCGTAGGTGAACCCTTGGCCGGACTCCAATGCCATCACGGTCCACGGTTGCCGCGTGCCGGCCGTGCTGCTGCCGCGCCACGCGGTGGTGGGCGAGTTTGCCCGGTGCGACATCGCGTTGCAGGGTGGGCGCATCGCAGCTATCGCCGCCGAGTTGCCGCCTGGTCCGGCTTCGGTTCAGGCGGACGGCATCGTGGTCCCCGGCTTCGCCGACCTGCACACGCATCTCGACAAGGGCCACATCTGGCCACGCGCCGCCAATGAGGATGGCTCGCACGGGGCGGCGGTCCGCGCAGTCAAGGCCGACCGGGAGGCGAACTGGTCGGTGGAGGATGTTGCGGCCCGGGCCGATTTCAGCCTGCGGTGCGCCTACGCGCACGGCACCGTCGCGCTGCGGACGCACTTGGACAGCCTGGGTGACCAACTCCAAATCACCTGGCCGGTGTTTCAACGCCTGCGGGCCGAATGGGCCGGGCGGATCGCCCTCCAAGGGGTCAGCCTCGTCCAGCTCGACGCCTATGCGACTCCCTTCGTTGAGGAGATGGCGGACGTGGTGGCCGCGGCGGGCGGGCTGCTCGGCGGCTCGGGCGCAGTGCAGCCGGACGCCCCCGCGCTGATCCGGCGGATGTTCGACCTGGCGGCGGACCGCAACCTCGACATCGACCTGCACGTCGACGAGACGGGCGACCCGGCCGCGCAAACGCTGCGCCTGATCGCGCAGGAGACGATCGCTCGCAATTACCACGGCCGCGTAACGTGCGGGCACTGCTGCAGCCTGGCAATGCAGGACTCGGCGGATGCCGGGCGCACCATCGCCATGGTCGCGGAAGCGGGGATCACCGTCGTGAGCCTGCCGATGGTGAACCTCTACCTCCAGGGCCGGCGCGACGGCACGCCGCGGTGGCGCGGCATCACCCTGGTGCACGAGCTGCGGGCGGCCGGCGTGCCGGTCGCCATGGCGAGCGACAACA
Organism: uncultured Acetobacteraceae bacterium; assembly: GCA_964242925.1. Classification (GTDB taxonomy): domain Bacteria; phylum Pseudomonadota; class Alphaproteobacteria; order Acetobacterales; family Acetobacteraceae; genus LMUY01. Next base: position 21,528 of record CAXTBW010000008.1, read on the forward strand.
CGCGGGACCCGTTCTACGGCTTCGGCGACCTCGACCTCTGCGAGATTTTCCGGGAGGCGGTCCGGATCGGCCATCTGGATATGCCGGTCGGCGCATGGACCGCTTCGGTGACGGCGCTGCCGGCCGCTGTCATGGGCGTCGAGTACGGCCTGGCCGTGGGCAAGCCGGCGGACCTGGTGATATTCTCCGCCCGGGACTACAGCGAGTTGTTGTCCCGTCCGCAAACCGACCGCGTGGTCGTGCGGGCCGGCCGCGCCATCGATGCCGCGCCGCCGTCTTATCGCGAACTGGACCGGCTCTACCCCCGACTCACCTGACACTCGATCTGCCCGTGCGGCTCGTCGGTCGCGACAAAGATCATGTTGTCGGCGGACATTCCGAACCGGTCCAGGTTCACTGGAAGGTAGTGCTTGTTCGGGCAGGCCATGCGGATGTCCGACAACTCCGGCACAGCCGCAAGGGCGGCCTCACCCATTCGGTACAGGCTGTCCTGCACGCCGTGGCTGTACGTTGTTGCGAAGACCTTGAACATGGTGCGCAGGATGGTGGCGTTCGCCGCTTCGTAGTCGGCCGGGGCGGTGCGCCAATCCCAACTCGCATCCATCGCGGTGGCGGCGATGCGGTCGGTGGTGGGGGCGAGCGTGGTGTACTCGTCCATGACGTAGTCGACCCATCCGGACGCGGTCGACTTCATGAACGTGTAGCCAGCAAGACCGGACTTCACCTTCGCCCCGTCGCGCGTGGCGGTGACCTCGACGGTGGACGTGCCATTGCCGTCCAGGGTGAAGCTGTGCGGGTGCGGCGCGCCGTCGATGGCCGCGCGGGTCCATCGCGTCTCCGTCGTCGTCACCTGCACGCGTTCGACCTGTTGGTAGCGGGCGAGGAAGCGGTCGGCGAGCGCTTGCGCGTACTCCTCGGCGCAAGCCTGCATGTTCTCCCGCGCCACAATGTAGGCGATGTTCTTGATCGTATCGGTCGCGATCACCATGCGGTTGTCGCCCGCGGCGTAGGCGGCTCCAAAGTCGCCGTGCAGCATGGTGAGAACGCTGAGGTCCCGCACCTCGTTGTACTCGCCCGCACGATGGACGCGAGTCACGCGGACGCGCCCTTTGCCGTAGCTGTTGAAGGTCAGGGGCATCGTGGTTTCCTTACGCGTGGTCGGCGATCACCAGCGGCGCCTCGGCGGCGCCCGGGATCTGGTCCGAGTTGAAGAAGGCGTTGAGCGTCACGGCGACGATGGACGCCAGCAGGATGCCGCTGTCCAGCATGGTCTTCAGCGCGTCCGGCGCGGATTTGAACAAGGTCGGCGCCACGAGCGGGATCATGCCGAAGCCGATCGACACGGCGACGATGAACACGTTGCCGCGCCGCGTCTCGTAGTCGACCGAGGCCAGGATGCGGATGCCGGTGGCGGCGACCATGCCGAACATCACCACGCCGGCGCCGCCCAGCACGCACTGCGGCACCGAGGCTGCGACGAAGGCGAGCTTCGGCAGCAGGCCCAGCAGCAACATGATCACGCCGCCTGCCACGCAGACCATCGGGCTGGTGACGCCGGTCACGCCGACCAGGCCCACGTTCTGGGAGAACGAGGTGTACGGGAAGGTGTTGAACAGCCCGCCAATCAGTGTTCCAACCCCATCCGCGCGCAGTCCGCGGGCGAGGTCCTTCTGGCCCACCGGCTTGCCGACCATCGCGCCGAGGGCAAGGAACATCCCCGTGCTCTCGATCATCACGACGATCATCACGAGGCACATCGACAGGCAGGCGACGAGGTCGAAGCGGGGAATGCCGAACTGCAGCGGCATCACGACGTCGAACCAGGCCTGGTCCTTCAGACCGTCGAGATTGCCCCAGCCGAGCACCATCGTGAGCAGGTATCCGACGATGATGCCGATCAGCACCGCCGTGTTGCGGAGGAAGCCGGTGCTGAACCGCAGCAGCAGGAGGATGATGGCGAGCACGAGGAACGCTACGCCGATGTAACCCGGCGCGCCGAAATCCGGCGCCGCCGGCCGGCCGCCGCCGATCCAGTTGATCCCGATCCGCATCAGCGTGATGCCGATCACAGTGATGATCGACCCCGTCACCACGGACGGGAAGAACTTCAGCAGCCGGCTGATGAACGGCGCGACCACGATCCCGAAAATCCCGGCGGCGATCACCGAGCCGAAGATCGCCTGCAGGCCCAGCGACGGGTTGTTGGCCATTGCCAGCATCGGCGAAAGCGAGGCGAACGTGACGCCCATCATCACCGGCAGGCGGATGCCGACCGGGCCCACGCCGAAGGCCTGGATGAACGTGGCGATGCCGCACGCGAACAGGTCCGCGTCGATCAGCAAGGCCACCTGCTCCTTCGGCAGCTTCAGCGCGGCGCCGAGGATCAGCGGCACGGCGACCGCGCCGGCATACATCACCAGCACATGCTGCAGCGCCAGGATCACCAGGCGCAATGGCGGCGGGGTCGCGGAAGACAGCGGTGCAGTCACGGCAAAACCTCGGGCAATTTCATCTAGCCCATTATGCAACGGATATGCCATGCATCCGCGATGCAGCGATCATCCCGGCTATGGCTCCGCAACCCGCTGGCGATCCTGGCCGACGCGCCTGGCGGGCTCGTCGTGCAGGACGGCCGCATCGTGGAATTGGTGCCCGGCGGCGGCGTTCCGTCGCAGCCGGCGGCCGTGTTCGACGCAGGCCGCCACGTGCTGCTGCCTGGATTGATCAACACGCACCACCATTTCTATCAGACTCTCACCCGCTGCGTTCCGGCGGCGATGGACCGCACGCTGTTCGGCTGGTTGCAGGCGCTTTACCCGTTCTGGGCGCGACTGACGCCCAAGGCGCTGGAATCGGCGGTGACCGTGGCGATGGCGGAGTTGTTGCTGTCAGGCTGCACCACCACGACGGACCACCACTACGTGTTCCCGGCCGGGCTGGAGGACTCCATCGCGATCGAGGCGGCGGTGGCGCGGCGGCTCGGCATCCGCGCGGTGCTGACCCGCGGTTCCATGGACCTCAGCCAGCGGGACGGCGGCCTGCCCCCCTACAGCGTGGTGCAGGATGCCGACGCCATCCTGGCCGACAGCGAGCGGCTGATCGACCAACTGCACGATCCGGCGCCGCACGCTATGCTGCAAATCGCGCTGGCGCCGTGTTCCCCCTTCTCGGTCACGACTCGGCTGATGACAGACACTGCCGCCCTTGCCGCGCGGCATGGCGTGCGCTTGCACACCCACCTGGCGGAAACCGAGGACGAGGCGGCATTCTGCCAGGCTCGGTTTGGCTGTTCGCCACTGGATTACCTTGAAACATGCGGCTGGCTGCGGCCGGGGACGTGGCTGGCGCATGGCATCCATTTCAGCGCGCCGGATATGCGCCGGCTCGGGCGCGCCAAGGTGGCGGTGACGCATTGCCCTTGCAGCAACCAGCTGCTTGCGTCCGGCACGTGCCGGGTCTGCGCACTCGAGGCCGCGGGCGTTCCGGTGGGGCTGGGCGTGGACGGCTCGGCCTCCAACGACGCGTCCAACCTGATGCAGGAGGTGCGGGCGGCGTTCTTGCTGCAGCGGGCGACGAGCGGGATCGAAGCGGTCAGCCACCTCGACGCGCTGCGTTGGGCGACCACGGGCTCGGCCGACTGCATCGGCAGGCCGGAACTTGGCCGGCTGGCAGTCGGCGCCGCGGCGGACCTGGCGCTGTTCACGTTGGACGATCTGCGTTTCGCCGGCTGCGGCGACCCGATCGCCGCGCTGGTGTTGTGCGGCGCGCACCGGGCGGACCGGGTGATGGTGGCTGGGCGGTGGGTTGTGGAGGACGGCTCGATCCTCGGCTTCGATCTCGCGAAGACGATTGCCGCGCAGACGTCGGAGGCGCGCGCCCTATTGGCCGACGGTTGAAACACTTTGATGACAGAATAACCGTATTTTGATTAAAGTTGAAGCAAACCGTTGCGGTCACAGATGATCGCTCGCTCGCTTCGAGAGCGGCGCCCAAGGCTGCACGCTTAATCACACTCTCGCGAACGGCGATCACGATCTTGGCATGGTGGTTGCTGTCGAGGCACTCGGCCGATGCGGCCTTAGAGGGGAGTGTTGAGTATGGTTCAGCTTAGGGCGCTGTTCGCGCTTGTCGCCTTCGGCGTCATGGCGCTCGCGCCAGTTCGTTCCTTTGCGATTGGGATCGAGTTCCAGGACACCTATCTTAGTATCCGCTACTTGCCGGCGGACAAGCAGCCCGGCTACGCGAAGGACATCAACGAGGTGGCCGGCAACATCGCGTACGCCAATGGCTGGACCTACGGATCGAATTTCGTGAGCCTTGATTTCGAGAATTTCTCGAAGCGGGGCGACCCGGCGAACGCCGTCGTGGGCAAGGCGGATTCCGACTCGTTCGAGTTGTACTCGGTCTTTCGCACCACGCTCAGCGGCAACAAAATATTCGGCGGCAACAGCTTCGCGTTCGGTCCGATACGCGATGTCGGGCTGGAACTAGGCTTGGACATCGACACGCAAAACGACCAGTTCGCCTCATACAAGAAGCTGATCATCGTCGGGCCGCAGTTTTCGATCAACCTGCCGCGCGGCTTCTGGACGATCACGCTCGGCCTGTCGAAGGAGTGGAACACCGACGCCTATCTCACCAACGGGAACGGGACGAACTACAACCCGACCTTCGAACTCGAGACAGCGTGGGCGTTCCCGTTTGCAATCGGCCCGGTGCCGCTGAACTTCAACGGGTTCTTCAACTTCATCGCGCCGAAGGGTTCGGGCGGAACGGGCGACTTCTATCACCGCTCGGAGATTCTGCTCCATCCGAAGCTCATGGTGGACGTCGGCGAACTGATCGGCATGGCCCCGCGCAAGTTCGAGGCCGGCGTCGGATTCGAATATTGGCACAACAAATTCGGCAGCGTCCCGGAGGCCGTCCCTGGAACGGAACAGAAGTCGGTGTTCGTGGAAGTCGGCTACCACTTCTGAGACGCTGGCGGCGACGCCCAGAGAACGGACGCCA
>CAXTBW010000008.1:26637-47546 GCA_964242925.1 uncultured Acetobacteraceae bacterium
CGGTCTGGGCGCAACTGCCGACGCGCCGCGCCGTAATGACGACAAGGCGAGTTCCGTCCTCAGCCTATCACTTTGGAGACAAGCACGATGAGTATGCGCCACGTCCTTCTCGGGGCTCTGGCCCTGGGAATCGCTTCCAGCCTCGCCATGGCCCAGACCTCGACCACCACGCCTTCGACCACCACGCCGGCGCCGCTGGTGCGCAGCCCCAACCAAGGGGACCCGGTTGCTCAGCCTACACCGGCCAGGCCGCGCCGGACGACGACCCGCGCCGCGACGACCCGCGCCGCGAACAGCGCCCGCACCGACAGCCAGCAGCCAGGCACCGAGAACGGCAATCAGCCGGACCGGGCCATGGCAGGCGGAGGCGCCCGATAGGCCGCACCTGCACGTAATCCTGGGGGCAGCCGCCCCTGGGATTACCCTCCCCGGGCGGCACGGACGTTGCATGTTGTAGTGCGGCTATGCAAACGAATGCCGACCGATGGAGCTTTCCTATGTTGCCGGACCAACGCCCCCTCTCGCGTCGGAACATGTTGCAGGCGGCCGGCGTGGCCGCGTTGGCATCGACTGCCGGAGGGATGGCGCGGGGCGCGCCTAAGCCGGTTACGATCGGCTTCATCTACGTCGGACCGAAAAGCGACTATGGCTACAACCAGGCCCATGCCGAGGGCGCGGCGGCGATCAAGTCGATGCCGGGGATCAAGATCGTCGAGGAAGAGCGGGTCGCGGAGACCGACGATGTCGAGAAGACCATGCAAAGCATGATCGCGCTCGACGGCGCCTCGCTGTTGTTTCCGACCAGCTTCGGCTATTTCAATCCATACATGCTGCGGATGGCCAAGAAGTACCCGAAGGTCGAGTTCCGGCATTGCGGCGGGCTGTGGGACAAGACGAAGGACCCGATGAACGCCGGGTCTTATTTCGGCTATATCGGGATGGGACAGTATCTGAATGGCATAGCCGCAGCCTACGCGACCAAGAGCAAGAAGCTGGGGTTCGTCGCGGCGAAGCCCATTCCGCAGGTGCTGATCAATGTGAACAGCTTCACGATGGGGGCGCGGTCGGTCGATCCGTCGATCACGGTTTCGGTGATCTTCACAGGGGACTGGTCGATGCCGGTGAAAGAGGCGGAGGCGACCAACGCGCTGATCGACGGGGGCGCCGACGTGATCACCTGCCATGTCGATGGACCGAAAGTGGTTGTGCAAACGACGGAAGGCCGGGGCGCCTACACCTGCGGCTACCACGCGGACCAATCGGCGTTAGCGCCGAAAGGATACCTGACCGGCGCGGAATGGAACTGGGTCGCGGTCTACAAGAAGTTCGCCGAAGACATGCAGGCCGGCATTGCTCCGCTCAACTTCTACCGCGGCGGTCTGGCGGAAGGGTTCGTGAAGATGTCGCCGTACGGCCCGGCCATGAATGCGGACGCGCGCACGCGGGTGGACGCCGTGAAGGCGGAGATCATGAAGGGCAACTACGCCGTGTTCAAAGGCCCGCTGGTCGACAACACCGGCAAGCAGGTCATCCCCGCCGGGGTGGCTTATCCGGAAACGGCGATCGAACTCGAATCCACCAGTTGGCTGGTGGACGGCGTGCGCGGCTCGACCAGCTGAGCCGATGAGCGCCGCTGATCCCGCGGTCGCGCTGACGGCTGCCCGGCCCTTCACCGACAGCAGCTACCGCCTGCGCCGCGCGCTCGAGGCGCTGCTGGTCCCGCTCGCCGGGATCGCCGTCGCCACCGCCGTCTTCTGCGTCTTCCTGCTCGCGCTCGATCGCAGCCCGCTGGATTTCTTCGATCTGATCTGGCTCGGCGCGTTCGGCAGCTGGTTCTCGTTGCAGAACACGCTGACGCGCGCCGCGCCGCTGCTGCTGACGGCGCTGTGCGTGGCCGTGCCGGCCCAGTTGGGGCTGATCGTGATCGGCGGCGAGGGCGCGCTGGTGCTCGGCGGGCTGGCCGCGACATGCGCCGGGCTGCTGGCAGCCAGCCTGCCCGCGGTCGTGGTCCAGGTGGCGATGGCGCTGGCGGGGGTGGCCGCGGGGGCTATCTGGATCGGTCTGGTCGGGGTGTTGCGCGCGCGGCGCGGCATCAACGAGGCGGTGGCCAGCTTGGTGATGGCCTATATCGCGATCGCCCTGTTCAACCAACTGGTGGAAGGGCCGTTGCGGGACCCGTCGAGCCTGAACAAGCCGTCCAGCTACCCGATCCCCGAGGCGGCCATGCTCGGCCCCTTGCCCGGCATGGATGTCCACCCCGGCATCCTCGTGGGCGTGATCGCGTGCGTGGCATGTTGGGTCCTGGTGACGCGGACCACGACCGGGTTCGCCGCGCGCGTGGTGGGCGGCAACATGCGCGCCGCCCAGTTGCAAGGGCTGCCGGTCGCCTGGTTGATGGTGGGCGCCTGCGCGCTGGGCGGCGCGTTCGCAGGGCTGGCGGGCGCCATCGAGGTGGCGGCGGTCCACGGCCGCGCGAATGCATCGCTGATCGCGGGCTATGGCTACTCGGGGATCCTGATCGCGTTCTTGGCGCGGCACAACGCGTTGGCGATCATCCCGATGGCCTTGCTGCTGGGCGGCATCGGCGCCGCGGGTGGGCTGTTGCAGCGGCGCATGGACCTGCCGGACGCCACCGTATTGGTGCTGCAGGGCGCCATCTTCGTCGCCATCCTGGCGAGCGAGACGATGTATGGCCGGATGGCTTGGTTCCAGCCGCGCACCAACCCGGGGGCGGCGCGCTGATGGGCAGCGTCCAAATCCTGCTCGTGGCCATGCTGGCGGGATCGCTGCGGGTGTCGACGCCGTTCCTGTTCGTCAGCCTGGGCGAATGCCTGACGGAGCGGGCCGGCCGCATCAATCTGGGCAATGAGGGCGTGCTGGTGCTGGGCGCCATGGTCGCGTATGCCGCGTCGTATCGCACGGGCAACCCCTGGCTGGGCGTTGCGGCGGGGGCGTGCGCCGGGGCGCTGCTGGGCGGCGTGCACGGGCTGGTGTGCGGGCTGACGCGGGTGAACGACGTGGCGATGGGCATCGCCGTGTTGCTCGCGGGGGACGGGATCGCGTTCTTCTTCGGCAAACCCTACGTGCAGCCGACCGCGCCCGCCTTGCCCGGCATCCCGCTCGGCTGGTGGTCGGACCTGCCGCAACTGCGCAGCGCGCTCGTGGTCAGCCCGTTGTTCGCGCTGGGCGTCGCCGCAGCGTTCGCGATGGCGTGGATGTTCCGCGCGACGCGAATTGGGCTGCGCCTACGCATCGTCGGGGATAGCGTGGACGCCGCGCGGGCGCTCGGCCTGCCGATCAACCGCATGCGCTTGTTGGCGACGATGGCGGGCAGCGCGCTGGCCGGGGTTGGCGGCGCCTTCCTCAGCCTGGTGTATCCCGGCAGCTGGAACGAGAGCCTTTCCTCGGGGCAGGGGCTGATGGCGGTGGCGCTGGTCGTGTTCGCGCGGTGGAACCCGGTCGGCTGCCTATTCGCGTCCATGCTGTTCGGCGCCGCCGGGGCGCTGGGCCCATCGCTGCAGTCGGTGGGGGTGACCAGCTACTACTATCTTTTCTATGCCGCGCCGTTCATCCTGACGCTCGCCATTCTGATCGCGACCGTGCGCCCCGGCCGCAGCGTGCGCGGGATGCCGGGCGAACTGTCGATCGCGCGCGGATGATCCCCGCCGACCCGTATCCCTGGCCGTTCGACGGCGACCTGTCGGGCACGGCGTTGATCGTGATCGACATGCAGAACGACTTCTGCGGGGTGGGCGGCTACGTCGACAGCATGGGCTACGATTTGTCGCTCACCCGCGCGCCTGTGGAGTCGATCGGCCGGGTGCTGGCGGCCATGCGGCGCCGCGGCGACCTGATAATCCACACGCGGGAAGGGCACCGTCCCGACCTGTCGGACCTGCCGCCCAATAAGCGCTGGCGGTCGCAGCGGATTGGCGCGGGCATCGGCGACGCCGGGCCGTGCGGGCGCATCCTGGTGCGCGGCGAACCGGGGTGGGAGATCATCCCCGAATTGACGCCGATCCCGGGCGAGGTGGTGATCGACAAGCCCGGCAAAGGCAGCTTCTACGCCACGGATCTCGAGCTGATCCTACGCACGCGCGGCATCCGCAACCTGGTGCTGACCGGGATCACCACCGACGTCTGCGTTCACACGACGATGCGGGAGGCGAACGATCGCGGGTTCGAATGCCTGCTGCTGAGCGATTGCTGCGGCGCGACGGACGCGGCCAACCATGCCGCGGCGTTGGCGATGATCCCGATGCAAGGCGGCGTCTTCGGCGCCGTTGCGACCTCCGCGCAGTTCTTGGCCCATCTGCCGTGACGCCCAAAGGCGGCGCGATCGGGGTCGAGGCGATCGGGATCGGCAAGCGCTTCGGCAGCTTCGCCGCGTTGTCCGGCATCGACATGACGGTGCGCCCGGGCACGGTTCACGGCTTGCTGGGGGAGAACGGCGCGGGCAAGTCCACGCTGGTGAAGTGCCTGCTCGGCTACTACCGCGCCGATGTCGGCAGCTTCCTGGTCGATGGCCGCGAGGCGACCATCGAGCGCCCGGCCGATGCCGACGCGCTCGGGTTGGGCATGGTGTACCAGCACTTCACCCTCGTCCCGTCGATGACGGTGGCGGAGAATTTGGTCATCGCCCGCGCGCGCGTCCCCGCTGTGATCGACTGGCGGCGGGAACGGGCGGACCTGGCGGCGTTCATGGCGGGCATGCCGTTGCAGGTGCGGCTGGACGCCACGGTCGGCGCCTTGTCGGCGGGAGAGCGGCAGAAGACGGAGATTCTGAAACAGCTATATCTGCAGCGCCGCTTCCTGGTGCTGGACGAGCCGACTTCCGTGCTGACCCCGCAGGAGGCCGACGAGATGCTGGGCCTGATGCGTGGCCTGGCCCATGACGGGGCGGTGAGCGTGGTGATCATCACGCACAAGCTGTCCGACGTGATGCGCTTCACCGATGAGGTGACGGTGCTGCGGCGGGGCCGGCTGGCAGGGCGGGGCCCCACGGCCGAGCTCAGCCCGGGCGAAATGACGGCAATGATGATCGGCGAGCCGCACGCGCCCGACCGGCCCGAGCGGCTGGGCGGCGGCGAGGCGGCAGTGCGGCTGTCGGTCGCCGGGCTGCGGACGGCGGGCGACGTTGGCCGGCCGGGTCTGGACATCAGAACGCTGGAGGTCCGCGCGCACGAGATCGTGGGCGTGGCCGGCGTGTCGGGCAACGGCCAGGGCGCGCTCCTGGAGGTGCTGGGCGGCCAGCGTCCGGCGCAGGCAGGCGTCGTCACGGTCGGGGGCGTGCCCTACCGCGCGACCCGGCGGCAATCCCAGGCGCTTGCGGTGCGCGTGCTGCCGGAAGAGCCCCTGCGCAACGGCTGCGTGCCCACGATGTCCGTCACGGCCAACCTCAACCTGCGCCAGTTCGACGGCGGTGGCGGCGGGCCCCGCCATTGGCTGCACCCGGCGGCGATGCGGGACCGGGCCGCGCGCATGATCGCCAGCTACGGCGTGCGCGCGCCTTCGGCCGATGCGCCGATCGGCGTGCTGTCCGGCGGCAACGTGCAACGCTGCGTGCTGGCGCGGGAGCTGGACGGGGCGGTGGCGCTGCTGATCGTGGCGAACCCGTGCTTCGGCCTGGACGTGAAGGCGGTGGCGGAGGTCCGCGCGCGGATCATGGCCGCGCGCAATGCAGGCGCCGCCGTGCTGCTGATCAGCGAGGATTTGGACGAGATACTCGAGATGGCCGATCGCGTCGTGGTGATGCGCGATGGCCAGGTGGTGTTCGAAACCGCCGCCGCGGGAGCCGATGCGCGAACGATCGGCGGCCACATGCTGCACAGCTCCGCGTCATGATGATCGACGCCGAGCCGTATGCTTTCGACCTCGACGAGGCAAGAGCCGCGCTGCTGATCATCGACATGCAGCGCGACTTTCTGGAACCAGGCGGGTTCGGCGCGATGCTGGGCAACGACGTGGGCGTGCTGCGCAGCGCCATAGCGCCGAACCAGCGTCTGCTCGCGGTCTGGCGCGCCAAGGGATGGCCGGTGATCCACACGCGGGAAGGGCACCGGCCGGACTTGTCGGATCTGCCGAATAGCAAGCGCGTCCGCGGCCGCAGCGCGCTATGCATCGGCGATGCCGGGCCGATGGGCCGCATTCTGGTTCGCGGCGAGGCTGGGCACGACATCATTCCCGAGCTGTCGCCGCAGCCCGGAGAGACAGTGATCGACAAGCCGGGCAAGGGCGCGTTCTACGCGACAGCCCTGCACGAGCGTCTGCAGGCGGGTGGTGTAACGCAACTGGTCGTCACGGGCGTGACAACGGAGGTTTGCGTCAACACCACCGTGCGCGAAGCCAACGACCGCGGCTACGATTGCTTGGTGGTTGGAGACTGCTGCGGATCGTATTTCCCAAAGTTCCACGAAGCTGGTCTCGCGATGATCAAGGCCCAGGGCGGCATATTCGGTTGGGTTGCACTCAGCGCTGCCGTGCTCGCGGGAATGCAGGGCGAGCCGCGGCGATAAGCCGACGCTCGTTGGTTGGCCGCATGTCATGATCGTCGGCGGCAGCCCTGCGGCGGGTTGAACAGTTTGGGCGATAGTCTGGTCACGAACGGCATCCGCGCCTCTGAAGATTAGCCGAGACATGTTGGCCGCCGCCATGAGACGGCGTGAGTCTGCGCCCTGCGCGCGCGATGCTCCGGACCTCGACGAGTTCTTGGCCTATTGTGGTGCGACGCCGTATGGAGCACGGGCAGGTTCTTCGGGCGGGAGGATGTCTTTGGGAGAAATGGACGGATGCGCCGGGACCACCCCGCGCCGGGCAGATCCGGCCCAGACCCGGCAGGCCATTCTGGAGGCAGCCCATCTGGAGTTCGTGGAGAACGGTCTCAACGGCGCCCGGGTCGACGCCATCGCGGCGCGCACAAACACCGTGAAGCGGATGATCTATTACTATTTTGGCAGCAAGGAGCGGCTCTACGTCGCCGTGCTGGAGCGCGCCTACGCCGCGATCCGCGACGCCGAGGCCGGGCTGGACCTGGACGGCTTGGCGCCCGCGGTCGCGATCCGCCGCATGGTGGAGTTCACCTTCGACTACCATGAGCAGAATCCCGACCTGGCGCGGCTCGTGACGGTCGAGAACATCCATCAGGGACGCTACATCGCCCAGTCGGCGGCGATCCGAGGCATCAACGTCAGCGTCGTGGAGGCGCTAGGGCGCATACTGCACCGCGGCGCGCAGTCCGGCGTGTTCCGGCCCGATTGCGACCCGGTCGACACCCACATGCTGATCAGCGCCCTGTGCTTCTTCCGGGTGGCCAACCGGCACACCTTCGGGCTGCTGTTCAACCGCGACCTGACCAACGGGGCGACGCGGCGGCGCCACCGCGAGTACGTCGTCGATGTGGTGCTGCGTTCGCTGCAGCCAGCCCGGCCGCCGGCGGTGGCGCGGCGGCCGGCGGCGCCGTCAAAGCCCGCGCGACGCGGCGCGGCCTAGCCGGTCCAGCGGCGTGCGAAAGGTTTCCCGCGCCGTCGCGATGGACACGGCCGACACCAGGGCGGTCACCGACGTGAAGGCCGCCACCGGCATCCAGCCGCCGGGCCCGGCGCCCATGATCGCCGCGCTGATGGTGGGCGCGAAGCCGCCCAGCGCGAAACCGACCTGCGTGCCGATGGCCATGCCCGACAGGCGCACCCGCGTGTCGAACATCTCGCCGTAGAGCGAGGGCCAAACGCCGTTCGCGGCGCTGTAAACGATGCCCGACAGCAGCACGCCGAGGACGAAGATCAACGGGATATCGGCCTCGCTGATGGCCCAGATATATGGCCAGATCAGCACGGCGCAGCCCAGCGCGCCGGTGATGAACACGGGCTTGCGGCCGATCCGGTCGGACAGCGACGCCAGCAGCGGTATGGCGGCCAGCGCCACCACATTGGTGAGCACCAGCACCGTCAACATGGTGGCGCGCGGGATGTGCGCCGTGTTCACCGCGTACGAAAGGGTGAACACGCTGAAGATGGTGCTGACCACCGATATGAGCGCGCCGAAGATCACCCGCAGCACGTCCGGCCCACTGTCCCGGAACAGCACGGCCACCGGCAGCTTGGTCACTGCGTGGGCCTGCTCCTCCTCCTTGAAGGCGGGCGTTTCCGGCAGCGTGCGGCGGACCCAGAAGCCGACGCCGACTACGATGGCGCTGAGGAAGAACGGCAGGCGCCAGCCCCAGGACAGCAACTGCGCCTCGGGCAGTTGGGCCAGCGGCAGGAACACCAGCGTCGCCAGGATCAGGCCGCCCTGGGTGCCGCTGAGGGTGAAGGAGGTGAAGAACGCGCGCCGGTCCGCAGGCGCGTGCTCCAGGGTCATGGAGTTGGCGCCGGCCTGCTCGCCCGCGGCGGACAGGCCCTGCAGCATGCGCAGCGCCACCAGCAGGATGGGCGCCCAGATGCCGATCTGGTCGTAGGTCGGCAGCAGGCCGACGCAGAACGTGGAGAAGCCCATCAGCAGCAGGGTGAACGTCAGCACCAGCTTGCGGCCGAATTTGTCGCCGACATGGCCCAGCAGCACGGCGCCGATCGGGCGGGTCACGTAGCCGACGCCGAAGGTGGCGAACGCGGCGACGGTGGCGACGGCCGGGTCGAAGGAGGGGAAGAAGATCTTGCCGAACACCAGCGCCGCCGCGGTGCCGTAGATGAAGAAGTCATAGTATTCGACGGCGCTGCCGATCCAGCTCGCGAGCGCCGCTTTCTTCGGCGCCTTGATTGGGGCCGCCGGCGCCATAGCCCGGCTGATAGTCGATGCGGACATTGTTCTGCTCCCTGTTGTTTTGCTCTTTTAGCAGCGCATTTAACTGGTCTGACCTATAGTGCCGTCATTGCGAGGTCACAAAGCGCGGCTCGCAATGACGAATTAGTCCACCCCTACGAGCGAGCCGAAATGGCCCAGCATGCGTTCGGTGTCCGGCGTCGTTCCGGTGAACAGCTCGAACGCCATGACCGCCTGGAACACGGCCATGCCGCCGCCGTCCACCGTGCGGCAGCCGATTGCGCGGGCGGCGCGCAGCAGCTCGGTTTCGAGCGGGAAATAGATGATCTCCGCCACCCACAGCGCGGGTCGCAAGGCGTCCGCTGGGAGCGGCAAGCCCGGATGCTTCGCCATGCCGACGGGCGTGGTGTTGATCAACCCGTCCGCCTCGGCCAGCGCGCGTGCCGCGTCGGTTGCTGCAACCGCCCGGCCGGCGCCGAACCGCTCGCACAGCGCGCCGGCGACGGCTTGCGCCTTCGCGAGGTCCACGTCGATCAGCGTGAGTTGCCCGGCGCCCAAGGTCATCGCCGCATACGCCACGGCGGCGCCCGCGCCGCCGGCTCCCAGCTGCACCACCCGGCGCATCGGCGCGCCCGGCATGCGGCGGCGGAAGTTCTCGGCGAAACCCCACCAGTCGGTATTGTGGCCCACCCGGCGCCCGTCCCGCAGCACCACGGTGTTCACCGCCTGCAGGAACCGCGCGTCCTCGCTCATGTCGTCCAGCAGCGGCAGCACCGCCTGCTTGCAGGGATGCGTGACGTTCACCCCGTCGAACCCCATCTGTTCCGCCGCGCGCAGCAGGTCCGCAAGCGCGCCCGCATCCAGGCCCAGCGCCGTCAGGTCGATCCGGCGGTAGACCAACCGCAGGCCCTGCTCGAACCCTTCCCGCTCGTGCATCGCCGGGGTGAGCGAGGCGCCGATGCCCGACCCGATCAGGCCCAGCAGCACAGAGGCGCTCATGCGGCAACCCCCGCTTTCTCGTCGATCAGCGTGGCCAGACGGCGCAACGCCAGCGTGTAGCCCTGCGTGCCGAACCCGGCAATGACTCCGCTCGCCACCGCCGACACGAAGGAGTGGTGTCGGAATGCTTCGCGCTTGTGGATGTTCGAGATGTGGACTTCGAGGACCGGACAGTCGCAGGCCGCCAAAGCGTCGTGGATGGCGACCGAAGTATGCGTGAAAGCGGCCGGGTTGATGACGATCCCGGCGGCGACCTCGCGCGCCTCGTGGATCCAGTCGATCAACTCGTACTCGCGATTGGATTGGTGGAAGCGGATTGCGAGCCCGAGCGAGGCGGCTTCCGCCCGGCACGCCGCCTCCACGTTAGCGAGCGTCTCATGGCCGTACACATCCGGCTCACGCTTGCCCAGCAGGTTGAGGTTGGGTCCATTCAGGACGAAAGCGGTTCGTTGCACGCGTCGTTCGCTCCCTTGCCGCATGTCGCTCCATCGGGCGATCCCATTATTGACAGCAGAATGGACTAACTGGTTAAACCACGTCAACGAGAAGTTCACGCGTCAGGCCCGACGATGTTAGGGTTTGGCGACGCGGCGATCCAGAACGGGGAGTCAGATCCATGGACATCGACGTACCGCAATCATTCCGGCCCGTGATCGCCGGGTCGCAGCCGCCGCTGGACGCGCCCGCCTACCGCAGCACCCAAATCCGCCATCCGTCCCGCCCGCTCGCCCGGCTGCCGTCCGGTCAGACGCCGACCGAGACCACCGGCCCCCGCTTCGACCCGGCGCGCTACCCGCCCACCGCCGACCTAACCCTGGGCAAGCCCGCGCTCGGCGAGCGGATCATCGTCGCGGGCCGCGTGCTGGACGAGGACGGGCGGCCTCAAGCGGGCGTCATGATCGAGCTGTGGCAGGCCAATGCGGCGGGGCGCTACGACCACCCGCGCGACCAGCACGACGCGCCGCCGGACCCGAACTTCCACGGCGCCGGTCGCGTGTTCACGGATGCCGACGGGGTCTACCGGTTCACCACCATCAAGCCGGGCGCCTATCCGTGGCGCAATCACCACAACGCCTGGCGGCCGAACCACATCCACTACAGCCTGTTCGGCGCCGGGTTCGCGCAGCGCATCATCACCCAGATGTATTTCCCGGGGGACCCGCTGCTCGCGCTGGATCCGATTTTCCTGGCCACCCCTGACGCGGCGGCGCGCGACCGGTTGGTGGCCGCGTTCGACCTGGACCTGACCGAGCCGGAATGGGCGCTCGGCTACCGGTTCGACCTGGTGCTGCGCGGCCGCCAGCAAACGCCCGTCGAGGCAGGGGAGCACGCGCATTGACCCCCGCCGTCGCCAGCCAGACCATCGGGCCGTACTGGCACCTGGTGGAGGACCCGGCCTGGTCCGACCTCACGCGGTTCGGCGCCCAGGGCGAGCGCATCATGCTGATCGGCGCCGTGTCGGATGGCGATGGCCTCCCCGTGTCGGACGCCTGCGTGGAGCTGTGGCAGCCGAGCCCGCCGGCCGCTGCCGACTGGGACGGCTTCGGCCGCGCCGCCACCGACGTGGAGGGCAACTACCGCTTCATCACGCTGCGGCCGGGCCCCGTCGCGGGCGCACCCGGCGCCAACACGCCCCAGGCGCCGCACGTCGCGCTGACGCTGTTCGCGCGCGGCCTGTTGGCGCAGGTGAACACGCGCGCCTATTTCGACGGCGACGCGCTGAACGACACAGATCCCTTGCTGGCCAGCCTGGCGCCCGAGCGGCGGGCCACCCTGGTCGCGCGGCCGGTGGGCGAGCGGGACGGCCTGCCCGCCTGGCGGCTCGACATCCGTCTGCAAGGCGACGACGAAACCGTGTTCCTGGAGATCTGACGCCATGGCTGGGGAACCCTGCATCATCACCGTCGCGATCACCGGGTCGGTGCCGCGCAAACGCGACAACCCGGCGGTGCCGATCACCGTCGCCGAGCAGGTGGAGAGCACGCACGCCGCGTTCGAGGCCGGCGCCGCGCTGGTCCACGCGCACGTGCGCAACGACGACGAGACGCCGTCCTCCGACCCGGACCGGTTCGCGCTGCTGATGGAGGGGGTGCGCCGCCACTGCCCCGGCATGATCGTGCAGTTCTCCACCGGCGGCCGCGGCCGGGACCAGGCGGCGCGCGGCAATGCGCTGGATCGGCGGCCGGACATGGCGTCGCTGTCCACGGGGTCGGTGAACTTCCCGTCGATCCTCTACGAGAACCTGCCGAGCCTGGTGGACGACCTGGCCGGCCGCATGCAGCGCTTCGGCGTTCGGCCCGAGATCGAGGCGTTCGACCTGTCGCACCTGCACGGCGCCAAGCGGCTGGTGGAGGCCGGGCTGATGGATGCGCGCCCGCATGTTCAATTCGTCATGGGGGTGAAGAACGCGTTGCCGGCGGAGGAGCCGCTGATCGACATCATGCTGGGCGAGCTGCGTCGGGTGCTGCCGGACGCGACCTGGACCGCGGCGGGGATCGGACGCCACCAGGCGACGGTGATCGACTGGGTGCTGGCCCGCGGCGGCGCCGGCGTGCGCACCGGGCTCGAGGACAACATCCGCGTGGGACGCGACCGCCTCGCAGCCAGCAATGCGGAGCTGGTGACGCTGGCCGCCGCCGCGATCGCGCGGCACGGCCGCTCCACCGCGTCGCCCGCGCAGGCGAGGCGGATGCTGGGGCTGGAGCCCGCGGAGTGAGGCGCCACGCCCGCGCGATCGCCACCGTTTGCCTGAGCGGCGGGCTGGCGGACAAGCTGGACACGGCCGCGCGGGTCGGCTTCGACGCGGTCGAGATCTTCGAGAACGACCTGCTGACCTTCGACGGCCCCCCGGCGCTGGTGCGCCAGATGGCCGAGGATGTCGGCTTGGCGATATGCCTGTATCAGCCGTTCCGCGATTTCGAGGCGATGCCCGATATGCAGCGGAAGCGCAACCTGGACCGGGCCGAGCGCAAGTTCGACGTGATGCAGCAACTCGGCGCCGAGCTGGTTCTGGTGTGCAGCAACACGCAGCCCGGCGCCATCGACGACGATGCGCGCGCGGCGGCGGACCTGCACGCGATCGCCGAACGCGCTGGGCGGCGGGGGCTCCGCGTCGGCTACGAGGCGCTGGCCTGGGGCCGCCACGTAAACCGGTGGGGTCACGCCTGGCGTCTGGTGCAGGCGGCGGACCACCCGGCGCTGGGCCTCATCGTCGACAGCTTCCACACCCTGTCGGTTGGGGACGACCCGGCTGGCATCGCGTCGGTGCCGGCCGACAAGCTGTTCTTCATCCAGCTCGCCGACGCGCCGCGCCTGCAGATGGACGTGCTCTCGCTCAGCCGCCATCACCGCTGCTTCCCGGGCCAGGGGGAACTGGACGTGACCGGGTTCCTCCGCGCCGCCGTCGCTGGCGGCTATGCCGGACCGCTCTCGCTGGAGGTGTTCAACGACGAGTTCCGCGCGGCGCCCGGCCGGATGATCGCGCGCGACGGCCTGCGCTCACTGGCGCTGGTTGAGGCGGAGGCCGGCATCGTGGACGTGCCCCGGCCGCCGCGCATTGGCGGGGTGGAGTTCCTGGAGTTCGCGGTCGACGACATCAGCGGCGAGGATCTGGCAGGGAGGCTGCGCGGTCTGGGCTTCCGGCATGCCGGGCATCACCGCACGAAGGACGTCGACGTGTATCGCCAGGGCGACATCAACCTCGTGCTGAACTATTCGGAGGACAGTGCGGCGTCCGAGCACTTCCAACTGCACGGCGTGTCCGTCTGCGCGCTGGGGCTGCGCGTCGACGACACGGTGGCGGCGCTGGCGCGGGCGGAGGCTATGCTGTGCACGCCCTGGCTCGGACCCGTCGGTCCCGGCGAGCGGCAGATCCCGGCGGTCCGCGCCCCGGATGGGATGCTGGTGCATCTCCTGCAGGCTGGCGATGCGGCTGGCGCCGTCTGGGACGAGGAGTTCGTTCCCGTTGTGGATGATGGGATCGACGGCATCGGGCTCGAGACGGTCGACCACATCGCGGTGGCGCTGCCGTCGCATGCGTTGTACGGCGCCGTACTGTTCTGGCGCGCCATCTTCGGGTTGGAGCCAACCGCGTCCGTGGAGCTCTCCGACCCGTTCGGCTTGGTGCGCAGCCGGGCCATGGTGGCGCCGGACGGCGCGTTCCGGTTGCCGCTCAACGCGTCCGACAGCCGCGACACCAGCACCGGGCGGTTCGTGAGCGCGGCGGCGGGCGCCGGCGTGCAGCATATCGCGTTCGCCACCACGGACATTGCGAAGGCGGCGGCTTCACTGTCCGGCACAGCGTCCCTACTGCCGATTGGCGTGAACTACTACGACGATCTCACCGCGCGTTGGTCGCTTGAGGATGGCGCTGTGATGGCGTTGCAGCGTTCGAACCTGCTCTACGATCGCGAAGCAGCCGGCGAGTTCCTGCACGCCTACTCCATCACGATCGCCGGCGGCCTTTTTTTCGAGCTGGTCGAGCGTCGCGGCGCAATCGGCTTCGGCGCTTCCAACGCGCCGTTCCGACTCGCCTCGCAGCTGGATAACGCCGTTGAGCCTCACTGGGTGAATCATACGAGCGCTCGACAGACTTAATCATCGATGCGGGTTTCTTAATGCCATCTCCGCTCTGGTCCACGCGCCACGCTTCGTCCGGCGCCGGTCGCGTCCAGCGTTCCCGCCCGTCACCACCAAATTGTCGCAGAAACCACGCCGTTCCCAAAACCACCTTATCCGGCATGACGGAACGCTGGGAACCATCTCGTTCCGTAGCAACGCCAATGGGTGGTCGTTCAGTTTCGGGGATGTTCCGCTGCTCCGATCCGTCATCACCAACGATCTGGCTTGGCTGGTCCAGTCGCTCGTCCCGACAGGTGGCGAGCCCTGTGTCGATAGCTGTGATCGCCGGGTATCGAATGTCAGCCATCGACTCCGATCGCCGAACGCCATCAAGGCCACCTGCGTCCCATCTGCCGAAAGCAGCAAGCGTCGCCTCGGGTCTGACACGTCCAATGCCGTATTGAGTTGTTGCGCCAACGTCGCCTGTTGCGCGATCAGCCGCCCGGTCCCGTCATAGGGTGCCAGCGCCCCCATCTCCGACATCAGCGCCATCCCGCCTTCCGGCGACGGCAGAATGGCAAACACCCTTTCCCGTCGTCAGGTCAAAACCAGGATGCGATGCTTCCCGCTGGCGACGCCCTGCCTCTCCAAGGCCGCGAGCCGACCATCCGGCGACACCGCGACCACCGCGAGGACCAACCCTGGTCCACTCACGATCGGGGGGCGCAATACGTGAGCGGACGCAGGCTGGGGAGCGACCAGCCGCGTGCGGTCCGGTCCGCGCTGGCAGTCACAAGCACGCGCCCCTTGGCATCCATCGCGGCTTCAGGCGTTCCGGCCGAATGCTGTCCCGTTTCAATGGCCACCACCGGCCTCGTCTCCGCCGCCGTGACTCAGCGCGGGAGAACCCCGGGGCCCAGGGCAATCGCAAGCAACAACAAGCAGCGCGATGCGGCTCGCCGGATGTATGGATACAACAGTCGGTTGCGCTTCGCAGATGCTGCAGATGGGGCGTGACAACCCCCCGCTCCAGGACAAGCGATCTCATTCCGCTATAGCAACCGTCAACCAGGGGAGGACTCAACAGCGAGCCTGCCCTATCGCGTTGTGCTCGCCTCGTCGACACGGGTCAGCTCCCACTGGCCGGCCTTGCGCTCGAATGTCGCATGAAGGCCAGGATGCCACATGACCTGCAGCCCCAATGGGCCGTCTGCTGGGAAGGCCGCACTCAAGGAGAGCACGGAGCCGACCCCAGTCAGCGACCATCGCCCATAGTGGAGTTGGCCGTTCCGGTCCACCCAGGGGCCCGCAGCGGCCAACTCCTGCCGTAGCTCCGCAACCTCGGGGTTCGACTCCTTGGAAAGCCGGTCGATGACCTCGCGCCGCATTCGCTCGGCCCGGGCCAACGAGACTCGGACCTTGGCGCCGTTGAGGACGACGTCGACATGGTCAATTTGCGGCGGGGATCCGATAGGCTGCGCCACGGCCGGTAATCTCGAAGTCGCCAAGGTCAGCATGGCGGCAACAACGCACCGGGCGCCGCACGTCAGCCCTCCTGTCCACTCAGACCCGATCATGCGTTCAGACCTCCACTCTGCAGCAGCTGAGTAGCAAGGGTAGGACAGAGCTCATGCGCAACGACCCAAGTCGCGCCATCCTTTTCCTCGAAGGTCACCGCTTGACGGCCCCACGCTCACCACCTTCGTTGGACATGGCGAAGGCGAGCCTCCGAAAGAGGTGGTGGCGACCGGCTCGGCCGCAGTGCTGCGGGAGCGGCGGCGATCGCCACGACCAGCCCGAGCCTGGCCGGCTCGCGGCCGCGCTCTCCCGTGTCGCCCTGCTCGCCGGCCCATGATGTCGGCGCGCCAGCGGTGGGTAACCCGCATTCAGCCCGCCGCGACCGGGGAAGCCAGGTTGTCCCAGTCGTGTAAGAAGATCGCCTCGAAATAGGCGGCCGCCTCAGCGCTCGTGATGATCAGGCCGGCATCACGGTTGCGCAGCGTGCCGTCGGCGGACCAGTTCTGGCTGCTGACCAGGACGATGCTGCTGTCGACTACGATGCCCTTGTTGTGCACCTTCGGCTGACGGCGGACCGTCTTGGGATCAATGCCCGCATCGACGAGCTTCTCGACCCAGTCATCCGTCTGGAACTCGCTGGTGATCAGGCGAACGTCCAGGCCAGCATCGATTTTCGCTTTCACCGAGGCGATTAGGGCGTCGTGGTCCTCGTCGCCCTCGCGGTTGCTCGGGTGGATGTATTGGGTCTGCATGTAAAACTTCTGCGTGGCGCCATCGATCAGCGGCCGGACATGCTTGACGTAATTGTCAGGGGTGAGGAGCGGTTGGATGGGTATGACGCCCGAGATCGTCTTGGGCGCGAAAAACTGCCTGGGTTTGCGGCCTGCAGCCAAGGCGGCGATGGGCATCTCGACCTCGGGCTCGGGGGCTTCCTGCGCCGCCAACGCCGGGTTGGGTGGCGCCGCGTTTCTGGCGCTGGCGACGGTGAAGTCGTTTTGCAGGAAATCGCGGAAGGTGTCGGCGAGCTTCGGACTCGTAGCAATCACGTGCCAGTCGCGATCGTGGCCGGTCGCGATCTTGGCCGCGGCCTCGGTGTCGGTGAGGTCGATCACCGGCTGGTTGCTGTTGTTCCAGTTGCCGGAGGAAAGCCAGAATACGCCATCATCGCGGACCGCGACCTTGATGTGGTAGGCGTTCGGATAGATCCAGGCAGTCGCCAACCGGTCGCTGTTGGTCAGCGCCCAAGCATTGGCGAAGCCGCCGCCGAGAGTTTTGCCCAGCTCCGCCACAGTTTGCTCGTCCGTCTGATCGCGCGAGGGATTGGGCGCTGGATGGTCCAGGGTGAGCATGAGCGTCTTGCCCGCCATCGCGTTCTCGAGCGCGGCAAGGATATGGGCCGAGGTGAAATCGTACATGCCTACGACGAGACTGCGCGGCACGCCCGCGAGGAAGTCCGAAAGCCTGTCCCACCCGGCATCCGGGCTGGCGTGCAGCACCAGGGTCACCTTTTCCGTCACCGCATCCAGAGAGCCGTCTGCAGGTGGCGTGTAGTCGATCTGCTTCTTCTGCGGGCGTGCGGCGGCGAAGGCGGCGAGCGATTGCGGCTGGGTTCGTTGTCCGTCGCCATCGAAGAACACCTCGCCGGCGAAGTCAGGTTGGCGGACCTCGTGCTGCGCGCTGCCCAGCAGCATGTAATCCGCCGGCCGCAACGCCCGCATCTGCTGCAACGCGTTGGCTAGGCGGATGTCGACCGGCACGCCGTCGAGCGCGGAGGGGAGCGAGGCTTTGAGGGCCGCGTATTTGTCCGGCATCGCGGTGACGACGATGGCTTTGCCGCCGGTCAGTCCATGCGGGCCGATATGCAGGCCCGGGCGAACCGAGGCCACGCCCGGCGAAGCGAAGACGTCGAGATGGGCGGCCAGCACGGCCGGTGCGTCCAGGCTCGCCTGAAGGCAAGCGGACTTCTGATCTTCTTTCGCCCGGTCCGTGACGGCTCGCGCGCACGTGGCGTAATTATAGCCGCGATGCTGAGCGGCGGCTGCAAGGACGCTTCTGCGCACGTCGCGCGCCCCCACCGCCGGGCTGCTGCCACGCAGGTTGGAGAGGGCCACCGGCGGCGCGGTATGGCGGTCGACGAAGCTGCGCAACGTCATCCCTCCGGTCAGCGAGGCGCCCGGCTCGCCGCTTCCCAGGTCGACGACGACGGGTGAGCCGAAATGACGAACCTGCTGCAACATGTTGTTCGACGCATTGTACCAGCTGAGGTAGCCATTTTTGAGCACTTGGCGCGGCCGGGTGATCTTGCCGCTGAAACTATAGCGCGCACCGGCGCTGCCGACCGGATCGAAGTAGTTCGGCGTGTAGAAGTCCGACACCATCACGCCGTCGATCAGGTAGGCGAAATCCGGGTCTTCCGACGGATCGCATATCTCCAGAAGGTATTCGAACTTGCCGGGCGCATCCTGGACATCGTTGCCGGCGATGGTGACGGCGGGCGCTGCGATCAGCCGATTGCCGCTAGGGTCGACCAGCATCTCCAGCACCTCGTGGCTGGCTGAGAGCGACCAGGTGTCGCCCGATTGAACCAGCGCGAAGGGTTGGTTGTGGCCGGTCGTGTGATAGCCGCCGACCCCGTCCGGGAGGTCGTCGGCAATGAACACGGGCCAGATGCCTGGTTCGACGTTGTCCGGGTCGGGCAGGGCCGTCACGGTTCCGGCGACATTCCAGATGGGGGCGGCATCACGATTGACTTGCACGGTGATCGCGCTGGCGACTTGCACCAACTGTTCAAACGTCACCGATGGGGAGCGGGATGCGAGGCCGACGCGCGCTGGCAACATTGGAAGCTCCTTCGTTCTTGAAAGGAAAGCGGCGCCCTGATCAGTCGAGCCGGGTGCGCAGTGGTTGCGAGATCGTCTCCGTCTTGAGCGCGGCGACGAGCGCGGCGCGGTCCTGCTGCCCCAGGGTTTGACCAGACGCCACGGCCTGCGCGGCCTTCACCAGCGAGGCGTTCTTGCTGGCGAGGACGATTTGGGCGACTTCCGTCTCGTACATCGCCTCCTGCGCGCTAGCCGGCGGGCCTGCGCCGACCAACTCGCGCCAGAACGGGAAAGAGACGGCATCGGCGGCTGACTGCTTGAGGTTCCCCGCCGCCAGCGTTGCGGCGATGTGGTCGGCTCGCGCCTCGTCCAGCATCGCCGGCACGTTGAGGGTGCCCCAACCAAGCGCGCGCCTGCCGGCCTGCGCCGCGTTGCAACTGTCGAACAGCGCGAGCCGGCAAGCCTCGACAACCCGCCAGTCCTGTGGGAAGCGACTGCCGAAACGCTCGAGCCAGAGCGCGCAAGCGGCCGCGACCTGCGGGGTGCTGGCCGACGTGCCCCCGCCATTCATGTCAAAGCCGTCGGGCAAAAGGTCGCGTTTCATCCAGGCGACGTTGGGAGTGAATCCGGCGACTGCCTTCTCCATCACGGAGTCCGGCCCCCAGCTGCCCTGCAGCACGCCGTTCTTGTCCGTGCTGTAAGGCGTTCGAGCATAGGTCGCGCCGACCGCCGTGGTCACCCGGTTGAAGGCGCTCGGATAGACGGTGTATTGGGTGGCCAAATCCACACCGAGCACGCGGTAGAAGTCCCCGCTGGCGGCCACGACGGTGACGCCGGCGCTGTAGAGCGCGTTGACGGCGTCGGCCCAGGCAGCGGATGGCAGGCCGCCGTGGCTCAGCGAAACCAGGTGCGACTTCATGGCCGGGTTGTCCGCCGGGGCGAGCGCGTAGTGCAGGCCGCGAGCCATCGTGCTGGCGTAGAAGTGGATCACCGAAGGGCCGATGCGGACCGGCACCACCTCGGCTTCCGGCGCGCCGCCGAAGTCCCCGGTGAAGCGCTCGCCACCAAACGCCAGGTCGACGGCGCCGCCCGCAAGGATTGCAAGCGTCGCCGTGCCGTGACCCGGCTGCAGCAAACCCGCAACCTCGGTTCCTGGATCCACGGTGTCAGCGTTGTCGTCCCAGAAATTCCACCCCAGATCGGGCCGCATGCGCCGCGGGGTCGATGCGTGAGCCGGGGTGTAGCCGGTATCGAGGTGCGCAATGCGCACGCCGCTTCCAGTGGCCACGCCGCGGACGTTCAGGAAGCCTGCGAAGTCCTGACCGAGATGCCATCCTGGCGAGACAGGTTGCGAAGGCGGGTAATTCTGATTCAGTCCGGCGGCCGCAACGGCCAGCGGAGGGCTCGCGGGCGAGTTGATGATGTCGGGCTCGACGTAGGCACGGTAGCCCTGCTGCGCCGCTGCGTGGTGGGCAACGTCCCACGGGTTCTGTTGGACAACGGTCGTGGGCTTGGCCAGACTCCAAGCGGGCGACGGCGTTCCCGTCAGGGCCGCCGTCGCATTGATGGCGGGCTGCCGGAACAAGGGCTCGAGCTGATAGTCGCCCAGTTGAAACGGAACTTGCATCGCGAAGGCGGCGCTGTCCGCCGAGGGCGCGTGGCGGATCAGCAACTGTCCGTTAGAGAGCAACGACACGCTTTCGCTCCACCCCAATACGATGACGTAATGTTATGTTGCAAACGGATAGGATGGCAAGCCTACAGTCGTGATGCAGATCACGTGACGAACCACGGGAAATCGAGGCATCGATGCCGGCGCTGACCGTACTCATTATCCGCCATGCCGAGAAGCCCGTGCCGCTGGTGGATGACCCGGGTCTGACGCAAGAGGGCTCGCCTAATGGCGAGTCACTGACGGTGCGCGGCTGGCAGCGCGCCGGCGCTTGGGCTGCGCTGTTCGGCGCAGGGCTATGTTCGGACTATCCCGCCCCGAACGCGATTTACGCGGCGGATCCCCAGGATGACAGCGTCGGCGACGACCCGCCCAGCCGCCGGCCGTTCGAGACGATCGCGCCGCTTGCGCGTAGGCTCGGCGTCAAGCCGATAACGACCTTCAAGCAGGGCGATGAGGCGGACCTTGTCGCCGACGTTGCGAAGCGCGCGGGCATCGTTCTGATCTGCTGGGAGCATAAGAGGATTGTGAAGTCGATCCTGCCGGCCTGGGTCGATGATGGGCCGCGCCGTTGGGACCCGGCGCGC
>CAXTBW010000008.1:47646-62796 GCA_964242925.1 uncultured Acetobacteraceae bacterium
GTCGATCCTGCCGGCCTGGGTCGATGATGGGCCGCGCCGTTGGGACCCGGCGCGCTTCGACATCGTGCTTCGGCTTGAACGCCCGGCCGTGCAGGAGGCTTGGCGGCTGTCCCAGCTTTGTCCGCGGCTGCTTGACGGCGACTCCGCACAGCAGCTTTGAGGTTCTCGGACGCACGATCACTCGGTCACAGACCGACGCCTAGAGCATTTCCGCTTCACGGGACCTCATATCCTAGGTTGATTATGGTTGCGACATTCCACGGGCTGAAGCGGTTTAGGAAGTGGCCGATTGTAGTCCGAAGCGCGTCCCTGGTGCGGGCTGCGGGGCCGCGACGCAGGGCCTTGATCTTGGCGAACGTCTGCTCCTCGCGCGCCGAACACCTCTTATCTAGCGCCTGCGCTAGGCGGCGACGCAGGCCTGCGACAACGGTGCAGTCATCCTAATCCTCACTGCTCAACCAGCAGCGTCGAGTTAGGTTCAGCGAGTCTGCGCACCTCAACTGCTCTAGAAGACCGGCTTCGTCGGTGGCTTGCTTGGGTCTTGAGCATCGATATCCACCTCGTAGTCCAAGGGCCGATTGGTGATGACCTTGAAACGGCCATTCTCGATCTTGATGGAAACAAGGCCAGCTCCCACTCCGTTTGGCGGTATGCATGCAGCCGTTTCGCCGACGCGATGGGTATTGGTGTCGATCGTCCTGAAGATGCTGTGCATATAATCGATGTTCGCCTTCGTCATGCGAGCCGTGCCGACAGCTGCACCGAAACCCGCATTCGTGTCCCTCACGCACGCGCCATGGTTGCCGACTTTCCTCGAGGTCACGTCGTCATAGTGGCAGGAACCATCCGAGGCCTTTCCCCACATCTTGTGAGCGTAGTAGAACACCCCGGCCTCGTATTTGATGAATGCGAGGGCCAAGCACTGGTAGTGTCCCATGACCTGCATGGTTCGCGGATTTACGTTCCTGACTTCCCCGTAGTAGACCGGGTCACCGGCTTCCTGCGCCCAAAAATGAAGCCGCGACGCAATGACGGCAGGATCCGTGACGGTTTGAGCGCCAGCCACCGAGGTCAGGCCTAAGCCAAATGTAATGATGGCGATAGCTTTCCACATAAGATTGCCTTTCCTCTTCGGTTTAGACAGCGAAGCTCAAAATCCCGCCGCCAATGTCAGCGCGGGATGTAAACGGCGTACCCACGCGGCGGCGCCCAGAAATCCGCCCCTCCATCTGCGGCTGTGTGTTTCGGGTCGGGCTGACCAAGATCGTGGCCGCGCCAAGCGATCGGTGAGAAGCTTGTGTTGCGCCAATTCGTCGCAACCCTCGCGCCATTCCAGAACGCTTCATTGTTCAGTACGAACACGAGGCCGTTCTGCCTTCCCCAGCCCAGTCTTTGCATAATGTACAAATTGTCATCGACGTGCAGGACCTGCATGTCGCCGCCAGCGTGATCCTCGTGCGCCCGCACGAGGGCAGCGATCCCGCTGACGTCCCCGGGCAGCCCCAGCCCCCAGGTGTAATAGTCTTGCCAGAAGACGCACGGATATCCCTGGTGCGTCAGGATGAAAGCGTACGCCAGCATCTTGTCGTGCACGATCGAGTCGTTTCGCGCCACATCATGGTTTTCGACGAAGGTTACCGCGGCGGCGGTGTTGTCGGTGAGCACCGTGCCCGGCGCCTGTAGCTGCCGCAGGCTAAAGCCATACGTCATGCACAGGTCCTTGAGGCGATAGCGCAAGGGGAAGTCGAAAGCGCTTACCGGATTATCGGACCAACTGTTCGCCTCGGTGAGCCAGTCCTCTATGGTCCGGCTCCCGTCCCAGCACTCGCCTACGGAGAATGGCTTGAATGTGGTCGCACCGCGCAATCCGCGGAGCTCCTGGATTGCGTGCACCATCCAGGGACCGTAGCCCTTGACAAAATCGAAACGAAAGCCGTCGAAGCCGATGACGCTGATCATCCATGCGGCGCACTCGAGTATTGTGGTGTAGACCGCGGGATTGCGGTGACAAAGGTCTGGCATCCCCGCAAATTGTCCCTCGTCCCAGGTCTCGTAATGCGAGGGATGAAAGCAATCACTGTTGCGAGGGAATCTGCCGCTTGCTGGCCTGAACAGCGTCCACCGGCTGACGCCATCAATCGGGCTCACTTCTTCAGCGTCGGCGCCGCTGCAATGGTCTATCACGAAATCGGCGTAGACCTGCATTCCGGCGTCGTGCGCTGCCCGAATCAACGCTTGCAAGTCGTCTTTCGAGCCGAACCAAGTTGGCTTCGAGCCCTTTTGATCGAACTCGCCCAAATCGAAATAGTCGTAAGGGTCATACCCCATGGATACGTTGGTGGCAGCCTTGCTCGCAGGCGGCAACCATAGCGCCGTGAAACCAGCGGCGGCGAGCGTCGCCACCTCCGCCTGAAGGCGCTTCCACCAGCCCGCTGGGACTCCCTCGATGCCCGGGCAATCCCAGTAGAACGCCTGCATAAGCACGCCCATTGGCCGTCCTTTCAACAACCCGATCGTACGCGCGACGCACAGGGCGCAGCCGTTAGGCGGACGAACGGTAGTCGCCCCACTCCATGCTCACCCTCAACTGGGATCGGACTTCTTGCGCGTTCCGGGAGACGAGATCCGTCAGTGAGTGCATCGACTCGATGGCGGCCAGCCCAATGCTCGTGAACGTTCTCTCCGTATAGACGAGCGGCGCCAGCAGCGGATTGGTCAATGCGTGGGAGAACGCGTCCGCCGCCACCATGCGCCCAATCAGCGGAGGGACGGCGGAGCGGGGTGGCAAGTCCTCTGCCAGCAGGCCTGCAAAAAACTCAACTCGGCCCACCTCGCCATACAGGCCTTGCAGGGCGGTGATGACGGCAGGATCGCTGCTGATTTGTTCGAACCGGGTGACCGAGGGGTAGCCCGCATTGACGCGGTAGTCGTTGTAGCTGGCGATTCCGTTGGCGCGCCCCTGTTGGATGCTGGCCAACTCCACGGGTTGTAAGGCGGCGGCGGTGTTGAACAGGCCGAGCGACCACGCTCGGGTGTCGCTGGCGCTCGCGAACGTCGCCGCTAGGCCGTTGGCGAGCAGGCGCGTGTTGTCGAACTGACAGTCGGCAATCGGCACGAGCTGTCCCGCCCAGACCACCTGTTCGGGGACCAGGCTGTGCCAGCGGTAGAGCAGGTTGAACTCCACTGGAATCCAGTTCGGACGGTTCCAGGCCGCGTGGTAGGCGGGCAAGGGAGAGGATAACAACTGCAGCCAGTAAGGTGAAATGTGGTTGATGTATTCCTCGACCACCACGCGGATCAGCTGGACGATGTTGATGTTCCGCGCCGTCTCGAACACCCTGTCGTCGTCCCAGCCCGGGTTTGCCGCCTCGAGCGCCGCGGCAAGGCGGTTGTGTTCGCGCAGGAAGACGGTGTTGATGGCGGCGGTGTAGCAAGTGGAGTTGGCGCGCTCGCCGCCAAAGGCGAACAACGTCGCACGCTTGGCGGCATCCCACTGCGGGGGCAAGTGAACAGGGTCGGGCAGCAGATCCGACTTGTGGCCGGCGGCATCGTACAGTGGCGGCGCCCACTCCTGCCCGGCTTCGACGACGCTCGACAAACGGCCGCGCTCGCCTGCTTGGCTGCTGCGAAGACGCAAAGCCCGCGTGACCTCCTCCGAAAGGCCGTATAGCTGGCTGAGATCGATCTGGTGATTGGTGCGGGTGCGACGGCGGTTCGGCTCCGTCATAAGGAACCCGTCGGTGAACCATTGCGCAAAAGCCGGAAACAACAGCGTGGAACGGTCGGACAAACGTGGTCCACTGGCGCGCGGGCGGAACAGCTCTGTCGCGTCGGGTTGCGCGGTCGGCGTCTGTGCGGGCAGGTAGCGGCTGAACCAGGTGCGATCGTTCAACGACGGCCACGATGTGTAGTCATCATTCATCGTGCTGAGCGCCAGCGGACGCGATGGCAACTTGCGCACCGCCCGGTCCACCACGATCTTGTTCAGGACGCGATGCAGCCAGGGCTGGGTGTTCACGAACGCCCAGAACGGGCGAAGGCCGGTCAGCAACGCGCTCTCGACTTTGTTGCCCAGACCATCGCGGCTCGTGTCGCGGGTCAATGGGGGTTCACGCCCACAACGAAATGTTCGGCGAACGGACCGCCGGCAGCATCCACTTGGCTCTGGTTGCCGGGGAGCAGCCCGATGCCCGGCAAGCGCAGGATCTGGCGCACGGTCTCCGGCACCATCGCGTCGCCGACGAAGGCTCCTAGGCACTCATGGGCGCCGAACCCAGTATGCATGTATAGACGGCGTGGCCGGGCCTTGAAAGTATCCGGCTCGGGGAACACGCCGGGATCGAACATCGCCGAGCCAATGCCCGCCGCCACCACCCGGCCCGCTGGCACGGCCGTCTCGTGCGTGCTCACCGGGGCGACGACGCTGGCCGATGCGGCGATGCGAATGACGAGCGAGGTCATCGGATTGAAACGCAACGCCTCCCACACGATTGGGTCCACTGCCGCCGGGTCGTCCGCCGCTGCAGCCGCGATGGCCCGCGCTCGCCAGTCATCGTGCAACAGGATCTGCTCGGTGGCATTGACGATGGCCTGGGATGTAGTCTCGATCGCGCCGACCAGCAGGCCGCAGACGTTGGTGACGACAGCCTCGGCGTCCATCCCGGTCAGCCCGGTCGCAGCCAGGCGCAGGAGGCGGGAGACGGTGTCCTCCCCCGCCGCGCCAGCCCAGGGCTGCCGACCAGCCAGGAACGGCCTAAGCCAGGCGCGCATCTCCGTTCCTGCAGTCACGCAGGCGGCGAGCACGGCCGGATCGTTGCTGAGATTGTGGAACATGTCGGCCTGGGTGGCGCGCGACCAACGCAGCATCGTGGCGTCGTCCGGGCCTGGAAAGCCAAAGCAGCGCTGCACGACCCGTAGCGGCACGAGGCGCGAAACCGACGTGACGACGTCGACCGACCCCACGGCGCTCGACGTCGCGAGCGCCTGGCGCGCAACCTCGGCGGACGTTGCACGGATGCCCGGCAGATCATCCCACCGCAGCAGCGCCCGCATGACCGACTTGTCGCGCCAGTTCAGTTCCGTGTCGTCGCGCCCCATCATGAACGGGCCGACGGAAGGATCCATGTGCGGGCGGTAGGGCACCTGAAATATGGAGTTGCGGGACAGCATATCCACCACATCAGCCCAGCGCGCGAGAACAGTCATCGTCGGCAACGTCAGGACCGGGCGACTGGCCCGCAGTTCGGCGAACAGCGAGCGCCAGTCGGTGCTCAGCGTTTGGAAAAACAGGCCGGTTCGGCCAGCTGCATCGTCGGCATGCAGCGCGTCCAGCGCATCAAGGAAGGGCATCGATGCGGCTCCTCCGTTCAGCGCGCGGTCGATGTCGCGCGCATAGGGCTTCGTGCGGGCTGCGATCCGAAGTCTTGGCGACGCTTCTCAGCTCCGGACTCTGTCGACGATATCGACGTCGGATTGCAATGGTCAGGAGAATGCAATGACATGATGGTCGTCAGGGTCAGCGCATTGGCGCTGCCCACGACGTCTTAGGAGTCCGAAGCAACGACCATTGTCGCAACGCTGATATGAGGCCAGCTCAGGCCATTGAAGTTCAGAAGCACGCGTTGAATGTATTGCAGCTGTTCGAAGACCTTGCCATCGGCGCCTTTGATTTTCTCAACCCAGAAGGTTGCTGTCATGCGTACTGCGTTCGCGTTTGGACCGGCGGCAGGTGATCCGACCAGGAACCCGATATTGCCCGTTCCCCCGCCCTCTTTGGGGCTGCCGAGATTGGGGGCTTGAGGGGTGGTCGGCGTTGCCACGTCGGTCGTAATGACGAACACCTTGGTGCTAAGAATCTGTTGACCCGCGGTGACGTCCGACAAGATCAGCGTTGGGTTCTGGAAGTGCGCGTCGGTCAGGCCGACCACGTCGTTAAGGGCGGTGCGTGAAGGAAGATTGACCGACAGCGGCTTGGTGGCTTCGTCGAACGACACGATGCCGGTCTCGCCGTCGTCAGGGCTGCCAATGGTGAATGGTTGAATGCTTGCTGGACTGAACACCGGTTGGCCGGTGGGAGAGTCGAAACCAGTCCCTTCTGCGTTGATCGTGGTTCCGTGAGGAATCGAACCCATGCGAACGACGGTCTGCGGCTCTGCTGGGTTCGTTGTGCTCGGAACGCAGGCCCACACGCCAGGCTCGAAGTGCAACGCCTTTGGCGGCGCCCTCGTGACGTCGGACACCTCCTGTTGGTAGGCGATGCCGCCGAGCGCTATGTCGTCCTGGAGCAAGCCGCGGTTCGCTATGCCTTGCGGGCCGGTGATGTCAGTGAAAGACAACGTCTCGCTCGTGACATCGAGTTCAAGGAAGAAGTCCTGCGTGTTAGGCGCCTTCTTGTTGTGTGGGCGCCAAATCAGGTTGAAGCCGGGGCCGGACCAGGTTCGCGTGTGGTTGGATCCGATGAAGCTTCGCAGCGGGCCAAGCAAGTCCCGCGGGAACATCGCCATCGTCTCCAGGTTTGCCTGGTCGCGTAGTTGGTTAAAGCGAAAGTTCGTTTGAATGGGCACGCCACCTATCCTCCTGCTAATTCGGGGAGAAATCCAAGAGGGCCGAACACCCCCACGCGTTTAGGCCAGAGCGGATATTCTAATCGGTTTCGTATCGAAGTCAATGCTGATTCGGTCAGCGCGAGTGGCCGCTATTCGTGCGGCAACTCTCATCACTGGGAACGCGCGGGGCGGCGCCACCAGGTGGGAGGGATGGGCAAGACAATGCTGACGGGGCGATCCAAGTGGGCGGAGCGGCCAGCTTGCAAGTTGATCGAGCGACGCATGGCCTCGTGTTCAGGTCGTCTACCGGCGACGACTGGCAGAGCAGCGCGGCGGGATTGCCGGTCATTATCCATTCACCGACCTCTGTGGGACGTTGGCCCACGTCGATCGCTATCAGTTGCTGCACTCGGGTTTGCCATGGCGGGTTTGTCGAGGAAATTTACAGGTGACATGCTGACGAAAACCGGAATTCTTGAACGACAATGACTTAGCGAATTGGCACGGTCGTTGCAGCCAATGAGGTTCTATCTTGTAGGAGTGGCGTGCATGTCTCGAATTCCCGGTTTGGCTCTGGCCGCTTCCGTCCTGACCTTAGGCCTCACGAGCGCAACCCAAGCTGCACCGATTTTTACCGGATCGGCAGTTGGGACTTGGCAAAATCTTCAGGCCGCGGGAACGGGCAATGTTTACTCGATCAGCAACAATGACGCTGTCAACCACGGAAGCGCCGTGTTCAGGTTCGGCGTTGGCTCTGGAACTGGGCCCAATACATTCACTTTCAATGGTGTCGGCAGCGATCCGAGCACTGCGGCCTTCAACACGATGGAAAATACGCCATTCAACATCGGTAGTTTCAATTATCTCAATGGAAACACAACCAACTATCCAGCTAATAGTTCAATCGACCTAGGAATAGCATTAAGCCTTACGTCTCCGGTAACCAATAATACTAACTTCGCCTATGAGTTTGGGATAGACCTCACGCCGAACACGACGGGCAACCCTGTTTCGGATGGCGACATCGTAACGATTGCGAATGGCCTTACGAGCACGGACTTCACGGCGAACGGGACAACCTACACGCTCCAGCTCCTGGGGTTTTCAACAGATGGAGGTAAGACTTTCACATCGCAGTTTCTCTCCCCAGAGGGATCGACCGCTAATGCCGATATATACGCAACAATCACCACCAATGTCATGGCGGTTCCTGAGCCTGGCACACTTGGTTTGCTCGGCGGCGGGCTTTTCGTTCTTGGCATGACTCTACGGCGCAAGATCGTTTGAAACGCTCGACCGACGCAGCGGAGTTTGTGCCCATGTTGCGGGCCGAACCGAGATGAAAGATTTCTGCCCTGGCGTAGCAGTGCCCGGTTTCAGCGAGCGCGTCCCACGCCAGGGAGCCGCCGGACCGATCGAAAAGGTCGGGCCGGGTAGCCGCGCACCGCTATGCCCGCAATGTCTTCCAAACGCAATTGCACGGCACGCTGACAGGGTCAAATACTTTGGATACTCCTCATTTTTGCTTACTCAGATCGAACTACGCTCTTTAGCGCGCGTCCACTAGGGCGGAGTGTATCTTCCCGTGGATACTAACGGCAACTCGTCAACGTTCGCCTGCTCCTAAACAGGACCAGCCTCGTAGAAACGAAGACGCTAACCTTTCTTCCCAGTAAACCCCGCCACCAACTCCGCCAGATGTCCCATCTCCCGCAGCCTTAACCCAGGCACCGCCACAACCTTCGCATTCCCCTGCGCCACCCGCCTTGGCAAACACGCCCCGGAAAACCCCAGCTTCGCCGCTTCCTTCAGCCGGGCATCCGCCTGCGCCACCTGGCGGATCTCCCCCGACAGCCCGACCTCGCCGAAATACACGCTCCCCGCATCCGTAGGCGTTTCCGTCGCCGCCGAGGCCAGCGCGGCCGCAACGGCCAAATCCGCCGCCGGCTCCTGCACCCGCAGACCGCCTGCCACGTTCAGATACACGTCGTGCGCCGACAGACGCAGCCCGGCGCGGCTGTCCAGCACGGCCAGCATCATCGCCAGCCGCCCGCCGTCCCACCCGATCACCGACCGCCGGGGGGAGCCGCCCGAGTTGGGGGACAGCAGCGCCTGCACCTCCACCAGCACCGGGCGCGTGCCCTCCAGACCCGCGAACACCGCGGACCCGGCGATGTTGCCCCGACGCTCCGCCAGGAACAGCGCGGAGGGGTTCGGCACCTCGGCCAAACCCTGCTCGGTCATCGCGAACACGCCGATCTCGTCGGTCGCGCCGAAACGGTTCTTCACCCCGCGCAGGATGCGGAACTGGTGGCCGCGGTCGCCCTCGAAATACAGCACCGCGTCGACCATGTGCTCCAGCACCCGCGGACCGGCCAGCGCGCCGTCCTTCGTGACGTGGCCCACCAGCATCAGCGCGAACCCGCGCGACTTCGCCAGCCGGATCAGCTCGAACGAGCACGCGCGCACCTGGCTCACCGTGCCCGGCGCGGAGTCGATCGAGTCCATCCACATCGTCTGAATCGAGTCGATCACCACCATCGCCGCGTCCGACGCGGCTTCCAACGCCGCCGCGATATCACGGACATTGATCGTAGCGGCCAACTCCATCTTGGCGTCCGCCAGCCCCAGCCGGCGGGCGCGCAGCCGCACCTGGTCCACCGATTCCTCGCCGGTGATGTAGATCACGCGCTTGCCGGCGCGGGCCAGCGAGGCGGCGGCCTGCAGCAGCAGCGTGGACTTGCCGATCCCCGGGTCCCCGCCCACCAGCACCGCGGACGCCGCCACCAGGCCGCCGCCCAGCACCCGGTCCAGCTCCGCGATCCCGGTCCGCGCGCGGGGCGGCGGCGCGGTGGTGCCCTCCAGCCCCACGAAGTCCAGCCGGCTCGCCTTGCCGCCGGGCTTCCCACCCGGGCCTGGTCGCGCCTCGACGGGCTCCTCCACGATGGTGTTCCACTCGCCGCACGCCTCGCAGCGCCCGGCCCACTTGCCGGTCACGGCGCCGCAGTTCTGGCAGACGAAGCGCGGCGTCGGTTTGGCCATGCTCACCCATGCGGCAGCCGCGCGGGCGGCGTCAATGCGCGGCCGCTCTCCACCCGACGCGGCGCTTGATGTAGACACGCGGCATGAAGCGCCTGCTCCTCGTCGCCTGCCTGCTGTCCAGCCCGGCCTTCGCGCAGAGGCCGGGCGACGCGTTCGACTGGCTAGGCGAGTTCAACAAGGCGTCCACCGTGATGGTGACGGAACGCGGCATCGTCTCGCCCGCGCTCGGCGCCACCATCGCCAAGGCCGTCGCCCAGGTCATCGCCGACGGCGCCAAGCCCGGGGCGCGCCGCCCGGCGGACTACCTGCAGTACGAGCCGCTGCTGATCGCCATCGCCGGCCCGGACGTGACGCGGATGCACTCCGGCCGCAGCCGGCAGGACATCCTGGCCACCACGCGCCGGGTGATGCAGCGCGACCGCCTGCTGGCCCTGCTGGCCGCGATGGACGCGATGCGCGGCAAGCTGCTGGCGACCGCGGCGCGGCACGCCGACACCATCGTGCCCGCCTACACCAACGGCGTGCAGGCGCAGCCGACCACCTACGCCCACTACCTGTTGGGGTTCGCCGCCGCCTACGACCGCGACGCCGAGCGGCTGCGCCAGGCCTACGCGCGGCTGAACCTGTCGCCGATGGGGTCCGCGGCGCTCGGCACGTCCTCGTTCCCGGTGGACCGCCCGCGGCTGGCCGCGCTGCTCGGCTTCGACGGGGTGGACGAGAACTCCTACGGCGCCGACCAGCTGGCCGCCATCGATCTCGGCGCGGAGCTGGTCGGGCTCGCCACCACCATGGCTCTCACGACGGGGGCGTTCGTGCAGGACGTGCACACCCAATACGCGCAGTCGTCGCCGTGGATCCTGCTGCGCACGGGGGCGCTGACGGGGACCAGCTCCATCATGCCGCAGAAGCGCAACCCGTACGGGCTGAACGTGCTGCGCCTGCAGGCCAGCGAGGTGCTGGGCGCCGCGACCACATTCCTGTTCGAGGCGCACAACGTCACCCCGGGGATGCCGGACTACAAACGCGAGGCGTCGCAGAAGGCGCTGGAGGACGCTGCGACCATGTTCGACGAGTTCTCCGCCCTGCTGGACGCGCTGGTCATCGACCCGGCCCGCGCGCTGGCGGAGGTGGAGGGCGACTACTCCACCACCACCGAGCTGGCCGACACGTTGCAGCGCGTGGCGGACGTGCCGTTCCGCGTCGGCCACCACTACGCGTCGGCGCTGGTGGATTTCGGCCGCGGTCATGGGCTGAAGCCGGCGGAGATCCCGTTCGCCGACGCCCAGCGCATCTTCGCCGAGTCCGCCGCGGCTTTCCCGGGCACGTCGTTCACGCTGCCGTTGACCGAGGCGCAGTTCCGCCGGGCGCTCAGCGCGCGGGGCATGGTGGAGGCGAGCCAAGGCGCCGGCGGGCCGCAACCGGCGGAGGTCGCGCGCATGCAGGCGGCCGAGCAGGCCACGCTGGCGTCCGACGAGGCCTGGCTGGCGGCCCGCCGCGCCGCGTTGGCGGAGGCGCAGGCGAGGCTGAACAGCGCGTTCGCCGCGGTGGAGCAGGGTGGTTGACGCGTTGCCGGATCGAGCGGTGACCGTCATGCCCGGGCTTGACGCGGGCGCCCACGCAGCGCCATCGCCTCGGGCAGTTGCGTGTTGGCGCGCTGATGCGAGCGCGGCAGCTACGTCACAGGCGGGACGGCGTGGGCGCCCGGGTCAAGCCCGGGCATGACGGATGTGGGGCAGCGAGTCAGGTTGGGACGCGGTCCGGAGGCAGGGTGGTTTGCGCGGACCATGCGTCGAGCCATGGCGCCAGCGCGGCGGCCGGCATGGCGCGGCCGATCAGGAAGCCCTGGGCCTGCTCGACGCCAAGGTCGAGCATGCGGTTCCACATCGCCTGGTTCTCGATCCCCTCGGCGATGACGCTCAGCGAACGGGCGTGCGCGTTGTCCACCGTCCGTTGCAGGTAGACGCGGGCGCGCGCATCGTGCTCCGAGCGCAGCACGACCTCCTTGTCCAGCTTGATGACGTTGAACGCCAGGTCGAACAGCTCGAGCTGGTGCATCATCTCCGGCCCCATGTCGTCGACGGCGACGCGGTAGCCGGCCTCCCGCCAGCTGTCGACGGCGGCGGACAGGGTGGGCAGGTCCAGCACCGGGCTGCTCTCGGTCAGTTCGATCAGCACCCGCTCGACCGGGATGGCGAACAGGCGCCGGTGCGCGTCGATGCGGCTCAGCGCCTCGGGGAACAGCAGCACGTCGAGCGGCAGGTTGATGGTGATGTAGAGGTCGTGCCGGGCGAGGAGCTCGGGGCGGATGTCGTACATGGCGTTGCGCGCCACGGCCTCGGTCAGGCGCAGCGACAGGCCGCCGCGCTCGATCTGCGGGATGAACTGGTCCGGCCCGAGCGTGCCGCGTTCCGGATGCTGCATGCGGACGAGCGTCTCGACGCCCACCGGGCGGCGGTCCGCGAGGCGCACGATGGGCTGGAAGCGGCATTCCAGGTTCTCGGCCCGGAAACCGATCGCGATCTCCGAGGTGGACAGCGGGGGCCGCTCGGCGGGGACGCTGCGGTCCAATCCGAGCAGTCCCGGCAGGTCGTCCGGCGTGCGCGCCCGTGGGATCGTCTGGGCGCCGATCATGTTGCCCGTCTCCCCCAGCAGCAGCAGCTCCACCTGGGACCCGGTCTCCCCCGCGGACACGCCGACCAGGTCGCGGATATACGGCCCGGCGGCGCCCGGCTCGAGCAGGAGGTGCGAGTAGGAATGCGCCGGCTCGACCAGGCGATGGATCGCGTCTTCCGCGGACTCGGCCAAATCCAGCGCGCGGCCGTGGCGGTCCATCTCCTGGCGCACGGCCTGGCGCCAGCCCGGGTCGCGGCAGAGCAGCAGCATCCGCTGCGCCGCCGCATTCTGGGTCAAGTGCGCGAAGCCGTAGGGCGCGGCGCCGCCGGGCGCGCTGCGGGCGCTGGCGGCTTGACGTCGCGGCGCAGGCGGTTCTCGCCGAGGAACAGCAGGATTGGCGCGGCGATGAAGATCGAGGAGGAGGTGCCGACGACGATGCCGAACAGCATCACCGCGGCAAACCCGGACAGCGACGAGCCGCCGAACAGCGCCAGCGGCAGGCTGGCCAGGAACACCGTCATCGAGGT
This sequence comes from uncultured Acetobacteraceae bacterium, assembly GCA_964242925.1. Lineage (GTDB taxonomy): Bacteria > Pseudomonadota > Alphaproteobacteria > Acetobacterales > Acetobacteraceae > LMUY01. Next base: position 60,374 of record CAXTBW010000008.1, read on the forward strand.
GCCGAGCGTGCGATTCAGCGTTTCGTTGATGGAGAAGTCGATCAGCTCGCGCAGCGGCATCGACTTGTACTTGCGCAGGTTTTCCCGCACCCGGTCGTACACCACGACCTTGTCGTTGGTGGAGTAGCCGATGACGGTGAGGATGGCGGCGACCATGACAAGGTCGAACTCGATGCGGGTGACGGCGAGGAAGCCGATCACCTTGGTCACGTCCAGCAACAGGGTCACGACGGCGCCGACGGCGAACTGCCATTCGAAGCGGAACCAGATGTAAACGAGGATCATCAGCAGGCTGATGCCCAGCGCCAGCAGCCCGTTGCGGAACAGCTCGTCCGATACGGACGCGCCGACGGCCTCGTTGCGCTCGATCACGGCGCCGGGCTGCGTCTGCTCCAGCGCCTCGCGGACGCGGGCGACGGCCTGCTCGGTGCCGGCCTCGGTGGGTTGGCGGTCCAACCGGATCAGCACGTGGCGGTCGTCGCCGAAGCGCTGCAGCCCGGCGGCAGGGGCGCCGTGCGCGGCCAGGCCGGCGCGGATCGCGTCGAAGTTGGCCGCGGCGGGGGTTCGCACCTCCATCACGATGCCGCCCTTGAAGTCGATGCCGAGATTAAGCCCCGGGTAGAACGCCACGATCAGCGACAGGGTGGACAGCACGGCCGACGTCGCCAGGCCGATGAAGCGGCCGCGCATGAACTTGATGCTTGTGCCATCGGGGACGAGCCGGAAGAGCGGGCGGAACAACATAGGCTCTTATACCGGCAACAGCGCGGGTCGGCGCGCGATATACCAGCGCACCATCATCAGCCGCGCCAGCACCGTGGCGGTGAACAGGGTCGTGACGATGCCGACCGTGATGGTGACGGCGAACCCCCGCACCGGGCCGGAGCCGAACACGAATAGCATCACATGCGCCAGGAACGCGGTGGCGTTGCTGTCGATAATGGTGCTGTAGGCGCGGCGGAACCCGGCCTCCAGCGCCTGCACCGGTCGACGATCCAGCCTCGTTTCCTCCCGGATGCGCTCATTTATCAGGATGTTGGCGTCTACCGCCATGCCGAGCGTGAGCAGGATGCCGGCCATGCCGGGCAGGGTCAGCGTCGCCTCCAGCAACGATAGCACGGCGAGCATCATCACCAGGTTAACGACGAGGGCGACGTTCGCGAACCAGCCGAACAGGCCGTAGAACGTGCCCATGAAGCCGACCACAAGCAGGAAGCCCGCGCCCAGCGCGATGGCGCCCGCGCGGATGCTGTCGGCGCCAAGCTCCGGGCCGACGGTGCGCTCCTCCACCACGGTCAGCGGCGCCGGTAGCGCTCCGGCGCGCAGCAGCACGGACAGGTCCTGCGCGGATTGCGAGGTGAAGTTGCCGCTGATCTCGCCACGGCCGCCGGTGATTGGTTCGTTGATGACGGGAGCGGTGAGGATCTTGTCGTCCAGCACGATGGCGAACGGGTGGCCGACATTGGCGGTGCTGACCTCGGCGAAGCGGCGCGTGCCCGTGCTGTCGAAGGCGAAGTTGATCACCCACTTGCCGGTCTGCGAGTTCCGCCCCGGGCTGGCGTTGGTCAGGCTGGCGCCGTCCACCTCGACCCGGCGGCGCAGCACCAGCTTGGTGTTCGGGTCATTCTCCATCGGCACGACGACGTCGCCGGGGGGCGCCGGCCGGGCCGGGTCGGCGGCCTCGTCCACCAGGTGGAAGGTCATCTTGGCCGTCGCGCCGATCAGCTGCTTGATGCGGTTCGGGTCGTCCACGCCGGGCAGCTGCACGACGATGCGGCTGTCGCCCTGGCGGGTGATCTGCGGGTCCAGCACGCCAGTGGCGTCGATCCGGCGGCGCACGATCTCGATGGATTGCTGCACCGCGCCGCTCGCCCGGGCGCGCAACGCGGCCTCGTTGACGGTGAGCGAGAGCGTGCCGTCCGGCCGGGTGGCGATGTCGAAGTCGCGCGTGCCGTCCGGGTTGTCGGCGACGGCGGTGAGCGCGGCGGTCGCGGCCTGCGCCTGCGCCGGGTCGCGCAGGGTGACGGACACGCGGTTCTCGCCCGGCGGCTCTGCGAGGGCGCGGTACTTGCCCGCCAGCGGCTGGCGGACGCGGTCGAGGATGGTGTCGATGCGCTCCTTGCGCACCGCGTCCATGTCGACCTGAAGAAGCAAGTACGAGCCGCCGCGCAGGTCCAGGCCGAGGTGGACCTGGCGCCACGGCACCCATGACGCGGGCTGCGGCAGCACGTTCGGCAGGCAGAGCAGGGCGCCCAGGACGCAAACGCCGAGGATCAGCGTGGTCTTGAGGCGGCCGAAATACAGCATGGTGGCCCGGTCACTCCCGCAAGCGGCTGTCTATGCCGAGCGGGCGTTGCGGATGCAACCCTGATGCCCGTTGCGGATGCAACCCTGATGCCCGTTGCGGATGCAACCCTGATGCC
>CAXTBW010000009.1:0-23822 GCA_964242925.1 uncultured Acetobacteraceae bacterium
GAGGCAAGCTAAAAAGCAGCGTGAGACGGGCAGGGACGACGAAGGACTCGAAGGTTTGCTGACTCTTAATCAGCGGGTCGTTGGTTCGAACCCAACATCACCCACCATTTCCGCCGAACCTTGTCGTAGTCAGCCGCGCTCCAGCGCCAACCCGGCGGTGACCGCGCCGATCAGCGCGCGCAACTGCGCCTCGAGCGCCGGCAGCGGCATCGCGGCGACCTTCTCGTCCAATCCAAGCGCCACCACCCCGTGCACGGCCGCGAACAAGGTGCGCGCGAGGTCGCGGCAGGCATCCGGCGCCAAGTCCGGCCGCAATCCGGCCAGCGGCGCCTCGATGTGCGAGAAGGCGCGGTCCTGCTGCCGCACGTAGTCCTCGGGCACGCTGCGCCCGCTCGCCATCTGGTGGCTGAACAGCGCCGCCCAGCGATGCCGGTTGGCGGCCGCATACCCCAGGTAGCGCGCCGCCATCCCCGCCAACTGCTCGGCAGGCGGTCCCGACGCGGCGGCCATTACGGCGTCGATCGCGGCCAACGTGCGGCTGTTCACCGCGAGGATGAGCGCGTCCATGTCCTGGTACGCGTTGTAGATCGCGCCGACCGAGCAGCCGACCGTCTCGGCTAGCGCGCGCGCCCGCAGGTCCGCCAGGCCGTTCGCGCTGATCGCCTGCTCGGCGGCCAGCAGCAACTGCTCCCGCAAACCCTGCCGACGCAGGCTCGACGCCTCTTGGACGGCGTTCACAGACGCGTTGCGCGTCTGGTTTGAACGGTTTTCAAGCTGGCAGCCCCAACATGCTCAGGACCATGGTCACCCTCATCCGCGGCCGCGCGAGCGCCCCCGCCGAGGACCTCGCCGACTGCAACGCGCTCCTCATCCTGGACCAGCAGATGCGCGACGCCCAGATCGCGTTCACCTGGGCGCCGACCACTGAACCTCAGACCGCCATCCCGGCGCACCAGCCGCTCGACCAGGCCCATTGGAAATTGTAGCCGCCCAGCCACCCGGTGACGTCGACCGCCTCGCCGATCACGAACAGCCCCGGCACCTCCCGCGCCGCCATGGTGCGGGAGGACAGCGCGGCGGTGTCCACGCCGCCGCGGGTGACCTCCGCCTTGGCGTAACCTTCCGTCCCCGCGGGGGTCACGGCCCAGGCGGACAATGCGGCGGCGATGGCGGCCAGCGTGCGGTCGGGCAGGTTGGCCATCGCGCCGCCCGCGCCCGCCAGCACCGGCCAGCGCGCCGCCAGCGCGTCTGCCAGACGTTGCGGCAACAGGCCGGACAGCGCGGCGCGCAGGGTGGCGCGCGGCCGGGCGGCCTTGGCGGCGCGCAGGGTGGCGAACGCGTCGGCGCCGGGCAGCAGGTCCAACGTCACCGTCTCGCCCTCCCGCCAGGCGGACGACGCCTGCAGGATGGCCGGGCCGGACAGGCCGCGATGGGTGAACAGCATCGCCTCGGTGAAGCTGTGCGCCCCGCAGCGCGCCCGCACCGGCAGCGCCACGCCGCTGAGCGGCTGCATGAGCGCCAGGTCGTCGTCGTTCGCCATCAGCGGGACCAGGGCGGCCGACACCGGCGTGATCGGCAGCCCGAAGCGCCGCGCCGCGTCGTAAGCGAATCCGGTGGCGCCCAGCTTCGGGATCGACAGCCCGCCCGTCGCCAGCACCAGCGCGGCGGCGGTGAACGCGCCCTGGTCGGTTTCGGCGGTGAACCGGTCGGACCGCGACAGCCCGCTCACCCGGCAGCCGGTGCGCAGCGTCACGCCGGCGGCGGCGCATTCCGCCAGCAGCATCGCCACGACCGCGCGGGCGGAGCCGTCGCAGAACAGCTGGCCCAGCGTTTTCTCGTGATGCGGGATGGCGTGCTTGTCGACCAACGCGGTGAAGTCCTCCGCCGTGTAGCGCGACAGGGCGGAGCGGGCGAAATGCGGGTTGGCGGAAAAGAACCGCTCGGGCGCTGTCCCTGTGTTGGTGAAGTTGCAGCGCCCGCCGCCCGAGATCAGGATCTTGCGCCCCGGCTCGGCCGCGTGGTCCAGCAGCAGCACCCGCCGCCCGCGCTGCCCGGCGATGGCCGCGCACATCAGCCCCGCCGCGCCGGCGCCGATGACGATCACGTCGTAGTCGGTCACCTCGGCGCCGCCGCGCGCTGCAGCCGGTCGTTGATCGCCGCCCCCAGCCCGGCATCCGGCACGGGCATCGCCGCGATGCCGCGCAAACCGAGCCGCGCGCCCTCCGCGTCCAGCCAGCGCAGCCCGGCGAACAGCAGCGCCGCCGCCGCCGCCGTGTCGCCCTCGCGGCTCAGCTCGAACGTCGCGCCGGCGCCGGGCAGCGGCGGGCCGAACGCCAGCAGCGCCTCGTCGGCCGCCACCGTTTCGGCCCGTAGCCGCACGGGCAGGCCGGGCGCGTAGTGCGACACCAGCAGCCCGGGGGAGCGCAGGGTGCGCGTCTGCTCGGCCGCCTCCGGGGTGATGGCGTGGCCGATGGCGCCCACCAGCGCCTCGATCGCCTCGGCTGGCGCGCCGCCGGGCCGCAGCAGGAAGGGGCGCGGCCCGGTCAGGTCCAGCACGGTCGACTCGACGCCGACCGGGCAGGGCCCGCCGTCGACCACCGCTGCGATGCGCCCGCCCAGCCCGTCCAGCACGTGGTCCGCGGTGGTGGGGGACACCGCGCCCGACCGGTTGGCCGATGGCGCCGCGATTGGCCGCCCGACCTCCCGCAGCAGCGCGAGCGCCACGTCGTGCGCCGGGACCCGCACCGCCAGCGTATCCAGCCCGGCGCCGGCCAGCAGCGCCACCGGGCAGGTCACCCGGCGCGGCAACACCATGGTCAGCGGGCCGGGCCAGAACGCGGCCGCCAGCGAGGCCGCATCGCTGCCCGCCTCCACGTGGCGGAACGCGCTGTCCGCGTCCGGGTAGTGGCAGATCAGAGGGTTGAAATGCGGCCGGCCCTTGGCGACGAACACGGCGGCGACCGCGTTGTTGGAGGTGGCGTCCGCTCCCAGCCCGTAGACCGTCTCGGTCGGGAAGGCGACCAGTTGGCCGGCCAGCAGCAAAGCCGCCGCGGCCGGGTCGCCGGGCATCAGACGACGCGTCAAAGCCGGCCGTGGCAGATGAAGTGAGGGTTCTCCCAGTCGGGCTTGGCGTAGCTGAGCGGCGCGCCGTCGGTGTCCAGCAGCCGCCCGCCGGCAGCCTCCAGCACCGCCTGCGGCCCGGCGGTGTCCCACTCCATCGTGCGGCCGAACCGCGGATACAGGTCCGCCGCGCCTTCCGCGATGCGCACGATCTTCAGCGCCGACCCGTAATTGGTCAGCTTGGCGACGGCGTGGCCTTCCATGTAGCGCGTCAGCCGCTCGTCCGCGGCGTAGTGGCGTGAGGCGAGCACGGTCAGCCCTTCCGGCGGCGGCGCGCGGGCGGTGATCGAATGTTGCCCGGCTTCGGTGCGTTTCCAGGCGCCGCGGCCGACGATGCCGCCGAACAGCTCGCCCAGCGCCGGCACGTCCACCACGCCCAGCACGGGCGCGCCATGGTGCACCAGGCCGATGTTGACGGTGAACTCGTCCCGCCCGGCCGCGAACTCCCGCGTGCCGTCCAGCGGGTCGACCAGCCAGTAGGTGGCGGACGGGTCGTGCAGCATGCCGGCGGCCGCCTCCTCCTCGGCCACCACCGGGATGTCGGGTGTGGCGGCGCGCAGGGCTGCGGCGATGAGCGCCTCCGCCCGGTGGTCGGCCTCGGTGACCGGGCTGCGGTCTTCCTTGCGCAGCGTCTCGAACCCGGCGTCGCGCACGGCGCGGATGATGGCGCCGGCCTGCAACGCAAGGTCGGCGGCGAGTGCGAGGAGGGCGTCGGTGTTCATCAGGCGACTGCGTTCATGCCGCGGTTCCTTGCCCATTGACCAGTCACGGCCGGGTTCGACGTGCGTGATGCAGGGTCGGGTGCGAACCGTTGCCCTTCGGCCCCCAACATGCCGCGGTTGGCGCCTTGTGGATACCCGGCTATCCGGGACGGCCTTAATGCGCTCGCTTCCCAATGAGGCGAGACAAAGCTCGTCATGCCCGGGCTCGACCCCACGACTGTCCGATTGGTTCGACGCGCGGCCAAGTCCCGCGATCCCGATATGCTGCAAACGGCGCTGTTCGCCTTCCTTAAAGGCGGTCTCAGCCGAGGGCCAATCTGGTCAGCAACCCCTTGCCGCAACCTTCGTCCGCCCACCCGCAGGTGATTGCACCGGCGCGGCCGAGACCCAAGATGGCGCGGCACAGGCCGAGGGAGACGCCGATGAGCGAACACGCGCAGCCCAGCAATTGGGGCCGCTGGGGTAAGGACGACGAGCGCGGGACGGCCAACCACATCACGCCCGAGCGACTGACCGGCGCGGCTGGCCTGGTGCGCCATGGCCGGGTCTACAGCCTGTCGCTGCCCGTGCAGGCGCAGGCGGTGCCGGTGCTGCCGCGGCGCGCCCCGACCCAGCATTTCATGACGCTCGACGGCGGCGACTACGCGGCCGGGCTGGAGCGCAAGAGCGGCTTCCAGGCGTCGGACGACTACCTGGCGCTGTTCACCCACGGCAGCACGCACATCGATGCGCTCGCCCACGTTTGGTATGACGGGACGTTGTACAACGGCTTCTCCGCCAACACCGTCCGCAGCACGGGCGCCTCGCGCTGCGGCATCGACAAGCTCGGCCACCTCGTCGGGCGCGGCGTCCTGCTCGATTTCTGCCGTCACACCGGCCAGACGTCGCTGCCCGGCGGCACTGTGCTGACGCCGGAGGACTTCCAGGCCTGCGCCGCGTCCCAGGGCGTCGAGTTGCGCGAGGGCGACATCGTGCTGATCCGCACCGGCTGGCTCGCCACCTTCGACGAGCGCGACCCGGCCCCGTTCTTCGCCGCCGAGCCAGGCATCGGCCTGGCGGCGGGGGAGTGGATCGGCGCCATGGGCTTTGCCGCGATCGGCGCCGACAACTACGCCATCGAGGCCATTCCCACCGAGACCAACGCCACCGCCCCCGTGCACCGCCGCCTGATCCGCGACTACGGCTGCTCGCTGATGGAGCTGATGGTGCTGGACGAACTCGCGGCCGATGCGGTTTGGGAGTTCATGTTCATCGCCGCGCCGCTGGCGATCACCGGCGGCGTCGGCAGTCCGATCAATCCACTGGCGATCTGCTGACACCAGCGGCCGAATACGCTGACTCTCTCGCCGCGCCACTATCGTCATTGCGAGGAGCGCTTGCGACGCGGCAATCCAGCGGGCCGCGTCGCACGCGCGTCCTGGATCGCTACGCCGCCAAGCGGCGGCTCGCGATGACGGATTGTTATTTCGGGCCGCTGGCACGAGCGTCACCGGATCGAGCCCGGCCGGACACATGCTGATAACCGTCATGCCCGGTCTTGACCCGCCGCCCATACGACTCGCGCGAAAAGGTGTTGCGAGTACCGGCGCTATGGCGCCGGGGCGCGGCGTGGGTGGCCGCATCGAGTCAGGCCATGATGGTAGAGCGGCCCGACTTGAACACGTTACGCCTTACAGCCGCGAGCGACGGCGAACCGTTCCTGGATCAACCGCTTGCTGACCTTGCCGGTGTCGGTCAGCGGCATCTCGGCATCGGCCACGACCTCGACCACCATGGGGGCCTTGTAGGCTGCGGCCCGCTCCCGGCAGAAGGCGCGCAGAGCGTCTGGCGCGACGCTGGCGCCCGGCTGCAGCACGACGAGGGCGGCAAGGATCTCATCGCGCTGCGGGTCGGGGATGCCGACCACGGCGGCCAGGCGCACGGCGGGATGGGATTGCAGCAGCTCCTCCACCTCCGCCGGCGCCACGTTGATGCCGCCCGTTTTCACCATCTCCTTCGACCGGCCGCGGAACAGCACGTTGCCGTTCGCGTCCAGGGCGGCCAGGTCGCCGGTGTAGAACCAGCCTGCCGCATCGGTCGCCTCCGCCGTGCGCGCCGCGTCCTTGTAGTAGCCCGGCATCACGTAGCCGCGCAGCCGGATCTCGCCGACGGCGCCCGTAGGCAACGCCTTCCGGGTCGCCGGGTCGACGACCTGCAACTCCGTGCCGGGCAGGGCCGAGCCGGAGCTGCCGAGGCGTTGGGCGATCGGGATCTTGCAGTCGGGCACGGCGCTGTTGCCGTACCCTTCGGTCAGGCCGTAGCAGGTCGCCATCTCGGTCGCGCCAAGCTCCGCCATCAGCGTTAATGAGTGCGGCATGCCGATGCCGGTGCGCAGCGAGCGCAGGTCCCGGGTCGGACGGTTGGGATGGTTGTGCAGCTCCAGCACCATGTTGGGCATGGTGTAGATCACGCTGATCCGCTCCTGCTCGATCAGCCGCAGCGCTTCCCCGGCATCGAAACGGTATTGCAGCGCGATCGAGGCGCCGTGCGTCAGCACCGCCATCAGCGCGTTCGCGCAGGCGAAGCTCCAGAACATGGAGATCACCATCAGCATGCGGTCGTCCGGCGTCAGGTGCAGGCGCTCGCCGATGCCGTGCATGTTCTCCACCAGCCCGCGATGCAGCAGCGGCACCGCCTTGGACCGCGCGGTCGAGCCTGAGGTGAACAGCAGGTAGGCCATGTCCTCCGGCAGCACCGCTGCCTCCGACGCGTCCAGCACGGCGTCTGTGATCACCGCGCCGCCCGCCAGCATCGCCGTCCAGTCCACCGAGCCGGCAGGTCCGCCCACACCCAGGCACACGACCGTGCGCAAACCGGGCAGCGCGGTCCCGAGGTCGCCGAGGCTGGCCAGTTCGGCCTTGTAGTCGCGGCTGCCGGCGCGGCCCTCCATCACCAGCACCGACGTGTCCGACAGGTCGAGCGCGTGGTGCAGCTCGCCCGCCTTCCACCAAGTGTTGAGGGCCACCAGCGTGCCGCCCAGCGCGGTGACGGCGAAACAGGTGAGCAGCCACTCCTGGCGGTTGCCCATCAGGATCGCGACCTTGTCCCCACGCCGCACCCCGAGCGAATGCAGCCCGCGCGCAACATTCCGCGCGGCTTCCCGGGCGGCGCGGTAGCTCAGCCGCGAGTCGCCGTCGGTCAGGAACGGCGCGTCCGGCTGCGCGCGCGCCATCTCCGCCAGCAGGCCCGGGATGGTGCGGCTGCGGGGCATCTGCATGAGGAGGCTCCTATAGGCGGTAGAAGCGGACGCGGTGGCGCGGACCAGCTGAGCAGGGAGTCGGGGCCATTGTCACGCCGCCTGCGGCAGCGCCGGCGGCCGGCCGCGGATCATGTCGGCCGCCTTCTCGCCCACCATCAGGCTCGCCGCCATCGTGTTGGCGGAGGGCACGTGCGGCATGACGGACGCGTCCACCACGCGCAGCCCCTCGAACCCGTAGACGCGCAGCTGGTCGTCCACCACCGCGGTCGGGTCGCTCGGCGGCGCCATGCGGCAGGTGCCCACCAGGTGATAGGCCGTGCCGCCACGTTGCCGCGCATAGTCCAGCCATTCGTCGTCGCTGGCGATCGCGGCGCCTGGCAGCGTCTCCGCCACCAGGTGCGGCGCCATCGCCGGGCTGTGCAGCAGCGTGCGCGCCAGCTTCAGCGCCGCCACGAGCACGCGCTGGTCGTTCTCCTCCGCCAGGTAGTTCGGCTGCACCGCCGGCAAGGCGCTCGGATCGGCCGAGCTGATGCGGACGCTGCCCTTGCTGTCGGGTCGCTGCTGCCGGGCGCCGCAGCTCATCCCGGGGAACTCGTCCAGCACGTAGGTTTTGCCTTCCTGGTAGCTGGCCGGCGTGAACAGCACCTGGATGTCGCCGCGATTCAGCTCCGCCCGCGACTTCCAGAACACGTGCACCAGGGACGGGCTGAGCGAGATGATGCTCGGCCGCCCCGCCATCCAGCGCGCGATTTCCACCCCCAGCCGCCAGCCGCGGGAGCGTTCGTTGATGGTCGCGGCGCCGCGCGCGCGGGCGGCGATGCGCACCGTGAAATGGTCCCGCAGGTTCTCGCCCACGCCGGGCAGGTCGTGCCGCACCTCAATCCCATGCGCGCCCAGCAACGCCGCCGGCCCGATGCCCGAAAGCTGCAGCAGCTTCGGCGAGTTGAGCGTGCCGCCGCACAGCAGCACCTCCTTGCGCGCGGTCACCACGTGGTCCACGCCGCCTTGGCGATACCGGACGCCGGTCGCGCGCCGCCCGTCGAAAACGATCGCAACCGCCTGGGCGCCGATGCGCAGATCGACCCGCCCGCGCTTGACCGCCGGATGCAGGAACGCGTCCGCGGCCGAGACCCGGCGGCCCCGCTCGATGATGCGCTGGAAGTATCCCGCGCCCTCCTGCGCCGCGCCGTTGTAGTCGTCGTTGCGGGGTATGCCGACTTCACCGGCGCCTGCGATGAAGGCGTCGCACAGCACGCTCGGCCAGTCGGGGCTGGTGACCGGCAGACCGCCGGCGCGGCCGCGGTAGGCGTCGTCGCCGGGGCCGACGCGCCGTTCCGACCGCTTAAAATATGGCAGCACGTCCCGGTAGGCCCAGCCGGCATTGCCGCGCGCAGCCCAGTCGTCGAAGTCGGCCGCCTGCCCGCGGCTGTAGACCAGCCCGTTGACGGAAGTGGAGCCGCCGACGAGGCGTCCTTGCGGCAGGCCGACCTTGCGCCCACCCAGCGCCGGGTTCGGCTCGGCGGTGAACCCCCAGGTGAACGCCGGGTTGTAGAGCGTCTTCACGAAACCGACGGGCACTCGGATCAGCGGATGGCGGTCGGCGATCCCCGCCTCCAGCACGCACACCGTGGCGCCGTCCGCCTCGGTCAGCCGGTCCGCGAGCACGCAGCCTGCGGCGCCGGAACCCACCACGACGTAGTCGAAGCTGTCGCCCAAGACCGCTTACCCCTGGCAGCATCCGCACGATTAGGCGCCCCCCGGCGTCCGCGTCAAACACCCTTGCGACAGAAAACGGATGGACAGCACGGGTTGCTGCCGACAGGTTGTCGGCAAGGCAAAGAACGCGTCCAGGGGAGAGCATGCTCGCGCAGCAGGTTGCCAACGGCTTGGTGGTTGGAAGCGTCTACGCGCTGTTCGCCCTGGGTTTCACGCTCGTGTTCGGCGTGCATCACGTGCTGAACCTGGCGCACGGGTCCGTTTGCATGTGGGGCGCGTTCATCGGCCTGCTGGCCGTGGCGCCTGGCGAGCTGTTCGGCGCCGGCCTGCCCAGCCCGTTCCTGCCGCTGCCGGTGGCGTTCCTGCTGGCGATGCTGGGCGGCGGCCTGTTGGGGGTGCTGCTGGACCTGATCGCGTTCCGGCCCCTGCGCAAACGCCACGCGACCGAATTCGCGGCGCTGGTGTCGTCCATCGGGGCGTCGCTCATCCTCATCAGCCTGGCGCAGCAACTCTCGCACACCCGCATCCTGCGCTTTCCGTTCGGCACGTTCCCGGTGCAGATCTTCCGCTTCGCCGGGCTGCGCGTGTCCTCGCTGCAGTTTTTCATCGTCGGCTGCGTGGCGGTGCTGTTCGCCGGACTGCTGTTCTACCTCTACCGCACCAGCTTCGGCCGCCAGGTGCGCGCCGTCGCGATCAACGAGCGGGCGGCGACCCTGTTGGGGGTGAACCCGAGCGCCGTCTACCTGCAGGTGTTCTTCATCTCGGGCGCGCTCGCCGGGGCGGCCGGCGTGTTGATCGGGCTGGCGTTCAACTCGGTGAACTTCCTGATGGGCGAGCCCTACCTGATGCGCGCCTTCGTGGTCGTCGTGCTGGGCGGGCTCGGCTCCATCTACGGCGCGGTGATCGCCGGACTGCTGCTGGGGCTGATCCAGGTGATGACGGTGGCGTACGTGTCCTCAGGCCTGTCGGACGCCATCATCTTCTCCATCCTGTTCCTGATGCTGCTGGTGCGGCCGACCGGGTTGTTCGCCGGGCTGCGCCGCGACGTGCGGGTGGTCCGCGGGTGAACGGCTGGCTGGCCGCCTACCTCCCGCTGCTGGCGAGCGCGATCCTGGATTGCGGCTTCGCCTTCTCGCAATACGTCGTGCTGCGAGCCGGCGTGTTCTCGGTCGCCACCGCGGGGTTCGCGGCGCTCGGCGCGTATGCCGGCGCCCTGCTGACGATGCGGCTCGGCGCGCCGCCCGCCCTGTCGCTCTGCGGCAGCCTGGTCATAGGCGCGCTCGCCGGGGCGCTGCTGTCCCTCCCACTGGCCCGGCTGCGCGGGGTGTTCCAGGCCATCGCCACCCTTGCCTTCGTGCAGATCGTGCTGTCGGTCTCGCTGTTCGTCGAGCCGCTGACCGGCGGCGCCCTCGGACTCAACGGCATCCCGCAGGCGGTGCAGGTCTGGCACCTGGTCGTGTTCCTGCTGGCGCTGATCTACCTGCTGCACGCGCTCGGCGGGTCGTCCATAGGCCGCGCCTTCGACGCGGCGCGGCAGGACGAGACGGTCGCGGTGGCGCTCGGCATCTCGGTCGTGCGCTACCACGCGCTGGCGTTCACCCTGTCGGGCGCGATCGCGGGGCTGACCGGCGGGCTGTACGCGTTCAACCGCTACAGCCTGGCGCCGGACCAGTTCGGCTTCCCGATGCTGGTCGCCAGCCTCGCCGCCGTGGTGCTCGGCGGCCGCATCTCGGTGTTGGGGCCGATCGTCGGCGCCGCCGTGCTGGCGGTATTGCCGGAGCTGGCGCGCAGCTTCGCCGAACAGCGCTACCTGCTGCACGGCGCCCTGCTGGTCGGCGTGATCATCTACCTGCCCGACGGCATCGTGGACACGCTGCAGTTCCGCTTGCGGCAACGCCGGGCCGTGCAGCGAGGGGCCGTCCGTGGCAACCCTGCGCACTGAGGCGCTGTGCAAGCGGTTCGGCGGCGTGGAGGCGGTGCGCGGCCTGACGATCGCGATCGAGCCGGGCCGGATCACCGGGCTGATCGGTCCGAACGGCGCCGGCAAGACCACGATGGTCAACCTGATCACGGGCATGCTGAAGGCCACCAGCGGACGCATCCTGTTCGGCGACCAGGACATCACGACCTTGCCGCCCAGCGCCGTCGCGCGGCTGGGCATCGCCCGCACCTTCCAGAACATCCGCCTGCTGAAGGAGGCGAGCGTCCTCGACAATATCGTCGTGGGTTTCCACTGCCGGGAGCAGACCCGCTTCGTCGACAACCTGCTCGGCCTGCCAGCCGCCCGGCGGGAGCGGCGCGGCTTCGTGGCGGCGGCGCGCGACCTCGCCCGGCGCTTCCGCATGGCGGAACTGGCCGACCGCCCGGCGGGCACGCTGTCCTACGGCCACCAGCGGCGGATCGAGATGATGCGGGCGCTCGCCATGGGCCCGGCGCTCCTGCTGCTGGACGAACCCGTGGCGGGCATGAACGACGTGGAAGCCGACGAGCTGGGCGCCATCTTCCGCAGCCTGGCCGATGACGGGCTCGCGGTGCTGCTGATCGAGCACAACATGCGGTTCGTCACCGCGCTGTGCGACACGCTCTACGTCGTGAGTTCCGGCCAGATGATCGCATCCGGCCCACCCGCGACGGTGATGCAGGACCGGGCGGTGATCGCGGCTTACCTCGGCGACGACGATGCTTGAGGTCGACGGGACGGCCGTGACGTTCGGCGGCGTGCAGGCGTTGCGCGGCGTGTCGGTCAGCGTGGCGGAGGGCGACATCGTGGCGCTGATCGGCCCCAATGGCGCGGGAAAGACCACGCTGCTCAACGCGATCTGCGGCTCGGTCACGCCGCGCGCCGGACGGATCATGTTCGCCGGGCAAGACATTACGGGGATGCCGGCGCACCGGGTCGCGCGGCTCGGCTTGCTGCATGTGCCGGAGGGCAGGCAGATCCTGGGGCCGCTGAGCGTGCGGGAGAACCTGGAGCTGGGCCGCCTCGCCCTGGGCCGGCGCAGCGATGCCGGGCCGGACCAGTTGGCGCGGGTGTTCGCGCTGTTCCCCATCCTGCAAACGCGCCAGACCCAGGCCGGCGGCTCCCTGTCCGGCGGCGAGCAGCAGATGCTGGCGATCGGGCGCGCGCTGATGGGCCGGCCGCGGTTGCTGCTGCTGGACGAGCCGAGCCTCGGCCTGTCGCCGTTGATCACCGGCCAGGTGTTCGAGGCGCTGCGGCGGCTGAACGCCGAGGGGCTGACCATCCTGCTGGTGGAGCAGAACGCCCGGCGCGCGCTGGGCATCACCGGTCATGCCTACGTCATCGAGCAGGGCCGCGTCGTGCAGAGCGGCCGCAGCGCCGACCTGGCGGACGACCCAGCGGTGATCGCGCACTATCTCGGCCAAGACGCCGCAACCACAACAAGGGCATTGCCATGACGACACTCACGCGGCGCGCATTCGGGGGCGCGGTGCTCGGTTCCGGATTGCTGGCGGCGGGCGCCCGGGCGCAGCCGGCCGAAGTGGTGGTCGCCATGGGCATGGCGCTGACCGGCAACTACGCGTTCGCCGGCGTGCCCGTCGCCAACGGCGTGAAGGTCGCGGCGGCGGAGATCAACGAGGCCGACTTCCTGAAGGGCCGCCGGGTCAAGCTGCTGGTGGAGGACGACGCCAGCGACAAGAGCCAGATGATCACGCTCGTGAACCGCTTCGCCACGGTCGACAACGCCGTCGCGGTGATCGGCCCGCTGTCGAGCCTGGAGGCGCTCGCGGCGGCCCCCGTGGCCAACGCGCAGAAGATCACGCTGATCTCGACCGGCGTGTCGCCCGACATCCTCAAGGCCGGGCCGTGGTCGTTCAAGGTCATGAGCCCGCCCTCCATCACCATGCAGTCGCTGGCGGGCTACGCCGTGGACACGTTGAAGGTGACGCGCGTCGCGTTGCTGACGGTGCGCGACAATGACGGCTTCATCACCCAGAAGAACGCGATGCGGGACTACTTCAAGGCGCACGGCGTCACCGTCGTGATGGACGATTCCGTCGCCGCCTCCGACATCGACTTCACCGCGGTCGCGACCAAGCTTGCCGACGCGGATCCGTCCGCCGTGTTCTTCGCCATGCCCGCCGAGCAGGGCGCCAGCCTGGTGGTGCAGGCGCGACAGGCCGGGCTGGAGCAGAGCGTCCGCTTCCTGGGCCCGCAGGCGATGGCGGCGCAATCGCTGATCCGGATCGGCGGCAAGGCGGTGGAGGGCACGGTGGTCGCCGCCGACTACTTCGCAGGGTCGGATACGCCGCACAACGCCGAGTTCGTGCGACGCTACCGTGCGATGTTCGCTGCCGAACCGGAGAACTGGTCCGGCATCGGATACGCCATGATGTATTTGGTCGCCACCGCGATCCGCACTACGGGGCCGGGCGCGGACCGCGACGCCGTCCGCGCGGCGCTCGCCGCCAGCAAGGACGTGGCCACCATCCTTGGCGACGGCAGCTACAGCCTGGATGCGGGTCGCGATGCCTCCTACGGCGCGACGCTGATCACCGTGAAGGACGGAGCGTTCGTCGTCGCCCCGCACTAGGAGCCTATTTGTCGGCTGCAATCGACGCCACAGCCAACCATGGCTTTCGGTATCGGTCTTGGCCATCATCGCTCCTATGAGCACCCTTATGCGACCAACCATCCTCGTGATCATGGGCAGCGTAAGAGCTGGCCGGCGTTGCCCGCAGATCGCGGAGTGGGTGGTTTCATTGGCAGGCGAGACAGGCAAGCTCGCCTACGAGATAGTCGATTTGAAAGATTGGCATCTTCCGTTCGACGACGAGCCGGGTATTCCAGCCCAGGGCGAGTACGCTCAGGACCATAGCCAGGCATGGAGCAACAAGGTCACCGCGGCGACTGGGTTCATAATCGTCTCGCCGCAGTACAACTGGGGCTATCCAGCGGTTCTCAAGAACGCCCTCGACCACCTCTATAAGGAATGGCGGGGGAAACCCTTGATGATCGTGACGTATGGAGGGCATGGCGGCGATAAATGCGCGCAACAGTTGCGACAAGTCGCCAACGCACTGAAGCTGCGGCCAGTCGACACCATGCCGGCGATCACAGTGGCGCGCCACGCGATCGAAAGCGGCGCGCCGCAGAGCCTAGCAGACCTGAAGCCGTTCGAGGCGTCGGTCCAGCAGTCTCTCGCCGAGCTCAGCGCCTTGCTCGTCGGCGTCGAACGATCCCCGTCCAACAAAGACAGCCCCTAGAACCAGCGGTCCAAACAACCACCCGTCGTCGCGAGCCGCCGCTTGGCGGCGCGGCGATCCAGGACGGCGAGTGCGGTTCTGGCAACTCGATTGCCGCATCCCAAGCGCTCCTCGCAATGACGATAGGGGCGCGGCGAGAAAGTCAGCGTTTTTGGCCGCTGGCAGCAGAAGCATCGCGGCGCCGTGGCGCAATCTCGCGGTCGCTCGCCATCTGGTCGGCGAGCACGCTCACCAAGATAGGAAAATCCTTGCGCGCGAAGATGTTCATATGCCGGGCCATCAACTCTCCGGCGCGGGCGACGTCGTGCGAGGCGATGGCGGCGCCGATTTCGGCATGCTCCTTCGCCGAGCGTTTGATCCAGCCGCGCAAGCCCAGCGCCTGACGGCGGAACGGCGCCGCCCGGGCGCTGACCCGGCGGATCGCGTCGATCAGCGTCGGGTTGCCGCTGGCGACGTAGATCACATCGTGGAACTCGAGATTGACCCGCGAATAGCCCAGCACGTCCCCGGCCGCAGCGCTCTTTTCCCCCGCGCGGACGGCATCGATGAGCCGGCCCGTGGCGGTCCCGTCAATGCGCTGCGCCGCGAGCCGGGCGGCGCTCGCCTCGACCTCGTTCATGAACTCGAACATCGCCATCAGCTCCGCCATCGTGGTGCGCGCCACGATGCAGCCGGACCCCGCCTGCTCCTGCACCA
This sequence comes from uncultured Acetobacteraceae bacterium, assembly GCA_964242925.1. GTDB lineage: Bacteria > Pseudomonadota > Alphaproteobacteria > Acetobacterales > Acetobacteraceae > LMUY01. The sequence goes on from CAXTBW010000009.1 coordinate 14,719, forward strand.
AGCCGCTCGCCACCAGGCTGCGCAGCGCCTCGCGCACGGGCGTGCGGGACACGCCGAACCGCTCGGCGAGCACCCGCTCCTCCAGCCTGTCGCCAGGCCGCAGGCGGCCCTCGATGATGTCGGCTTCCAACGTGCCCGACAGCTTGTCCGTGCCCTCGGCTCGCCGCCGTCCCATGCTCCGCCCGTTCGTGTCAGCTTTGGCCGCCCTCCTTGCCGTTTGCCGGGTGATGGGCCAGCGCGCCGCCCCAATCCTCCAGGATCTCCATGACGTGGGTGACGTCGCCTTCGCCCATGTCGTGCGCCATGGCGTAGGACCAGATCTGCCGTGCGGCGGCGGACGTGATCATGGCGGCGCCCAGCTCCTCCGCTTCCTCCAGCGCCAATCGGACGTCCTTGTGCATCAGCAACAGGCGGAAGCCGAAGTCGAACGCGCCATTGAGAGTATGCTTGCCGACCAGCACGTCCGACGAGAACGAACGTCCGCTGCTGCTGTTGATCACATCCAGGACGGTGGTTGGGTCCAGCCCGGATTTGGCGCCGAACACCATCGCCTCGCAGGTTGCCGCCAGGGTGGTGGCGCAGAGCAGGTTGTTCACCAGCTTGAGCGTCTGCCCCTGCCCAACCTGTGTGCCGACATGGCGCGCGCGTCCGCCGAAGATGCGCAGCACGGGCTCGATCCGCTCGAAGGCGGCCCGGTCGCCCGACACCATGACCGCGAGCGTGCCGGCCGCCGCCCCCGCCGCGCCGCCGCTGACCGGGCCGTCGAGCACGGCCACACCCTTGCCTGCGAACACGGCGCCGACCTCCTTGGCGACCCGGCCGCCCGTGGTGGACAGGTCGACGTAGGTCGTCATCCGGCTGCCCTCCACCAGCCCGGCCGGGCCGAGCGCCACGGCGCGCACGACGTCCGGCGTGGGTAGGCAAACGAAGACGAGCTCGGCCGCGTCGGCCACCGCGGCGGCCGAGCTCGCCGCCGTGGCGCCCAGGGCAACTAGCGCGTCCACCGCCGCCGGCACGGTGTCGTGCACGCGCAGCTTCACGCCGGCTTCCGCGAGCTTGCGCGCGATGGCGCCGCCCATGGAGCCAAGCCCAACGAACCCGACCAGCCCGGTCCACCCGATCATGCCATCATTGCCTGTCGCATTATTTTGGCCTCCCTGATTACGCCGCTCATTGCCCGGTGAACACGGGCGTACGCTTCCCGCTCATGGCGCGCAGGCCCTCCAGCACGTCCGCAGAGCGGAAGCTTGCCAGGAAACCGGCACGCGCCAGCTCGTCCGCCGCCGCGTCGCCCCTGGTGTAGGCGTCGAGCGCGGCCTTCATGCCGTGCACCGCGATCGGCGCGTTGGCGGCGAGTTGTCCCGCCATCGCGGCTACGGCGGCGTCCAGCGCTTCCGGGGCAACCAGCGCGTCCAGGAAGCCGGTGCGCAATAGCTCGTCCGCGGGCAAGGTCGCCCCCAATAGGCAGAGCCGCTTGGCCGCGCCGGGCCCGAGCCGGGTGGCGTAGCGGCGCAGCGCACCGGGATACAGGTGGATGCCGATGCGCGCCGCCGGCATTCCCGCCACCATCCCGGTCACGCCGATCCTGAAATCGCAGGCCAGCGCCAGGTCGATGCCCCCGGCATAGACGCTGCCCTGCAGGGCGCACACGGTTGGAATGGCCAACGCCTCGATGCCGTCCGCCAGACGCTCGAATTCCAAGGGTGGGGGAACTTGCCTTGCATGCTCCGGTTCGAAATGCGCGAGGTTGTGTCCGGAGCAGAACGAGCGGCCCGTCGCCGCGACCACCATCACCCGAAGCTGGGGCAGGGCCGTCACCTGCTCCAGATGCGCCTCGAAAGCGGCGATGTCTGCGATCGAGAGCGCGTTGTGGCGCTGCGGCGCCCGCAGGCTGATCCTTGCCGTCGCCCCGTCGATCTCGAGCTGCGGAACGTTATCGGGCATTGTGCTCTCCCTGGAAATTTTGCATACCAAACCCGCACCTTTGCGTGCAAGGGTAACACGAAGCGGTCGAGAACGCTGAACGACGGGCGGCGAAAGCCCGCAGCTTGGAGGAAGTGGATGGGCAAACTGGGCGGGCTGTCACGGCGCGGGTTCATTACGGCTTCAGCCTTGGCGTTGTCGGCGACGCAAGGACTGCGGGCGCAGACGGCGCCACAGGGCAAGCTGTCCGACGGAATCGTGAAGATCGGCGTGCTCACGGACATGAACGGGCCGTACCGCGATTTCGGCGGCCCCGGCTCCGTCATCGCCGCCCACATGGCCGTCGAGCAGGTTGGCGGCGCCGTGTTCGGCAAACCGGTCGAGATCGTGTTCGCCGACCACCAGAACAAGCCCGATGTCGGCTCCGCCATCGCCAAGGAGTGGTTCTCCCTCGGCAAGGTCGACATGATCACCGACATGCCCAACTCCGCGGTGGCCCTCGCCGTGCAGCAGGTCGCGCGCGACATGGGGCGGATCACGATGAACTCGGGCGCCTCGACCACCGACCTCACGGGCAAGTCCTGCTCGCCCACTGGCGTGCACTGGACGTCGGACGCCTATGCCGGCGCGCACAGCACGACCGAGGCGATGCTGAAGCGCGGCGAAAAGACCTGGTTCTTCATCACGGTGGATTACACCGGCGGCTACACGCTGGAGGACGCGGCCACCCCCGCCATCAAGGCCGCCGGCGGCAAGGTGGTGGGCAGCGTGCGCCATCCGCTGAACGCGGCGGATTTTTCCTCGTATCTGCTGGCGGCGCAGGCGTCCGGCGCGCAGGTCGTGGCGCTGTGCAACGGCGGCAACGACACGGTGAACGGCATCAAGCAGGCGGCCGAGTTCGGGCTCATGCAGCGCGGGCAGACGCTGGTCGGCATGTTTGTCAACATCACCGATATCCACAGCATCGGGCTGCCGACGGCGCAGGGGACGGTTTTCACCTCCGCCTTCTACTGGGACTACGACGACAAGACCCGCGCCTTCTCCCAGGAGTTCTTCAAGCGGCACGGCGCGATGCCCACGCAGTATCAGGCGGGCGTGTGCTCTGCCGTGCGGCACTACCTGACCGCGATCGCGGCCTGCGGCACGGACGAGGCGCTGCCCGTGATGGCGCAGATGCGCGCGACCCCGGTGGAGGACTTCTTCGCCCGCAACGGCCGCCTGCGCCAGGACGGGACCATGTCGCACGACATGTACCTGTCGCAGGCGAAGACCCCGGCCGAGTCGAAGTCGGAATGGGATCTGCAGAACACTTTGCAGGTCATCGCGGGCGATCAGGCATTCATGCCGCTGGCGCAAACGGGTTGTTCGCTGATCTGACAAGGGAGTTGGCGATGGCGCAGGAAATCGGCTTCATCGGGTTGGGCATGATGGGGGCGCCGATGGTGCGCCGCCTGCTGCAGGCCGGCCACGCGGTCACCGTGTGCGACCTGGACGCCGCAGCGGTGCAGGCCGCCGCCGGGTCCGGCGCGCGCACGGCCGGCAGCCCGGCCAAGCTGGCGGCGGAATGCGACGTGGTCATGGTCAGCCTGCCCACGCCCGACGTGGTGCGCCGGGTCGCGCTCGGACCGGATGGGCTGCACGCCGGCGGACGCGCGAAGGTGTATGTCGACCTGTCCACCACCGGCGCGCGGGTGGCGCGCGAGGTCGCGGCCGGCCTGGCCCCGCACGGCATTTCAGCGCTCGATGCGCCCGTCAGCGGCGGTCCGTCGGGCGCTGCGGCGGGCACGCTGTCCATCATGGTGTCGGGTGATTCGGCGGCGTTCGAGACGGTGCGGCCCGCGCTGGCCGCGATGGGCTCGAACACCCGCCTGGTGGGCGCCGAGGTCGGCCAGGGCCAGATGCTGAAGCTTGTGAACAACCTGATGCTCGCCGCCAACTACGCTGTCGCCTGCGAGTGCCTGGTCATGGGGGCGAAGGCCGGGCTCGACCCGAGCGTGATGGTCGATGTGGTGAACAAGAGCAGCGGCCGCAGCTTCGCCAGCGAGACCTTCGTCCCACGCCCCGTGCTGCAGCGCGAGTTCGCCTTCGGCTTCCGCATGGAATTGATGAGCAAGGACGTTCGCCTCGCGCTGGAGGAAGCCGAGGCGCTCGGCACGCCCATGTTCGCCAGCACCGCTGCCCGCCACCTCTACAATTGCGCGATGGCCCATGGCTCGCCCGGTGAGGACGTGACCAGCCTGATCAAGCTGCTGGAGCATTGGGGCGGCGCAGTGGTCGCCGCCAAGCCGTAAACGATGGAGTCGCGTGAAATGAAGTTCGGCGTGGGACAGCCGGTGCGCCGGTTCGAGGACATTACGTTCTTGACCGGCGCAGGCCGCTACACGGACGACATCACCGTGCCGGACATGTCGGTCGCCTACGTCCTGCGCTCTCAAGCGGCCCATGGCAGGCTGCTGCGGGTTGGGACGGAGGCGGCGGCGGCGATGCCGGGGGTGAGGCTGATCCTAACCGGGCGCGACGTGGTCGACGATGGGATCGGCGACGTGCCATGCCTCTATCCCCTGACGAATCGCGACGGCACGAAGCGAGGCGACACGCCCCGTCCCTTGCTGGCGACGGACCGCGTCCGTCACGTCGGCGACCCGGTCGCGCTGATCGTGGCCGACACGCTCGCCCAGGCCAAGGACGCGGCCGAGGCGATCGAGGTCGAGACCGAGCTCCTGCCCGTGGTGGTCGGGGTGGAGGCCGCGGTCGCGCCCGGTGCGCCGCTGCTGTTCGACGATGTGGCCGGCAACGTCGTGTTCGACTGGGACAACGACACCTGCGACATCCCGGCAACCAACGAGGCCTTCGCCCGCGCCGCCAGGGTTGTCGGCATCAAGGTCGTGAACAACCGGCTCGTCGCCAATCCGATGGAGCCGCGCAACGCGCTCGCGCTAGTCCTTCCGGCGGATGGAAGCTCGACGCTGTACACCACCTCGCAAGGGCCGCACCACGTGCGCGACCCGATGGCGGACGTCATCCTGAAGCTGCCCCGCGACCAATTGCGGGTGATCACGCCAAACGTGGGCGGGGCGTTCGGCATGAAGGCCTTCGTCTACCCCGAGCAGGCGCTGGTGGTCTGGGCCAGCCGCCGCCTGCAACGCGCGGTGAAGTGGCAGGAGGACCGGTCGGAAGCCTTCCTCGCCGACAATCACGGCCGCGACCACGTCACCGAGGCGGAGCTGGCGCTGGACGAGACGGGGCGCATTCTGGGACTGCGCGTGCGGGTGCTGGCGAATATCGGCGCCTACCTGTCGCCGATGGGGGCGTACGTTCCGACACGGTCGTCGGACCTCTACCCGGGGCTCTACGCGATCGGGGCGGCCGACATCAATGTGAAGGGCATCTGCACCAACACCACGCCGGTCTGCGCCTATCGCGGGGCCGGGCGCCCAGAGGCTTCGTACCTGATCGAGCGGCTGGTCGACAAGGCCGCGCGCGAGATGGGGATCGGGGTGGACGAGATACGCCAGCGCAACCTCATCGCGCCGGATGCGCTGCCTTACACCAACGCCACCAAGCTCGTGATCGACTCGGGCGAGTTCGCGCAGGCGATGCGGCAGTGCATGCAGCAGGCCGACTGGGCCGGCTTTCCCGCCCGCCGGGCGGCGGCGGCGGCGCAGGGCCGGCTGCGCGGCATCGGCATGGCCGTCTATACCGAGCGCTGCGGCGGCGGCGCCCCTGAAACGGCGGAGATCGTGTTCACCGAGGGCGACCGCATCGAGCTCGTGATGGGCAACGTCGAGTATGGCACCGGCATAGGCACAGCCTACAAGCAGCTCATCGTGGATCAGTTGGGCATCGCGCCCGACCGCGTCACGCTGGTGATCGGCGACACCGCCCGCACGCCCTTGGGGCTGACCGGAGGATCTCGCTCGTTGGCCGTCGGCGGCGCCGCGATCCTCACTGTGTCGGACGAGATCGTCGCCAAGGGGCGCGTCCTGGCCGGCGAGATGATGGAGGTGGCGGAAGACGACCTGGTGTTCGCCGATGCCGCCTTCAGCGTCGTTGGAACCGATCGGAGGATCAGCTTGTTCGACCTGGACCGGGCCGCACGGGCGGCGGGTCGCGAAGGCGCGCTCGACTCCAGCCATAAGCGCATTCCCGAGGCGCCGACCTTCCCGAACGGCTGTCACATCGTGGAGCTGGAGATCGATCCGCAGACCGGCGGGCTGGCGATCGAACGCTACACCGTAGTCGACGATTTCGGCGTGACGATCAATCCGCTGATGCTGGAGGGCCAGGTGCAGGGCGGCATCGTGCAGGGTGTGGGCCAGGCCCTGCACGAGAACGTGGCGTACGACGAAGGCACCGGCCAGCCGCTCACCGGCTCGTTCCAGGATTATCGCATGCCGCGCGCCGGCGACTTCCCGGGCCTGTCGATCACGCTGCGCAACGTGCGCTGCAAGACGAATCCGCTGGGCGTGAAGGGCGCCGGGGAGGCTGGTGCGGTCGGCGCGCCCTCCGCCGTGATGAACGCGGTGGTGGACGCGCTGCACCCGGTGGCCGGCCTGGTCGACATCGACATGCCGGCCACCGCCGGCAAGCTGTGGTCCGTGCTCAACCCGGCGTAGCCCGCCCTACGTCGTCATTGCGACGAAGCAATCCAGCCCGCAGCACCGTACGTGCCGCCTTAATCGCCGCGCCGCCAAGCGGCGGCTCGCGATGGCGGGTCGTTGTTTTCGGCCCCTGGCGTTCGTGGGTTCCGAGGTGGCGCGCGCCTAATCCGCCAATGCGTGGCGCCCCGTCTCAGGCGCCAGCATAATGAAGAACAGGCCTACCACGTAGACGCCCGACAGCAGCGAGATCGCGAGCGGGAAGCCGCCGACCAAAGCCGCGAGGGCGCCGACGAGGGTCGGTCCGGCAGCGCCGAGCAGGCGGCCGAAGCTGAACGCGAAACCCGACCCGGACCCGCGCTGCGCCGACGAGAACATCTCCGGCAGCCAGATCGTGTAAAGCGCGAAAACGCCGTTGGTGAAGAAGCCCAGCACGGGCAGCAGCCACAAAAACAACACGAGGTCGTCCAGGCGTTGGATCGCCACGTAGTAGGACGCCAGGATGGACAGGACCGACCCGATGAAGAACACGACCGCCGTCGTGCGGCGCCCGCCCAACCGCGCGGTGAGCCAGGGCATGATCAGGCACGCCGCCAACGTGCCGACGTTGGTGATAAGGCCGGTGACGGCGCCCATCGTCTGAGCATGGCCGGGTGTGGACCCGGCGGCGATCAGCTTGGTGATCACCACCGTCGGCGCCCAGAAGTTGGACGACCAGAGGCCGAAGATGATGCAGCTCATCATCAGCCCCGCCGACCAAGTGGTCCTGGCCTGTAAGCGGCCGAACAGCGAGGCGAAGCTCGACGTCGCCGTCCGGGCGTGCTTCGGCGGCTCGGGGATCTTGCGGCGCAGATAGAGCGTGAGCGCGGCAGGCGCGATGCCGATCAGGAACATGCCGCGCCAGCCGAGGAAGTTGGCGCAGGTGAGGGCCGCGAGCGCAGCAAGGAACTGCCCGACCGGCGTCGCCGTGTGCAGCCATCCCGCGAGGCGGACCCGCATGGCTTCCGGCACGGATTCGTGCAGCAGCGGGGTGCCTGCCGCCCATTCGCCGCCAACGCCGAACCCCGCTATGAATCTGAAGATCGCGAACATGACGACCCCGGTGGACAGGCCGCACAGCGCCGTGAAGACCGAGTAGACGAGGATCGTCCAGCACATCACCCGCACCCGTCCGACGCGGTCCGCAGCCCAGCCCCAGAACATCGAGCAGGCCCAGCCCAACATGAAGATCGAGAACAGCAGGCCGCCGTAGAATCCGATATTGGCGCCAGTGGCGGCGATGCCGCTCGCCGGCAAAAGCTCGGTCAAAGCCATCACCAGCACGTATCCGTAGACGGCGATGTCGAAGCCGTCGAGCATCCAACCGAACCATGTGGCCCAGAACACCCTCGCCGGCGAGACGGCGCCCGAGGCGCGGCGCTCTTCCGACGTTGCTAAGTTTACGAGTTGCGGCATTGTTTCTCCATTCGGACAGGCAGAGCAGAGCAGGGATAAGGAAGCTGGCGGCCGCTCCCCTGCTCGCTCATGAAAGCCTCCTCGGCGGGCGCCTTGTCCGCCTCGAGCATGTATTCGTGCACGGGGGGACGCATGGGCGCCGCTGCGGCCAGCCAGTCGCGCAGGCCGTGCAGCGCCACGCCGTCGCCCGGCGGAATGAGTGCCGCCCCATGCCGATCGAGCGGCACAGCGGGCACACGGTCGAGGTCGCTGAAGCTTTGATCCCAGATGCGCACCGTTGCGATCAATCGGCCCACATGCCGCCATTGACGTCCAGGATCTCGGCCGTGATGAAGGATGCGCCTTCGCCCGCCAGGAGCAATGCGGCGTTCGCCACGTCCTCCGTCCGCCCCATCCAGCCCGACGGGGATCAACGCGCGCAGGCTTTGGGCCAGGTTGGTGGTCATGGCCGACGCGATCGGGCCGGGCGCGATGGCGTTCACCGTGATGTTGTCGGGAGCCAACTCGCGCGCCAGGACGGCGCCCGTCACCACGGCCACCCGGCCAGCCAGACTCCCTCCTTGCGCCACGGCGACGTGCTCCCTGCCGGCCCTTCAAGACCTGCCCCGGCGGACATTGCTGGCTGATCGGGCCCATGGAAAGGGGGCTCGAGCGAAAAGGGCTTTCAGCTGGACCGTGCGGCCACACGCTGACGCTGGAGAACCGGGCGCCGACCTGGCCGCGATCATCGTAGCCGCCCTGCGCCCGATCCCGCTACTTCTTGACCAGCGCGCAGGTGCTCTCGCTCAGCGGCGGCGACACCTGGTCGGCCGGGACCGTCGCGACCAGCTTGTAGTAGTCCCACGGCTCCTTGGACTCCGTGGGCGTTTTCACCTGGAACAGGTACATGTCGTGCGCCATCAGCCCATCGGCGCGGATGTGGCCGTCCGGGGCGAAGAAGTCGTGGATCGGGATCTCCTTCATCTTGGCCATCACCGGCCCGGCCTCGTCGGTCCCGGCGGCCCGCACCGCCTGCAGGTAGTGCATGGTGGAGGAATAAGCGCCCGCTTGCAGCATGGTCGGCATGCGCCCGGTCTTGGCGAAGAAGCCCTGCGACCAGGCCCGAGTCTGGTCATTCAGGTTCCAGTA